>NZ_JBDWYG010000008.1:0-55138 GCF_039982535.1 Aliiglaciecola sp.
GATGTTTACCTCCGCGCAGCATATACTTTTAAACATCACGACTCCCATTGGCAAAGTGAAAATGAGTTTATTCAAACACTAAAGCCCACGTATGAAATTCAATCCTTGGTAAATCAAATTGACGTAAGTAAGTGTCTCGCAGTTCACGTTAGAATGGAGGCTGGAAAAGGACTAGACCATAATACATATGATGCAGTAGAAAACTGGACACAGGAAGGACACGATCAGTTGCATTATTGGCGAGAACAAAGTCATTTTTCAAATTTCATTAAAAGAATAGATCAGTTGTTTGATGAAAATGAAGATCTTGAAATTTTTCTAGCAACTGACCTAGAAGAAAATTATAAGGTATTTGAAGATTATTATGGTAAAAAATTGAAGTATTTAAAAAGAAATGTTTTTGATCGTTCAGAAGTGCAAATTAAGTTTGCGCTTGCTGATGCAATTTTGTTAAGTCAGTCTAAAAGGTTATTAGGAAGTACTTGGAGCTCTTTCAGTGAGCTAGCTATGAGGTTATCAACAAACTACTCATCTATCGAAATGAGTGGAAAGGATTTTTAGGAATATTATGAAAAAAATGTTTGGTATAGAGCAGAGTTTATTTTTGCCAGAAAGGGTTGCTGTTATTGGAAGTTCTCCCAGCCTAATGAAGAAAGAGCTCGGCAGCGAAATTGATAGCTTTCAGGCAGTCTTTAGATTTAATGGTGCGTTAACAAAAGGATTTGAAAGGAACGTTGGTTCGAAATCAGATTATATTTGTTTGGGTTTAGATTTAGCATATTTTTCAAATTATCCCTTTATTGGCCCCGTTGGCAATGTAATAACAACAGACTCTCCCAATCGTTATCAAAATTCACTTATTCTAAAAGCGCTAAATATTGATACAAAGTTCATAACTTGGAGTCATGAAATTGAGCGCGCTTCGCTTAATCGTCAACATGAGAACTATTTGCACCTAATAGCTTGTTTAAATTCTGAGGATGTATTTACTTGGTGGCCGGAAAAAACCGAGCAGGAAGTCAAAGATAATTACCAGGGAAATAGAATTCTTGAGGAATATGATATAGATCCTTTGCTTTGTTCAGGAAAAGGCATGAGAACAGGATTTAGAACGGTATTAATGTTGGTTAAATCAGGGGTGAAACCTTCTTTGTTTGGATTTGATGTTGATGAAAATATTAAGTCTGCAAGGCACTACTATGATAATTTTACTAGCGATAATTTTGATGAACATACAGCACATGACTTTCGAGGTGAGATGGCCGCTTTAGTGGAACTTCGAAATAAGAAATTGATTACAATATCAGGATAAACTTATGAAAATTTTAGACTGTACTCTTCGTGATGGTGGGTACTACAATTCTTGGGACTTTCCCCTCGAACTTACAAATAACTACTTAAGCGCAATGACTGCGGCTGGGGTGGATATTGTTGAGCTGGGTCTTCGCTCTTTGATAAACAAAGGATTTAAAGGAGCAAATGCATTTACAACTGATAGTTATATTAATTCGCTTAATGTACCAAGTGAATTGAAAGTTGCGGTAATGATAAATGCAACTGAAATAGTCGGAGATGTAGATCAAAATGAGGTGTTATCAAAGTTGTTCCCAAACAACGCAGAACATTCAAGAGTCGACGTCGTTCGTATTGCTTGCCATGTTCACGAGTTTGTAAATGCATTACCTGCTTGTACTTGGTTAAAAAAACGAGGGTATCTAGTAGGCTTTAACTTGATGCAAATAGCCGATCGGTCTCAAGAGGAAGTTGAAGGTTTGGCATTGGAAGCTGCAAAATATCCCATTGATGCTTTGTATTTTGCGGATAGCATGGGGAGTATGAACCCCTCTCAAACGAGCAAAATTATTAGCTGGTTACGTAAATATTGGAAAGGTGCCATGGGTATACATACTCATGACAACATGGGCTTGGCGCTACAAAATACCATACAAGCTATTGACGATGGTGTTACTTGGTTAGATGCCACTGTTACCGGTATGGGAAGAGGTCCAGGTAACGCGCGCACTGAAGAGTTAGTTATTGAAATAGCGGATAAGAGAAATCAAACTATTGATATGGTTCCTTTGATGGGGATTATTGCTCAATTCTTCCAGCCAATGAAAAATAAATGTGGTTGGGGCTCAAATCCATATTATTATCTTTCGGGTAAATATGGAATTCACCCAACCTATATTCAAGAAATGTTGAGTGACTCACGATATGACGAAGAAGATATTTTAGCAGCAATTAATCATTTAAAAGTTGAAGGCGGTAAAAAGTTTAGTGCCAATACACTTGATGCGTCTAGACACTTTTATCAAGGCAACAGCAAAGGCAGTTGGGAACCAAAATCTGAACTTTCTGGAAGAAGTGTTCTTATTTTAGGGGCTGGTCCTGGTGTTGCGGCCCATAAACTTGCAATAGAAAGTTTTATTAAGACGGAAAAGCCCGTGGTAATCGCGTTGAATACACAATCTTCAGTTTCTCAAGAATTAATTGACTACAGAGTTGCATGCCATCCAGTCAGATTGTTAGCGGATTGTGCTGCCCATGTTGAATTACCACAACCTTTGATTACACCAGCATCTATGTTACCGCCAGATGTTTTACAATCTCTTAATGGAAAGAAATTGTTAGATTTTGGTCTAACAGTACAACCTTCATCATTTGAATCAGGAAAGTTAGCCGCAGTGTTACCTAATTCACTGGTTATAAGCTATGCTCTAGCCATTTCAAGTAGTGGCAATGCTAACTGTATTTATTTAGCCGGATTTGATGGTTACGGTGCAGGAGATCCTAGAAGTGAAGAAATGCAAAATACTTTAGATCTTTTCAATAAAACTCAAAATATTAAAGTTATGTCCGTTACACCAACAACTTATCGCATCCCTACATCGTCAATTTACGCGATGCAGGAGTCATAATGAAAACTGTTGTTTTAATTCCTGCACGATATTCTTCAAGTCGCTATCCGGGTAAACCACTTGTTCCTCTGCTTGGCAAACCAATGATCATTTGGGTTGCTGAACTGGCTAGTGAAGCTGTGGGTAAAGAAAATGTTTACATTGCGACCGAAGATTCGCGAATTTCAGAAGTTGTAGAGCAGGCTGGTTATAATTTTGTAATGACTTCAGATAAATGTTTAACGGGAACGGATAGACTTGCCGAGGCTGCTGAACAGATTAATGCTGATATCTATATTAATGTTCAAGGGGATGAACCCTTAGTTAATCCAAGTGATATCCAAAAAGCTATTGATGCAAAAATCAATGACATGTCTTCAATTATCAACGGATATTGTTGGTTGTCAGAAGACGAAGAGCCAACTAGTGTTAATATTCCTAAGGTTATTACAACTGAAAATGATGTATTAATTTATATGTCTAGGTGTGCATTACCTGGCTTCAAAGACCCACAAAATGCTCCTAAAGGTTATAAAAAACAAGTTTGTATTTATGCCTTTAGTGCTGAAGAGCTTAAAATGTATCAATCTTTTGGAAGAAAAAGTGAATTGGAGTTTAGTGAAGATATTGAAATTTTACGCTTCCTAGAGTTTGGTAAGCGCATTCAGATGTATGAAACTACACCGGGAAGTTTAGCTGTGGACGTTCCTGAAGATGTGGCACCTGTTGAAAAAGCATTACAAGCGTTGCACAAATTATGAAACTACCATTATCTGAATATAAAACAATAATATTTGATTGTGATGGTGTGATTTTGAACTCTAATAAGGTCAAAACTCAAGCGTTTTATTTGGCAGCTCTACCGTATGGGGAGAAGGCTGCTAACAAGTTGGTTGAATATCATGTCGCTAGAGGTGGTATTTCACGTTACAAGAAGTTTGAGTGGTTTATC
Organism: Aliiglaciecola sp.; assembly: GCF_039982535.1. Classification (NCBI taxonomy): domain Bacteria; kingdom Pseudomonadati; phylum Pseudomonadota; class Gammaproteobacteria; order Alteromonadales; family Alteromonadaceae; genus Aliiglaciecola; species Aliiglaciecola sp. The sequence goes on from NZ_JBDWYG010000008.1 coordinate 3,853, forward strand.
GAGACGTTTCAGAGTGAAGATAAAACTAACCGGTTACAAGAGTTATTGGATAATTATGCTAAGTTTGTTCTAGATGGATTGATGAAGTGTGAGATCGCCAATGGGTTAGCTGAATTGCGCCAAAAAACTCGTAAAGCAAGATGGCTAGTGGCTTCAGGAGGAGATCAAAACGAGTTGCGAGATGTTTTTTCTTCTCGGGGGATTTTCGAGCTATTTGACGGAGGAATTTTTGGAAGTCCCGATAGTAAAGATACTATCTTAGATCGAGAGATTTCTAATGGGAACATCCTACAGCCTGCACTTTTTTTAGGTGATAGTAAATATGATCATGTTGCATCAAAACGGGCGGATTTAGATTTTGTCTTCGTAAATTATTGGACAGAATTTAGAGGTTGGGAACAGTATTGTGATGAAAACGCGATAATTGTTCGATCATCTTTAGAGTCGTTATCACTAGTAAAGAGTTAAATTATGAAGAAAGCATTAATTACTGGAGTAACCGGACAAGATGGCTCTTATTTAGCCGAGCTATTATTAGAAAAAGGTTATGAAGTTCACGGTATTAAACGTCGCGCTTCATTGTTTAATACTCAGCGTGTAGATCACATTTATGAAGATCCACATGTTGAAAATGCTAACTTCAAGTTATATTACGGCGACTTATCCGACTCGTCTAACTTAATCCGTATTATGCGTGAAGTTGAGCCTGATGAAGTCTACAACTTAGGTGCACAGTCTCATGTTGCTGTTTCATTTGAAGCACCAGAATACACTGCAGATGTAGATGCTTTAGGTACCTTGCGCCTGTTAGAAGCTATTCGTTTCTTAGGGTTAGAAAAGAAAACTAAATTTTATCAAGCCTCTACTTCAGAGCTTTACGGTGAAGTGCAAGAAATTCCACAAAAAGAAACCACACCATTCCACCCTCGTTCGCCTTATGCCGTGGCGAAAATGTACGCTTACTGGATAGCAGTAAACTACCGTGAATCTTATGGTATCTATGCTTGTAATGGTATTTTGTTCAACCATGAGTCTCCGCGCCGTGGTGAAACCTTCGTAACACGAAAAATTACCCGTGCTATCGCCAATATTGCCCAAGGTTTAGAAAAGTGTTTATTCCTAGGAAATATGGATGCATTACGTGACTGGGGTCATGCAAAAGACTACGTTCGTATGCAATGGATGATGTTGCAACAAGACAAGCCTGAAGATTTTGTTATCGCTACTGGCAAACAAATTTCAGTACGTGAATTCGTCCGTATGTCTGCAGCAGAAGCGGGTATTACTCTTGAATTTAGCGGCGAAGGTGTAGATGAAGTTGCTACAGTAACTGCAGTTAGTGGTGATGATGCGCCAGGCGTTAGCGTAGGTGACGTAATTGTTAAAGTTGACCCTCGTTATTTCCGTCCTGCAGAAGTAGAAACCTTGTTAGGCGACCCTTCAAAAGCTAAAGAAAAGCTTGGTTGGGTGCCTGAGATCACAGTAGAAGAAATGTGTGCTGAAATGGTTCGCAGTGATTTGGATAAAGCTAAACAACATGCCTTGTTGAAAGAACATGGTTATTCAATGGCCGTTTCCAGAGAGTAGGCGTGTGTGCTGTAGAATTTGGATAGTTAAATAGTGGCGGAGGTAACCTTGAATAATTAGGGTTACCTAGCACTAATTTTTGAGGTGCCAATGCAAAATAAACTCGCTAAAGACGGTTTTATTGGACCGTTTTCGATAGAAAATGACATGCTCCTAAATAAAATGATTGCTGAGCTTGATGGAGTTGGTGAGGCATTCAAGAATCTACATATTGATAACGAAAACTGTCAAAAATTAATTTCTGACAATACTATCTCTGCTAAGATTCAAGCGTCGTTTGGGGGGAGTCTGAAAGTTTGGCGAACGAACTGCTTTAAAAAAACAGATGGTTCAGGTGAAGTCAAATGGCATCACGATCGGCACTTTGAAAATTCCGATGATGAAATAGATTTCAGTAATTTAACCAATCATTTTTCGATTTTAATCGCTTTGACTGATATCGATGAAGCGTCTGGAATTATGGAGTTTATTCCAGGCTCTCATTTACAGCAAGAAGGTTATACCAGGGACACTCGTCCGTATCATAAGCGTCCATTAAATGAACATTTTTTGAATGTTCCAGCGGACTTAATTGAAAAACGTATCACCATCCCATTAAAGCGTGGTGAGTTTATGTTATTTCATTCTGGGTTGTTACATCGAAGTTTACCGGCATTAGGGAGTAACGTTAAACGATATTCAATGGTCGCGCGTTTGTGCGTTAGTAACACCGTTATTCCACCAGAATTGGCAGCTGAAGATGAGATATTTGACTACCCAATTAAATCCTTAAGAAACTCTCCACTACAGAATTTAGTAGCAGTAGTAACTGGCGGAAGTAAGGGGATTGGAAAAGCAATTTGTAAGCACTTGCTGGAAAGTGGTTGTAAAGTTGCGATTTTAGGAAGAGACGCACATGCTTTAAATTTAACTTTACAAGAGTTTCACTATGTTTATGGAGAACACAATGTATTAGCATTGAAAGTTGATGTAAGTGATTATTCGAGTGTGGAAAAAGCATTTTCTGATGTGAGTTTGTCTTTCGGACAAATTAATATAGTGTTTGCCAATGCTGGCATTAATGAGGCAAAAGACACAGTAGAAAATTTATCAGCTGAATCTTGGTTTTTACCATTAGAATCGAATGTTAAATGTACCTTCAATACCTGTAAAGTAGCAATTGAATATCTAAAAAGTAAAGGTGGAAATATTATTACTATAGGTTCAGGTATCGGGCATGTTGGGTCTGCTGGCTCGTCATCTTACGCTTCAGCTAAAGCTGTAAATTGGATATTCACTAAATCATTAGCAATGGAGTTGATTAAATATAACATAAATGTCAATGAGTTAGTTCCTGGCCCAGTTAAAACGCAAATGAACCCCACAGCGGAAGGAAGCTTTTGGAAAGAACCAGACGATGTTGGCCCTTTGGCTGTTATGCTAGCTAGTCAAAACTTGTTGAATGGTGCAACCGGTCAATCTTTTAGCTTAAAGCGGATATGACGATAAAAAAGCAACTATTGTTTATCTACGAGACTTAAGTGGTTAATAGTCATAGGGAAATGTACTTTAGTTTTAAATGTGCCAACATATAAAGTGCTTAAATAATCAATCACATCAATTTACTCAACCAAATTTTTCTTAAAACATTAAAAAGTAGATATTTTGCGAGATTTACTAAAACCAAATAAAAAGCTGGTACTTAATTGCTCTAAGCTAAACCAAAAGCAAGTTGATTTGTGGCTTGAACTTTTAAGCTGGTTTAAAGAAAACGTCAAATTACAATTTGACGTTTTCTTGCTGAGTATCGAGAAAGATAATTGCAAAGTAGTCTCTGATGATTTTTTCATTATTGATGACTATCAGATAGATTTTAGTCAAAGCTCAGCCTTCTTATTTGATAGTAAAACCTTTACTCAGAATTTATTAGTTCAATTTGATACTCTTCACCTACTGCCTCAGCGGGAACCTAAATTCATAAACCATCTATTTTTTCCATTAATGGAAAACGATAGATTTTCGATTAATCGAAATTTAAAGCCTTGGCACCCAATTTGTACTCTCATTACTTCAATGTTTAATGGGGATGAATACAAAGAAGCATTTCTTGAAAACACTGCGAAGTTTGAAGAGCTTCAAAATATCGAAACATTTGTTTTTCGTCCCAAGTCTGATGGTCAAGAGCATTTAAACTTAATGAGTTTTGGTGAAGACAACACATCGCTAATTTATGTTTGGTTAGCTGTTGATCCTGGGCTATATGATGTTTGGAACTTAGGCGTTAGGTTAAGCTCTTCGTCTTTCTGTTCAAATGCAAATATTGATGACAAACGCAGCTCTGAGCATGTCGTTGAATTGGTTGATGTATTAACGAAAAACCAAGAGGTTGATGCAGCTAGCACCAGTCTTCGAGTGACTGATGTTAAAAATCAACCTTGGAATGACTCTAATCACAACGAGGTTTGGTATAAGCCGAAAGTACCTGAAGTGTATGACATTGAAAAACTGGCGAAATTTAATCATAAAAGTCAGAAGATAGTATCTCAAAATATCCCCCATTGCATGCCTGTTTGGCGCACAAAGGTTCACCGCGAAAATGGTTACTTTAAAGAAAGCCGTTTTGGCCCCTCGTCAGATTGGGAATTTTGGCTTCGATGTGGGGTGAATGGCAGTAAATACTATCTTTTGAACAAAGAGTTAGGTTTATATTACCGAGCTCCAAATTCGTACTGGAGACGTAATCCAGAAGCAAAAAATTATGATGATTTGATTGTAAAAGAGTATTTTGTTGGGCGACGTAAACGTTCTATACCCTTAAGCCAGAATTTAAAGAGTTTGCAATTAATAGCCATTGTCTGCGCATTTAAACAAAATGATTTTTGGGTGGGATTTGGGCTTCTTTACAAGTTTTTGAGAAAAGAGTCTATTAAACATCAATTCCAAAAGGAGTTATTGGAAGCCTTATGTGAATCAATATTAGAAACTGATTTTCAGTATTTGATTGACTGCACAATTAGACTTTTGCCGGTTTCAAACCTAAGAGATACTTTCTTTGATTTTATTGGATTTTATTTGCGAGGTTTGAATCAGCAAGATATTACTGAAAACCTATTTGCCCGCCTATTGATTCTGTCTGACAAAATTATATCCTCTGAGGACGGCACTTTAGGGTGGATGATAAAAGCGAAAGTACATCACCAAAAGGGCGAGTCACAACTTGAAAACGTTTATTTAAACAAGGCTTACAGCACCGACCACTATAAGTTTTGGTGTAACATAAATCGTATTTATGGGTTAGAGGAAAAATTATCTTACTTCTTGGATAGAATAGATAAAGCGCCGAAAATGTCAGATTTTTCTTGGTTAACACCTAATCGCACTCTTTACTATTTGCCAGATTATAGTGAAGGTAACCCTTATCAAAAATTACTTTATCAAAACTTTAAACAGTTTGGTGTTGAGGTTAAGGGCTTGTCAGAATCTGACAGTAAAAACTTGGATTTATCGCAATTTATTAATGGTGATGTTTTACATATTCATTGGGTAAATATTTTCTTCAATAATCAAACTACGGATACCTTAACTGTTGTACTTGATGATTTTTTAACTAAATTGAGGCAGTTAAAGAAAAAAGGCGTGAAGGTCGTTTGGACAGTTCACAATCGTCAGAATCACGATCAGTTAGACCTTGATGTAGAGTATAAATTTCGAAAGGAATTGTCTAACTTGAGTGATGTTGTTTTACTTCATCATCCACTCATAGAAATGGAGATAAAAGACTGGTTAGGTGAAAATGCCAACATACAAATAATTGAACATGGGCATTATCAAGAAGTTTATAAAAATACGATGTCTAGGTCTGAAGCACGAGATATTGTTGGTGTAGGTTCAAATAAGTTAGTAATCACGACTTTAGGTAAAATTAAAAAATACAAAAGCTTGGTTGATAAACTCAGAGTTTTTAAAGAGTTGCTCAATGAAAATAAAGGTTATTTGAGCTACGTAATTGCCGGGAAAGTTTTTTGTAAAGAAACATTAGCTGAAATTAAATCAATAGATAAAGGCGACTTTGTATTAGTGAACAAGTTTATTGATGATGATGATGTACAGTTATATCTTAACTCCGCAGACTACGTGCTTCTCTCGTATCGTGACATTTTAACTTCAGGTGGCTTTTTTCAAGCAATGTCCTTTTCAAAAAGCGTATTAGCCCCTAGTTTAGGTACCCTTAATTATTATGTGGTAGATGGAATAAATGGTTATAAATATAGTAGCGATGAAGAGCTCAGTAAAATCCTAATCGAATTACACCCCCACCGTAAAAATGTGCAATTTACTAAATGCTTAGTTAATTGGCCTTCTTTTTAATCAATTTTAAGTAAATTTTACTAAAGTTTTTGAAAGGAGCTAGTAATATCGCCGTTAAGTTCGCTTAGCTAGTTCTTTGATAAAAAATTTATTTGTCACCGGCAATGCAAAACTGCCCCACTAACGGTAATTTAAAATTGACCCACCTGAGGCACAATCGCAACTGATTCTGAAAATGAAGAGGCGGCATGGATGCAATGTTAGATCAGGAGTCATTGATGGATATACATGTGTTACATCGACAAGGTTACAGTATTCGAAGTATTAGCCGCCAACTAGGCATATCACGCAATACCGCGCGCAGCTATTTACGTGATGCGGCTAAATCGTCCAAATATAGCCCTCGCACAGCGATGCCATCATCTCATTGGATACTGGTTGCTTTTCTATTTAGAGAACTTCAAACTCAAAGGGTATGAGGGGCAAGAAGGATTGATGGAGATGCAGTTCAAACCGATAAGCCAAGAGCCTTTGGTGCGTTTTGAAACTGCACCAGTTCAACAGATGCAAGTCGAATTCCCACCATCAAACGCGGCAGGGTCAAACTAAAACGGTTTGCCGCTACATTGGGATATAACCGAGCCAGTTATGTGTGTTTTCGTGAGTATGAGATTCAAGATGGTTTTGGCTTTAGATTGCGCGCATGTCGTAAAACCTACGGTAAGATCGAACGCTTCAATGTCTACCTAAAACAAAGCTTCATCACGCCATTGGTAGCCACAATGAAGCTGACTGGACTTGAGGCTGACGTCGATATTGCTAATGGGCAAATCGGACAGTTTATACTTGATGTCGCGCACCAGCGTATTTGACTTTCCAGTTGCAGTAGTTTGTATCTGAAATATCGCATTCACGGCAGACTTCTCTAAGAACTCCTCGATCTGTGACTCTGTGTAACGGGATTTTTTCCTCAGAAGTTCTCCTAATTGGTTCAGTTTACGCCGAAGATCTCTAAAAAGGTATGTCGCTAATTTAGCGAAAATTTACAATATTACACTAGATATTTTAAATTGAGAGGTAGTTAAAAATTCTTAATAATTACTATTATTATACATTGATTTCTGGCAGCAAACGTTCAATTGAGATTGAGAAAGAATTCATTTATCTAAGTCATTCGTTTCGTTAACTCTGAAAGGAAAAAATGATATGTCTGCTCTGTAAAATGGAATGGGGCTAATCCCCATTCGTGTTCTAGGTCTGCTTTTATTATTCCGTCAGGATATTCAATCATTGCTTCTTTTCCGAAAGCATTTTGCAATTTTGAATATGCGAAATTTAAATAATTATTGCTTTCAACGATTTTAGCAGCTGAATCGATAGTCTTATTTCCAGTCGCTTGATAAAAAACACAATTTACATAAACTTGTTTTAACTTTTGTAATTTGTATATCTGCCTAAGACGATTCAAACCTGTGTCCCAAAGGCTTTGAAATTCCTTAGAACCATGTCCAATAATCCGGCTAATGTATTCACTACCTTTAGATGCTTTTTTATACTCTGAAGATATAGTGTGTGCTGAACCGTCGTCAAGTACTTTCAAATCAAACCTATCATCAATTAAATCAATTATTAGAATATCATTATTCGCGTTCTCAAGACTATGCCAAAATCTTTTGGTCATATCCCTTTCTACCATTCGTTTCTGAAATTTCGATTGGATATTATTCAAAATCTCAGGAACCTTTTTGGGTTTCATTGACAGAGAGGCAAGGCTGGTGCGCGCAGTATAGTCGATTAAGTTAAAGTCAGTTTTTAAATTGAAAGCATCACGGGTTACACAACTTCCTAGAATTCTTATATTATTAAGCAATATTTCCCCCTAACTAAAATCTTTTGCAAGTTCTGCCGCACCGACTAAATTTGAGCTTTTCATATTTAAAAATTTTTGTTTGTAATTTTGCAACGGGCCGGTTCCGTCAGGATGCTTGTGAGCCTTTAAAAATTTATACGTTCCCTCTTTTTCAAAGGTATCATCGGTGCGCTTAAGAATACTATCAATTGCGCGCTCAGAGCTTTTATAATCACCCTTTTCAAAATAGAGGGTAGATAGCACTAATAAGTAAAAAAGATTGTTTACGTCGAAGCTACAGGCTTTTTCAAGAAGTCTAATTGATTTATCTAAACCTACAATATTTCTATAGCTAAATACTAAATGCCAACAAGCAAAAGCATTTTGAAAATCATCAAAGTGCCTGAGTTCATCTGAGTTTAAGAATTTGAGTATGTGGTTTGCCATTGCGGTAGCGTTAAAATAGTCTTCTGGAGAATTTATATCGCCACTACCAATTAACGCTGACAACTGGGAAAACCCACTACTTCCAGAAAAAATCTTATTGCTTCTGGACATTAAAACCATATCAAAAATGGCTAGTTGCATACTGCTAAATTCACATACGTCCGCTCTATCACCAAAATAAAAAGCGTTGAATTTGTCTGCAAAGTACCTACAGACTTGCTTGTTTTGACCAAAAATTAGAACATTAATATTAGTATTTTTAAGCGAGGAAATAATATAGTCAGCTTGTGCATGGGAAATGACCTTACTTGTATATCTGTCGCCATGCCTATAACGGCCATAAACGATGTCCCCACCTCTGAGATGGATAGATACCACGTTAGCCGGCAACTCTAGGCTTTTAGCTAAATTAATAGCTTCATTAATGTTTGCACTGAACTCTATTTTACTAAAAGCCTTCGCATAGGCTGAGGATGAAATGTAATTTTTCAACTCCGGAATTTGGTTATAGATACTTCTCTGTGAAACTCTAATAGCTGGTTTTTTTTCTAAACTTCGGTTGAAAAAATTAATTCTTTTATCTAGCTCATGAATATTATTGGGTAATGTTTCGACAACGTGTTTTTCATAAAATGCGGGCGAGAAGGTGCTATCGGCTTCTGTTACTGCATGTGATTCCCCTAGGTTAGGTGGGTTCGACCAGGTGAACTTAAATTCAGTATTATATAAATCGGATAACACAATTGCATTTAGCAGTGACTTTAAACGCTCTCCTAAACCATCGTTTCTGGATGAATAAAATACAACATTGTTTTGGTTTTGAGTTAAATCAGGTTTCTTCCCAATTAAAATATTTACTCGCTTCAAATGCAGCGGCATTTTAATGGATGAAACTAAGCTTAATTTTATGAAACGGGACGCAATTTTGCCTTTAAGTGGCAATATTAAGGGCATAGAATCTGGAAGGTGGCCAAAGTGAAGTTCACCTTTATGTAAGGGTTTATACTCTATGCTGTCGCTTGAACATTCCACTGATAATCGTGACGCTATTTCGTCGAAGGGTTTCTTGCTCCTATTTTGGATAATAATGTAGGCTGGGTAACATAGTTTTTCTAGATCAATTATTAACCAAGGATTTAGTTCAGGGGCCGTATGGTTAGCAAAATCTCCTTTATTGTCGATTAATACTTGTCTAGCATCGTCTTCCTTAGACCATTTAGAGGTAGAGCTTTGTTGAGCTGAACATTTGCTCGATATATCTATAAGATTTTCAGCTTCGCAAAGCTGTTCAATAAAATTATTTAGAAATTTCATCGAGCCTAATATCCTTACTTGAGCAGATTAAGTATTTTTCTTGCGACCACAGGACGGCTACAATTATCAACTACGAATGCAAAACCACGTTGAGATTGAGTTGTGTATTTTTCTTTGTCGTTCCATAGATCACTAATAGTCTCTTCAACTTTTGAAGGTTTACAATACACAGCAGCACCACCGAATACTGGTTCATAACTTTGCGGCAAAATTACAACTCTGCCAGACGCCATCGCTTCCATAATATTTCTACCAAACTCTTCAATATAATCTTCATGTGTAAAGTGAAGGAAGAAGTCTAAACCTTCAATGAACTCTGTAATTTCGATGGAATCGAACTTAAACACTTCCCAATTACTCGGCAATTTGCCAAGTACTTTTTGAGGTGTTTTTGCACCGCCTAACAGCTGTACCTTTACATTTTTCTTGTTGCCGCAATATGCATTGAAGATATCGGAATGAGATTCAGGCCACTTAGTCCAGTGATCGCGGCTATGGCGTCCAAGAACTATGGGTCTATTAGAACCTAAGCCATTAGGAGGATTAGGAACTGTTTTTGGTAAATCATGGCTATAAGGAGGGAACCAAGTTTCATTTAGTAAATTATTACCTCCTCCAGCAAGTGTCAGTGTTTTTTCCACAATAGAAGAAATGGGAATCCAAACCGGTAGTTTCCCAAATAACTTTTGCGTCAACTCATTCACATCTTTTTCTGCATAATAATGAGGTTTTTCACTCCACAACTGCATTGGAGATTGGTTAACTAAAATAGCTACTTTTTTACAATCTATAGTAGGAACAGCATCAATTTCATATTTCAAAATAGGAGGGTGATGGATAACAACTAAATCAGCGTTTATATCATCTTCAGGAACTAAAATATCAACATTTTCGTTGTACGATAATTCCATATATTCGTCGGCAATTTCTGCAACTTTTAGATCATATCTGGGCCAATGAAACAAACCGACTCTAAGACCTGAATCTAGAGCTGCTGCTACATATCCCTCATTACAACGCCTAGTACCACCAAGTAAACTCAAGTCAGATATAATAATTAAGTCATAGTGACGATTTAACGGCCAGTTATTGGGTGCTAAACCTGCGGGGATAGGAAAGGGTTCTTTTAAGCTCTTTCTATTTGTAACAATTTTTTCAGAGTTCGCTTCAACCTTTTTAGATTTCCAATAATTAGCTTGTCTAGAGTATTCCTGACGTATACCGAAGGTTAAACTGTTTAGGCTAGTTTTTTTATTTTGAGTTAACGAGTTTTCATGTACTAAAAAGAAAGATAAAGGAACGGCTGTTAGTATGTCTTTTACCGAATCGTTACCCCATAGCATTCGGGCTCTTTGCACAAACTCATCATCAGCATTTGCCGAAACGCCATCCCATTCTCCTAATGCTTCCAAGTCATGCTTTCTTATCAGTACAGACGGATAGCTTCTATGTACATAATCGAGATTGTTTCTTTGCGGTCTGAGCATAAACTCCATATTCGAATGTACTCTGGCCATCATCGAACAGGTGATTTTTAAACGCGGATTACTTAACATCGCTCCCATTTGAATTTCTAACATCTGTGGATGTGACCAATCATCACTATCATGAACTGTTATAAAATCACCAGTGGCTAAGCTAAGGGCTTTGTTTCTCGTACCATAAGCACCTTGGTTTACGGTATTTTTGGCTACCTTCAAGCGACTATCTAATGCAGCCATTTCTTCAAGTAAAGCTAGAGAGTTATCGGTACTGCAATCATCTACCGCAATAATTTCAATGTTACTCCAACTTTGGCTAAGTAAAGATTGCATCGCTACTGAAATAAAGTCTTCTGCGTTATACACAGGGACTAAAATACTTATTTTAGAACCGCCGCTAATTGTGTTTGGTGGGGTCGCAATTGTTAAATTGCCAAATTTCATACCTTCAGATTGGTCTATAAAGGAAACTTCACTCAAACCGAAGTGTGAGTATATCTTGTTTAATACTATGAGCCTTTCTTCATTTGATTCTAGGCGGTTACACAAGGCGCATAAAAAATCACTATCAAACCTTTGTGCTAGTGTGGGCTCAAGAAACTCTGTTGCTTTATCTAAAAGCCCAAGTTGAAGAAGGCTTTCTATAAGTAATAATTTTGTTCGTTTAGCTCGATAAAGTTTGATATCTAAAGGTCTAATATCTTTTAAACAACGATATGCGTTAGACCAATCCTTCGTTGTACTGTACCACCGACTCAAACTTAATAGGGCATGGGCGCGCTCTGATTTTTTGCCATTATCGTCGTAAGCAAATTTCTCTAAATCTTTTACCGCATGCTCACTAAATCCACCCCATAACTTTTTATTTAACTCGCCCGCTGGAGTTGATGGTTTTATCGACTGAGCTCTAGAATCATTGGCTTGAATAGAGCGGCCTTCTGCCATTCCATGCTCAATATAGTGTACTAGAGGATTTAAACCGGCTATAGCTACATCTTGGTATTGTGATAGGTACCATGTTTGGTCGAATTTCGGGCTGGGTGCGCGACCTTCAGTAACACCAAATTGAATGTAATGTTTAATTGGATCTTGACCCGACTCTTTCACATCTGCGTTTTGTTCTAAGTACCATTTTGAGTCAAATAAACCTGATTCTTTAATTAGTTTGGCTTGTCGACGAATAGAGTGTTTTTTAAAAAGTGAGGCCGAAGGTAAAAATCTGAACATGTATAGCTTCCAATTGTAACTGAGTAGTCGGTCAAAAGAGATTCTTGTGACAATAATAAACCAATCGGAAAGGATAAACGTCGTGGTTGATCTATGCAATAGACTAGAGGCAACTATTAACATGGTTGTTGGTTTCTTATGCAGTCAGTTAAGTTGTATTAAACCAAATGACCTTTAATTGACAGAATCTGGTATTGTCATTGTTTTCAGTTTTACTCTTGCTTTCTAGCTTGTAGAAAGACGTTTTAGATAGGTTAAATTTGAGACTTGTTTTAGACAAAGAGCTACAGAAAGTTTAGTTGACGAGTAGTGGGCTCTAGGTACCAACCAAGGTGTTGTAGCCACTGGAGTTAGTGCTTTTGTACAGGATTCTAAAATGGACGTTTTGAAAGCAGATTGCAGCACTACTTTGAGTTGAGAGTTTAAAACTATATATCGATAACTTAAAAGGGAGCATAAGAGTAAATTGCTAAGACTCACATTAATGCTGTTACTAACATTTTTATCGTTGTTTGCGCTAAGAGGGCATATGTCTACTGCGCAGCAATCAACTGATTACTTGTATTATCAAGACTTTGAAGACATGGGTTTAAACCAAAATTGGTTTAAACCTGAGTTATCGGTAAAGGGGAGCAGTGAAGAGCTAAAATACGGGCAGATTATTCGACAAACTTACACCCCTAGCAAAACAGGAACGCCCTATATTGGTAAACGTTTTCAATTAGTAGAGAGCGTTTCTGAAGCCACTCTCAGTTTTGATATGAAATTAGATAGTCAATTTGAATTTGTAAGAGGCGGTAAAATGCACGGCTTAGGAGGCGGGACGGCTACCACTGGCTGTAAAACTATCGATCCGAATGGTTGGTCTGTCCGAATGATGTGGAGGCAAAACGGACAACCCGTTTTATACTTATACCATCAAGATCGTAAAAAACGTTGTGGGGATGATGTAGCAGACCCTCTAGGGTTTACGTTTGTTAAAGATACCTGGTACAAAATTGCACTATATGTAAAGTTAAACAGTGAAGTCGGCAGCAGCGATGGCATAGCTGCACTTTTCATTAATGGAAAAAAACTGATAGAACGTAACAATTTAAATTTTACTGGAAATATGGAAAATAAGATTGATTATTTTTTGTATAACTCATTTTATGGTGGAAACGATCCAAGTTGGAGCCCGTCAACTGATACTTTCGTTTATTATGATAATTTTAAAGTAACTCGAGGATTGCTGTTGTCAGAATAGTTTAGCAGCGACCAATAAGTTTCCTTTACTTCATAATTTTAGAAAGGGGTCTATTTAAAATAGCAAATGCTTACTCTATCCCCAAAAGGTGGTTGTAGAAATTTACTCGGAGCTAATTGAAATCAAAGACGCGACTTAATTTAAAATAAAACGAATGTTTTATTAAGTGCTAGTGTATTTTTATTATTGAAAGAAATTGTAATTAAAAATGGTTATTGAACAAAACATAAAGCTTGGAAAATATTTTGATGCTAATTGGTATTTAGATACATACCCTGACGTGGCAGAGGCGGGAGTCGAACCATTAGAGCACTATATCAATTGTGGTCGTGGCGAGGGGCGGTTCCCCTGCAAAATTGAAGCATTTGAATTAGAAAAAGAGTTATGGACGACCGATAACACTGACGAAATTGAGAAAAAACTAATCACATTGTTCAGTAACTCTAGTGACTTTAGTCGGTGTTTAGCTGGGTGGGTGCTTGGTCGCTGGTATGGCAGTTATGGAAAATGGGATCTGGTAGAACAATATTTACCCGAAGCCTTGAAAGATCCAATGGCGTTATATTTAATCGCACATCAAGGTCCATATCTGTTGTTGTTTGATGCATATTATTGGCAGGGCAAATTGAGCGCGGCACAAGCGTTACTTAACGATAATACCTGGCCAACATCTAACAACAAGTTACTAGCTCAAAATATGCTGCTTGATAATGAGAGTAGAGCTGATGATTTAACTGAGCTATTTGCCAATAACCAACTTTTGGGTGTTAGTGTTAAACATCCAAAAAAGCCACTAGGATTAGATAATTTAGTTGGGCTGAATGTACCTCGCAGCAAAACGTTAAAAGATATTTTGCAGCCATTAGTTAGCATTATCATTCCATGCTTTAATGCGCAAGATACTATAAAAACAGCAGTAACGAGTTTGCTAAATCAGACTTGGAAAAACCTCGAAATCATCATAGTTGATGATGCTTCCTGTGATGACTCATGGCAAGTTCTACAATCTCTATCGAAGCAAGACCAAAGAATTAAGTTATTTCGTCACGACGTCAATTTAGGCGCATATCGAGCGCGAAATTATGGACTTAGTATGGTCAGAGGTAAGTATATCACTGTGCACGATATTGATGATTGGTCGCATCCGCAAAAAATTGAATGCCAAGTTAATGGGCTACGACAAAAGCGCAATGCTATCGCATCCGTTTCACATTGGGTTAGAGCCGATGAGGAATTGCGTTTTCAACGTTGGCGGATGGAAGAAGGTTGGATTTATCGTAATGTATCTTCACTAATGTTGAAGCGTTCGGTATTTCGCCGTTTGGGATATTGGGACAACGTTTCAGTGAACGCTGATACTGAATATTATCATCGTATTTTGGCATCTTATGGTGTTAATTCCATTGTCGAGGTTTTACCTGGTATACCGCTTTCTTTCGGGCGGGCAACAAATGAATCCTTATCTCAAACCAAAGCGAGTCATTTACGAACTCAATTTAAAGGGTTGCGAAAGGACTATCATGACGCAGCCGTTACCTGGCATAAATCTCATAAAAAGCTGTATCTTACTCGCTTACCTAATCAGCGACCTTTCGCTGTTCCTCCGACAATGCTGAGAGGAAATGATGCCCAAAGAAAGCATAACTTAACGCTACTTTTGCAAAGCAGTGAACTGTTTGACCAAACATGGTATTTGCAGCGATATCCAGATATTGCCAAGGCGGGAGTCGAGCCCGTTGCACATTTTATTAATAATGGTATTCACGAGGCCAGAGACTGCAACCCTGTGATAAGTATTAGTGGGCAGGCCTATCTCCATAAAACTAATAAATTAGCGGTTATTGAACATCTGCTGAACGAAAGTCATCTGCCAGAGCGCACTGAACTTGAAGGCGAAATCCTTTTCCATGACGATAAGCCCACCATTTTATGTGTCGGCCATATGGTGTCAGAACATACTTTTGGTGCTGAGAGGAGTTTTTTAGACACACTTAAGATGTTTTCGCAAAGTGATTTTAATATTGTTGTTGTTTTGCCTAATGCCGAAAACGTCGATTATGTAGAAAAAGTCTCTGCATTATGTAGCAAAGTTATTTTTCAACCCATGCAGTGGTGGAACGCAAATAGAGACACAGATGAAAAGGTAGTTGATGCTTTCATTCAAATTATTGTACAGCTGAATATTGCACTTGTTTATGCAAATACCCTTGTTTTGTCAGAGCCATTGAACGCAGCGACTAGAAACAACCGAAAGACGGTTATGCATATTCGTGAATTACCTCTCAATGATCCGGATTTGTGTGAAGCTTTGGGGGCAGATGCTGAAACTGTTAGGAATCATTGTTTAAAAAGTAGTGACTATTATATTGCTAACTCTTTGGCAGTATTGAATTTCATTGATGTGAAAAATCGAGCTTTTCTAATTCCAAATGTTATTGACATTGATGTTACTACGTCAAAACTACCTAGCGTTAAACTTCCTGTTATTGCTTCTTTGCTCAGCAGTAATCTGCCTAAAAAAGGTATTGAAGATCTACTTAAAGTTGCGGAGTTGTGTGAGGCTAAACAGTTTCCTATTGAGTTTCATATTTATGGGCCTGAAAATGAACATACAGCGAATTGGAAAAAACAGACGAGCTTACAAAATTTAAAATGGAAAGGTTATTGCCAGAGTTCCTTTGAAGCACTTAAAGGTACCGATATCTTACTTAATTTGTCTCACTTCCAGGAGTCTTTTGGTCGCACAGTGATAGAAGGTATGGCGAGCGGTTGTGCCATTGTTGCATATGAATGGGGGGCTATTCCTGAACTAGTTGATGAAAAAAATGGTATTTTAGTTCCCTTTAAAGATATTGAAGGTGTCGTCAACGCTCTGGGCTTGCTGATAAAAGAGCCAAGCCTGATTGTAAAGCTTGGTGTGAATGGCAGAAGTAAAGCAGTAGAAAACTATAGTTATCAAAAAGTTAAACCAAGCATGTTAAGTGCTATTCAGCAAATTTTAAAATAGTGTCAAAACATCTAGTTTATATTTCCATAATTGAAAATATATCAGTTAGATGTTTGTAATTGTATTCAGTTAAGAGGTTGTGTGGTTAAAAAATATATAATGATAGGAGTGAAGTCCATGGTTGGATGCATTCCTGAATCAATTCGAAATAAAGTTAAGCGCTGGCCATGGTTAACTTCTTTGTATAGTCGCAACCTCCAAAAAAGCGGCTTATCATACGGTATTCCATCAAAGAAAAAGACCGCTAAGCTATATGAAGGGCTTATATCTAAGCAAAATGTCTCGTTGAAAGATATGACGTTAGGTACTCCTTTTAATGTTGTAGTGGTAGTTAACGGAAGTTCAAGCTTACTTAATTTTACCTTGGAATACTTGGCGGATATAAACACCATAGAAACGGTGTTTCTTTTGGTTAAAGATGAAGAAAACGTCAATTATAACCTTAATAACTTGACTGCTAATCTTGAAGTGGTGTCGGAAAGCTCACTTGATTTTTCTTGTGATGCCGAAAGAGAAATTAATAACTTCTTAGTAATAAACGCCGGTGACGCTTTGCACTCTTTAAGTGAAGGAGCAGTTTCAGCGTTTTTAAATTCTAGTTCTTCAATTGGCTATTTTGACAGTGACAGCATCACTTCTTCAGGAAAAAGACACTCACCCAAACTACATAGTGACTGGAACCCCGATTTATTGTTGAGTACGGGCTATATCAATACTGGCCTTTGGTTTCGCTCGAACAGAGTCTTTGCTAAACAAGCGCGTTTAGAGGTTGGTGAGACTAGTATTGCTGACTTCCTAGCTAGTGTTTATCTAGATGAGTTAGATATGATAATAGGGCACCTACCTTACGTAGTTGTTCATTCACAAGCTACCGCTGATAACAATAGCTTCCCTCTGGGGCCAACAGCCATTAATAAAGTCTCTACATATGCAAAGGTTACCAAGCATCCTCAATATCCTATTTTAAAATTGCTTTGGCATACAGAAACAAGTCCCTTAGTGAGTTTAATTATTCCGACTAGAAATTCACGTCAACTTGTTAAAGTCTGTGTTGAGTCTATATTGACGAAGACCACTTATCGAAACTTTGAAATATTATTGGTTGATAATCAATCAGACGAACAAGAAAGTCTTGATTACTTCAATGAGTTAAATAAACATCCACAAATTAAAGTGCTTAAATATGATCAAAAGTTTAATTACTCTGCAATAAATAATTTCGCTGTCACTCATGCTGCGGGTGAAATTATAGGGTTAATTAACAATGATATAGAAGTGATAGAGCCGGAATGGCTGTCCTATATGGTAAATCAAGTCAATCGAAAAGAAATCGGCTGTGTGGGCGCTAAACTACTTTATCCAGATGGCAGAATTCAACATGCAGGTGTCGTTATGGGGTACGGCGGAGGTGCAGGGCATGCTCACAAGTATTTTCCCCGAGAGCATAGTGGGTATTTAAATCGACTAGCCGCTACAAATTGTTTTAGTGCTGTGACTGCAGCGTGCCTGTTGGTTAAAAAGAGTGATTATTTAGCTGTAAATGGTTTGGATGAAGTTAATTTGGAAGTGGCTTTTAATGACGTTGATTTTTGTCTTAAAGTATTGAATTTAGGAAGGCGAAACCTCTATTGTGCAGAAGCTGTTTTATTTCATTATGAGTCAGTATCCAGAGGTTTCGACGACACGGTTGAAAAACGTGATAGATTTGAAAAAGAACTAAATTATTTACAAAAAAACTGGGCAAGCATCATTGAACATGATCCCGCCTATAGCCCCAATTTAACATTGAGAAGAGAAAACTTCTCGATAAAAGAGTGTTGATAAATTGAATTTAAAAAAATTTTTCAGATTTAGGTTCAGTGTTTATCTCTCTTGCCGTAAAGCCTCTAAATATTTATTTTGGTTATGGATTTTAATTAACAAGTGCATTAGGAAGAGAAAGCCTTATCGAGTAAAGCTAGTCGCAATTGCAAAAAATGAAGCTTGCTATTTGCCTGAGTGGTTGGCCCATCATCAATACTTCGGATTTGATCATATTTCAGTTTATGTAAATAACACCACTGACAATACCAGTAATATCGTTCGGAAATTAAGCTCAGTAAAGCATATTGAGTTTTGTGATGGAGATGAGTACTTTCAACCGGATATAAATGTACCGCAGACTCATATATATCAGCACGAATTAAAGCGCAGTAGGAAGCAAGGATATTCTCATGTTATGTTTTTAGATATAGATGAATTTTGGACACCGAAAGATCTAAAAACTACTATTCATGACTTCTTGAAACAAAAGACTACAGATGTGGTTTGTTTTGAATGGTTAAATCGAACTAACGAAGTTAAACCTTTCCTGCCAACAATAGAAAAGAAGATAGAAGGAATTAAAGGCAATCATGTAAAATCACTTGTTTCTACGGATGTTTTACTTGAGGCCATTAACCCACACAACATACTGGGTTATAAAATTAAGCATCAATTGGCAGATGGCAGTAGATTTCATGTAGATGAAAATAATTTCGCAAAGATAAGCCCTGAAGAAATAAAGTCTCCCTTAAAAGATATTTTTATTTTACATCGAATGTTTCGCAGCCAAGAGGAATATGTGGCGCTATTACTGCGAGGTAGGCCTATCCAAAATCGCCCTTACGCTGATATCTTTAAGACGAATAGGAGCGGATATATACCACGTAAACCTAAAGTATCGGTATCATTTGATGTTAAGGTTTTGACTAAATATCAGTGGTTTATCGAGAATTTTGTTGCCAATTATAAGTTGCATGAAGAAATTGAATTAGGCAGAAGGTTTGTGATAGAAAAAAGAGAACAGGTTTCGCAGATTATTGCCGATTCTCCTTTTGAAGTTCTCCCTATTTTATCTAAAATTTTTACTCGTGTGACATTGCCAGACGTTGTCGCAGCGTTAAAAGCCAAACAAAATAATTGTAAGACCAACGACTAATTACAGCGATGGTTGCGACAGTAAATGTAAACATTTTGTCTGTAAAGTAAGAATGGGAAATTTTAGAGATATAGATATTTCCTAACTTTTAAAATTAATTGAAAATGCACTAATGAATTTATTATCAAATATATTAAACATATTAAAATTTAAGTCAGATGGACGGGATTCAGTCATCTGGTTATCTCATCATATCCCCAAAACTGCAGGAACATCTTTAAAGTTGGGGTATGCCAGTGCTTTTGGAAATAACGCTATTAAGCATTTATATGCTCCAGATGAGGTTAAAGTTATTGGTGGTGGTGGAAAAATCCTTCTACCATATGGGACGCAAATACTCCATGGGCACTTTCATGCTCATCCTGAGCAAATAAAGTTATATCCAAATGCTAAAAGAATAGTTTGGGTAAGAGATCCTGTGGAACGGGCTTGGTCTCTTCTAGGACATTTATTGGCAGTTCAGCAATCCAAAAATGAATATCGAATTATTCATGATGAGTTTGGTGAAAATATTGAAAAACAAAAATTAGACGTATTTGAGTTTTTTTTAACACACCCTGAATTGCAGCACCTAAATAAGCCCTATCAGAACCATTTTTCGAAAGTGCCCATAAGCGATTTTCATTTTGTCGGTAGGACTCATTGTTATGCTGAAGATCTCAAACGTTTATCGAAAGAAATGGGAACTGACATTCCGTTACTTGAAAAGAACGTGAGGTCGTCAGGGAAAGGGCTACCTGCGAATAGAGAGCTGTACCAGAAATTATTGGAAAAAGAATACAGTATTGTCGATGGATTCATTTAATGCTTGCGTGAATTGTAATCGAATATTTATGAAGCATCTAAATGGCAAAAGGGGAGGATCTTTTGCCATTGCTTAAAACGGTGATTTAAGCAAATAATCTGCTATACTTCGCCGCCTGTCTCGCGACACAGCGCAGACAAATTTTATCGAAATGCTGGAGCAAGTTTCTGAAGTCACCAAACCATCAACCTCATTCTTTTACAATTCTCAACTCGCTCGAAAAAGATCAACGTTTTGAGTCTGTAGTAGGCATGGGCGTTTACATTGAGGATCAGCTCGATTGGGTGACGCAATCGGTGGAAAGTGTTCTTTCTCAAAGTTACCAAAATTTTCAGTTGGTATTGGTCCTAGATGGAGAGGTGAAAGAAGATGTGTTTAACTTTCTTTCACAGCTAAGTAGTGAGCGAGATAACGTGCAGCTGATTAAGTCTGCAGTCAATGTGGGGTTGAGTGCCTGCATGAACTTCGTGATTGATTGGACGATTAAAAACCTACCTACTGTAGAATATTTTTTCAGAATGGACGCAGATGATATTTCCCATTCAGAGCGCTTTGAAAAACAAATTAATTTTCTAAAAACACATAAAAATACTCAGGTGCTAGGCACTTCTTTAATTGAAATCAATGAACATGGTAGAAAAGTAGGTAAACGTAAAT
Source organism: Aliiglaciecola sp. (assembly GCF_039982535.1). Classification (NCBI taxonomy): domain Bacteria; kingdom Pseudomonadati; phylum Pseudomonadota; class Gammaproteobacteria; order Alteromonadales; family Alteromonadaceae; genus Aliiglaciecola; species Aliiglaciecola sp. The sequence continues at coordinate 24,719 of NZ_JBDWYG010000008.1, forward strand.
TACCTAAAAATCATGGTGATATATTCCGTATTTTACCTAAACGCTGTGCCATTAATCACCCTACTGTAGTGGTTAGAATGGAGGTGTTTAAAGCTGGTCATCGATACAACGACCAGCTACAAAACACCCAAGATTATTTTTTGTGGATAGAGCTTTGTGCTGCCGGTTTCAAATTTGCCAACTTGCCTGAGCCTCTGCTGGAATTTAGACGGGTGAACGATTTTTACAAACGTCGGGGTTTGAGTAAGTCAATTAATGAGTTCAAAGCTCGTTTTTATGCCATGAAAGTATTAAAACGTTATAGTATTGGCAATATTGTTTACGCTTGCGCCGTGCTCTTTTTACGACTTATGCCTTCCAAAATTGTGAAGTTAGCGTATAAAATAGACCGTTACCTTTTGAATAAGCGGGTTAGACACGAGTGATAGGCGCGACAGTCATTTTATATAAGCCAGATATGGGGATCACTCAAGATCTTCTTGAAACCGTCCTAAAGCAAGTGGATGTGGTTTCCATCGTCGATAATTCCCCGGTTGCCACTGAGTTGCTGTTCGATAAATCCAATATGCATTACCATCATTTTCCGAATAATATCGGTATTGCCGCTGCCCATAATGTGGGGTTGCGTGATTTACGCTCTTCCGGCTGTGAATATGGCATGTTGCTCGATCAAGACAGTACCATTGATGAAGACTTTGCCTTTAGGCTGTCTTCTCTGCTGGTGGCTTCTAAGGTGGAGAAACGACCTGTTGTAGCCATTGGGCCACGTATCATTTGCTCTTTTTCCGAAAAAACGGTTAAACCTAGAGTGCAGCGTGAAGTTTTGGTGTATGACGAAATAGTTTGTGTTACGCAAATTATATCCTCAGGAATGATGATCGATTTGTCACAGTTGGATGCCATTGGTTATAAAGATGAAACCTTATTTATTGATGGGGTAGATCACGAATGGTGCTGGAGAGCGAAACAACAAAACTTAATGGTGGCCATTGCTGATAAAGTTGAGATGATCCACCGCTTAGGAGACTCTCGCAGTAAATTTGCAGGCATTACCTATAAAGTAGGGAGTCCCGTTAGACTGTATTACCAGTTCCGCAATATATTGCTGTTATCCCGCAGAGGTTATGTACCTAGATACTGGAAAACCCGTAATTTGTGTGTTTTACCCATTCGCTTCTTTGCCAATAGCCTATTGCAAGACCGTAAACTGGAGCGTCTGAAGTTTATGTTATGCGGTCTGTGGGATGGGATCTGTAAAAAAGATGGCGCATTTTCCGACAACTGGTAATACCTTCATTGCAAATCTCTCTTCGCTTTATTTTCAAACTATATTTTTTATTTTTGAAGTTATACACTAACTGCCGTTTGTAATACGAATCGCAACATACGTAGTTTAAAATTTTTGCACGATAATTGCTGACAAAGATACAGCTAATTGATTAAAGGAACTAAAAATAATGAAAGTAACCGTATTTGGTATTGGTTATGTGGGGTTAGTACAAGCAGCTGTATTGGCAGAAGTGGGTCATCAAGTTGTCTGTGTCGATGTTGACCAAAGCAAAGTCGACAACCTTGAGAAAGGTATTATTCCTATTTATGAACCGGGCTTAACACCTTTAGTTAAATCTAATTTTGACGCCGGTAGGGTTACATTTACCACTGACGCCAAGGCTGGGATTGAGCATGGTGATGTAATTTTCATTGCCGTAGGCACACCGCCAGATGAAGATGGTTCTGCTGATCTTAAATACGTACTTGCCGTTGCTAAAACCATATCTGAAGCTATGGAGCAGCATAAAATTGTGATCAACAAATCGACGGTTCCAGTGGGCACTGCAGATAAAGTGAAAGCAAAAATTACCGAAGTACAAGAATCTCTGGGCAAATCAATTACCTTCGATGTGGTTTCAAATCCTGAATTTTTAAAAGAAGGCGCAGCCGTTAATGATTGCATGCGACCTGACCGTATTATTATCGGTACTGACAGTGTTGGTGCAGAAAAGAAGCTAAGAGAGCTTTATGCACCATTTAATCGCAACCATGACAAAATTATTGTCATGGATATTCGCAGTGCTGAATTAACCAAATATGCAGCCAATTGCATGCTGGCCACTAAAATCAGCTTTATGAATGAAATGGCTAATTTAGCTGAAGTGTTTGGTGCTGACATCGAAAACGTAAGACTCGGTATCGGTTCAGATCCGCGAATTGGTTATCAGTTTATTTACCCAGGTTGTGGTTATGGTGGATCTTGTTTCCCCAAAGATGTGCAAGCGCTCGCTCGTAGTGCAACTGAGGCAGGGTATACCGCCAAGATCTTAGAATCTGTAGAGGCAGTGAACTACAAACAAAAAGAAAAACTGTTTGAATATATTTCTGGGCATTTTAATAACGATCTGAAAGGCAAAACCGCTGCTGTTTGGGGTTTATCTTTTAAACCTAATACCGATGATATGCGTGAAGCGTCCAGTCGCGTGTTAATGGAACATTTGTGGGAAGCGGGCGCTAAGGTACAAGCCTACGACCCTGAAGCCATGGAGGAGACTCAACGCATTTACGGTGTACGTGATGATTTGAGTTTAACAGGCACCAAAGAAGCGGCCCTTAAAGGCGCTGATTTCTTAGTCATCTGCACCGAGTGGCAGGTGTTTAAAGCACCTGATTTTGAGTTAATAAAACAGTCGCTATCTGAGCCATTATTATTTGATGGACGAAATTTATTTGAACCTTCGTTAATGCAGGAATACGGATTGCATTACTACGCCATAGGTCGTGGATTATCAATAAAGGAAAGTTAATATGAGTCAGGTTAAAAAAGCAGTCATTCCAGTTGCAGGACTGGGGACAAGAATGTTACCCGCAACAAAAGCGATTCCAAAGGAAATGCTGCCAGTAGTCGATAAACCACTGATTCAGTATGTGGTAGCGGAATGTGTGGCCGCTGGTTTGAAAGAAATTATACTGGTTACTCACGCGAGTAAAAACAGTATAGAGAATCACTTTGATACCAGTTTTGAATTAGAAGCTACCCTTGAAAAACGGGTTAAGCGCCAGTTGTTAGAAGCGGTACAAGCTATCTGTCCTAAAGATGTAACCATTATGCATGTCCGTCAAGGTGTGGCAAAAGGTTTGGGTCACGCTATCTTGTGTGCCCGTCCTATGATCGGTGATAACCCTTTTGCAGTGGTTCTGCCAGACGTTATCATTGATGATGCTGCATGTAACCCTAAGAAAGATAACTTGGCTGACATGGTAGCAACCTTTAATACCAGTCAGGTTAGCCAAATTATGGTTGAAGCCGTACCTGAAGATTTAGTTCACAAATACGGTGTGGTTGATTTAGAAGGTAAAGAGTTAGGCGAAGGTGAGTCGGCGAAGATCCATAAAATGGTAGAAAAGCCGCCAGTGGAAGAAGCACCATCTAACTTGGCTGTAGTAGGGCGTTACGTTTTATCTGAAAGTATTTGGGATGAGTTGGAAAAAACTCAGCCGGGTGCGGGTGATGAAATTCAATTAACCGATGCCATAGACACAATGATGGAAAAAGAACAGGTTGATGCTTACTATATGACTGGTAAAAGCCATGATTGTGGGAGCAAGCTTGGTTATATGAAAGCCAATATTGAATACGGTTTACGTCACGAAGAAATTAAAGACGAGTTTCTTGATTTCTTAAAAGAGACCATTAAATAACGTTAGCCTTAAAGCAATTTAAAAGTGGCGCCAATTGGCGCCATTTTTTTATTTCACAGATACCGATGTTTTTAATTTTGCTAACATTCGCTCACCAATTCCCTTCACGTTGGTAATGTCTTCCACACGTTTAAAGCTACCATTGGCTTTTCGGTACGCCACAATATCTTGGGCTTTTTTTGCTCCAATGCCGGGTAAGGCTTCTAAATCATTAGCGGTAGCCGTATTGATATTGATGGGGGTCGCTTCAGCCTGCAATTGAGTTTTTGCGGTTTCAATTTTCTGGTTTAAGCTTTTAGCATGTATAGAAAGTGGACTGCTGGCAGCAAAAACTGCACAAGCCACAATTAAAGTGGGTAAGAACTTTTTCATATGGAATCTCCGTATTCATTTTTAATCCGTTAGTGCTTCATTTGCACGATTTAAAATTAGTCCGGCTTGGTTTATATGTAAAGTCTAGTTTTTTGGAAGGTCAATACTGTGGGAGAGGTAACAAGTGCCGAGGAAAGTATTTAAATAATCACTTTTCAGAGCAATAAAAAAGGCCCTTAAAAGGACCTTAGTTAGACTCTACCGTTTAGTAGAAAATTCAGTGTAGCTTTATTCTAGATTATTTTTTACGACGAAGTGCTAATAACCCCATACCTAGCAATAAAATTCCTGCTGGTTCAGGTACACTGGCCGCTTCTACAGAAGCAAGTGATAAAGCTTGAACATCGCCTGAACTCACTTCAGTCAGTCTGATTGAGTTATTACCACTACAGCAGTTTTCAGCCCAAAATATTTCGACAATTCAAAATGAAAAAAGTCGTTACATTTAATAATGTAACGACTTGGTGTAGAGAGGATCTATATCTTTAGCTTACAGTCTATCTAATACTGCTTGAGTGAAGTCAGTTGTACCGTGTTCGCCACCTAGATCACGTGTTGTACGGTCACCAGATTCGATAACGTCTTTAAGCGCACTACGGATTTTATCCGCTTTATCACCCATCTGTAGGTATTCGAGCATTTGAACTGAAGCTAAAATAACTGAAGTTGGGTTGGCTAGGTTTTTACCAGCGATATCAGGTGCAGAGCCGTGAACCGCTTCAAAAATAGCGCAGTCTGAACCTATGTTAGCTCCTGGTGCCATACCTAAACCGCCAACTAAACCAGCGCAAAGGTCTGAAAGAATGTCGCCAAACAAGTTAGTTGTTACCATTACATCAAATTGATGTGGGTTCATAACTAATTGCATACATGCATTATCCACGATCATTTCTGTTGATTCGATGTCAGGATATTTGTCGGCTATTTCTCTGGCTACTTTCAAAAACAAACCTGAAGTAGACTTTAAGATGTTTGCTTTATGCACTGCTGTGACTTTTTTACGTCCTTCGCGACGCGCTAGTTCATATGCGAAAGTTATAATGCGTTCTGCACCTTCGCGAGTAATGATACTTTTTGCTTCCGCTTCACTGCCGTCCTCAGATACAACTTGTCCTAAACCTGAGTACATGCCTTCGGTGTTTTCTCGAACGGTAATAATATCGATGTCTTCGTAACGAGCTTTAGTCCCTTTGAAAGATAGTACGGGACGAACGTTTGCGTACATTTGGAATTTTTTACGCAAGCTAACGTTAATGGAAGTAAAGCCTTCACCTACTGGTGTGGTAAGTGGGCCTTTTAACGCAACTTTGTTCTTTTCAATAAGATCTAAAGTCTCTTGGGGTAATAGTTCGCCGTGATTTTCTAAAGCCATCAAACCTGCATCGGCAAAATCATACTCAAAGTCGCAGCCAACTTTTTCTAAAATTTGTAAGGCCGAATCGACGATATCAGGTCCGATACCATCACCTTTGATAACGGTAATGCGTTGTTGTGTCATTATGTATTCCTATTTTACACTTTTGAGGGCTGGATATTTAGCCGGCGTATAGACTGAATTTAAGGGGCAGATTTATACCACTTTTGGAGCTAATTTTCCATGTATTACGACGATTTCCACATGATTGCTGCTGAATTTATGGATTTTAAGGCAAAGCACAGTAGCTGTGACTGTGTTGAAGAGAGTTGGCTAACAATTCACTAACGTTTTGTTCATTTAATTTAAAAAACTTTAAACTTTGGGTATAAAAATCGCGAGATTCATCATTTAAAACCTGTTCACAAAAATAAACTTTTCTGGCTAATAAAAGACTCAAGCCGAGTGTCATGATCATGGTTTTCAGAATCGGATTTTTAGGCAGTTCATCTGAACTTTGACCATTAGCCACAATTGCTTCTGCATACAATTTGGGTTGTTGCCATGCTTGGCACAATTTTAAACTGTGACTACGTAATGTTTCTGGCTGACGAAAATCGAATAGACAGCAAATATCTTGCTGCCGTTCTAAACTAAGGTTCCATTTAGTACGAGTTTTGAGGGCGGGTTGGGTAAATAATCCGCTACAAGCAAAACATAATAAAGTGGACGCTTCTTCAGGCGTTAAGTGTTCATTCTGGCTCGTAAGGTTAGCGGCAATTTGACTGGCTAAACGTATGAACTGAGTGAAGTTTTGTTGTAACGGAAAGTAACTTTGATTTAATCGCAATAACAGGGCTTGTTGAATAAGCATAGAGTTTGCTTTCACATAACCGTGCATCATTAGTCCGTGTTTAACTTGCTGAATGGGAAGCTTGTTCCTATTTGATATTGTCGCGGTTTGTTTTAAGTATTCCGCAAAAGCTGGTTCTGAATTGATTTGTAATGCCAATTTGTCGATATCGACGGAACCACTATTTAAGTGCTTTTGTACCTCAAGTAGCAATGCCGGTGGCTTGTCTAACGGAAAGTTACTGCCTATTGGATCTAAACAGTCAGCCTTTTCCAATTGCCAATTTATATTCCACCATCGCTGAATCTGGCTAAAACCTGATACCTTTTGAGTTCCTGAAACGTGATGAATATTATCCTTATATACCCGTTTAAATTGCGGGGCGTCACTGTCATCGGCCTTAATCATAACCACTAGTACTTTGTCTTCGGCAACACTTAACACTATTGCAGGATCTTGATTGTTTAGTTTAATTAAAGAACCAGGGCAAAGCAGAGCAGGGTATTCTAACAAGCCATCTAACCCTGTTAAATAACGTTCTGGTGAGCTTTGCACGAGTTTTCGTAACGCCGAGGAAAAATGCATGGGCTTTTTAGATTTACTCGGGGTGATCCGTGATGCAAGTTGGTGTGCTAACAAAATAATGTGCTGGTTTTTGGTTAACGTTAAAGGCCAAGAACGGTTATTTTCAAACTTGGAAAAAAGCCATTTGTAAATTTGATAGCCATCCATCCATGTTTGCAGATTAGCTTTATCTAGAATTTGTAGTAGCCGTACACTTTTGCGGTGGTGCGAGGGACGTTTGTTTTGTTGAAAAAAGCTTTCTAGATCTTCCTGACGTTCGCAATATAGTGAGAGTAAACAGCTTAATAACTGTTGGCAGCATAAGTCATTAATCCGCCCTCGATTGCAAAGAAGTGCGCAATAGACCATGCCATTGAAGACGAAATTATTTAAGAAACTACTTCTGGATTTATATAATAAAGGTTGGGCAACAAAGATATCAGGAGCGAGCTTAAAGGCCGCTAGAAAGTGTTCTGAAACTTTAACAATCCGTTTAATCTGTTCTGGTCCAACGGGGTTCTGCCGCACTTCATCAAGTACGGTGGAAACCTGCCCAAAGGCTTTTATTACACCTTGGGTTGGCATGTTTCAATAAACTCTAGGGAGCAGGAGTGAGTCACTAGCGCTTTAAGTAACTTTGGTAAGTGCCATCACCCCAGGCAATTAATTTATCATCTTGAAATAGCAGTGGGGTGCACTCATCTTGGGTGGTTATACCATCTGATTGGTTCCAAGTAGTTCGGTAAAACATCACTTGTAACTGTGCGTCACCTACTTGTTTGGCTTCACTAATATCTGGTGGCCCCAATAGTTCAACAATACTTGAACGAAGATCACCAATTTTGATTTTAGTTAACTGAACTTTATTGTATTCCTGACGATCTTCCCATCCCATACTGGAGGTATCGTCTGGGTTAAACAATATCAGCACTACAACCAGAGATACGTAGATAAATACGCCAATTCCGATACGTTGTATTACTTTACTATTCATAATTATTTCTCAAGATTAATTGTCCCTATGGTAATCAAATCACACTGATGAATAAAGGCTACTAAACGTGAAAAGCCTATAGCCTGCCTTAGGTTATTACCTGATAACAAGGGCTATAGTCGCTACCAGGAAGCTTCATACGTTGTTGTTTTACAAATGATTGCAGTAAAGTGTCGAGCATATTCATCAATTTAGGATCGCCATTGATTTTGAAAGGGCCATGCTTTCGTATTTGCGTGATACCTTCGGATTTCACATTTCCAGCCACTATTCCCGAAAAAGCTTTACGTAACGCGGCTGCAAGTTCGGCTTTAGGCTGCGAAAAATGCAAATTTAGTTCTTGCATGCTTTGATGGGTAGGCTCAAAGGGTTTTTGAAATTCCGGTTCAATTTTTAGTAGCCAATTAAATAAATAGGAATCGCCGGTGTTACGTCGATGAGTGCGCACATCGAGTTGCTGGCTTTTTATTTTTTGCGCAACTTTAACCGCATCATCCACTACTATTTCATATAACGACTGTGCTTCTGGACCTAAGGTTTCCCCCACAAATTTATCAATAGATTCAAAGTAATCTTTACTTTGAGCTGGCCCAGTTAAAATAATTGGTACGATTTGTTCGCGGTTTTCTTCATTTAACATGACACCCAACAAATATAATAACTCTTCAGCGGTGCCTACGCCTCCTGGAAAAATGACAATTGCATGGGCAATACGCACAAAAGCTTCTAACCGTTTTTCAATATCTGGCATGATAACCAGTTCATTAACAATGGCGTTTGGCGGCTCGGCGGCAATAATTGATGGTTCAGTCATTCCTAAATAGCGGCCGGTTTTGTAGCGTTGTTTCGCGTGTCCAATTGCAGCCCCTTTCATTGGGCCTTTCATCGCTCCTGGACCACAGCCGGTACAAATGTTCATTTCTCTCAAACCGAGTTGGTAACCCACTTCTTTGGTGTATTTATATTCTACTTCGCCAATTGAGTGACCACCCCAGCAAACCACCATATTCGGATCGCTGCCTACTTTAATAACTTCAGCATGACGTAACATATCAAACACTATGTCGGTCAAATCTTTAGATTGTGTAACATGGGCTTCATTGAGCCGATATTTCACTCCCATATGTAAAATATCTCTGAGTACGGCAAATAAGTGTTCGTGCACACCTTTGATTAATTGCCCGTCAACGAATGCTACGGCGGGTGGATTGACTAGTTCGATTTTAACGCCACGCTCACGTCTTATCAGATTAACTTCGAAATCTTCATAGGGGGTAAAAAGCTGTTCGAAATCATCTTCTTCCACGCCTGAGTTTAATACTGCTAAACAACAGTTTCTAAATAATTTATAGAGATCACTATTGACTGATTGTTTAAGCCTATCTACTTCGTACTGCGACAATTGACTTAAAGGGCCAACTGGGTTTAATTGAATTGATAGCATAGATTGTCCTATTTCCGAACTTACTGGCGAGCCTGTCGTGCAATGTTGTATGCAGATTCAAAATCACTTCTGAAGGGATTGATATCAAGCCCTCCGCGGCGAGTGTAGCGTGCATAAACGGTTAACTTTGATGGTTTGCAGTAATGCTTTATATCTTGAAAAATTCGCTCTACACATTGTTCATGAAATTCATTGTGCAGGCGAAATGAAATTAGATAGCGTAGCAGTGATTCTTGGTCAATTTGAGCACCTGAGTAGCGGATCATAATACTTCCCCAATCGGGTTGATTAGTGATCAGGCAATTGGATTTAAGCAGGTTACTACACAGTGTTTCACTCACTTGCTTCGATGTAGTTTTTAATGCTGAGGCGTCTAATTGGTAATCAGTAAACTCTATGTCTTGATCATCAATATTTTCACCAGGCAAATCTTCAATTTTTTGACTAGCAAAATCCTTCGGCAAAATTATTTTTACTTGTACTGACTTTCCAGCGCAATTTGATAAATCTGACGTCAGGGTGTTCGTTAACGTTTGTATGGATTCGATTTTAGATTGATTAAAGCTGTTTAAATATAATTTAAAGCTTTTTGATTCAATTAAATGCGGCGAGTCAAACGGAACAATACATTGCATTATTGCAACTTGCGGTTTTCCTCGCATGTTGAGCCAAGATAGCTCATATGCATTCCAGATATCTTCGCCGGTAAATGGCAAGCTTCCAGTTAATCCGATGGTATCTCGACTTAAACTGCGGGGCACTGCCTGCAGGAGTTCCGGAGAATAGGTTTGCACATATTCAACTGTTTTACCCAGTGTTAGTTTTTCTAGTGCCGGAGATGCATTACTTATCTCATCGGTTTTATTTGTCATTTAGTCTTCTCGTTATACAATACTTGAGCAGTGTAAATACCTTTTTGATGATTGTTGTTACGCAATTACGCCACTATCAGATTCGTTTCGCATATTACCGCAGATAATTGGTATTCACTTCGTTTGTTTCAAGTCATCTTAATTTAAATATAAGGAAGTGTAGTCTGTGAGCATTGATTCGGCACTACAAAATTTTGTTTCTGAATATGTCGATTGTCATCAACGTAATCAACATCCATTGGTTATTCAGTTCGATGAAAATTGGCCATCAAAATGCTATCAGCAAAAAGGAGAGCAAGATGAATGGATCCCATGGTTACCGGTTAAACAAACCAGTGACAGGCACTTCGAACACTTTGAAAAAGCCCTTGAAATTAAAATGGATGAACAACTTAAGGATTACTATACCTGCTTTTGGAGTGATAATCTAAATGCTCAAACTCCAAGGGGGAACCTGCAATTATTGATGCCTTGGAACGATGATGATTTTGAACGATTACAACAAAATTTAGTGGCTCATGTGTTGATGAAAAGACGTTTAGGGCAAGAAGATACGCTGTTTTTTGCCATCACAGACGAAGACGATTTTATTGTGAGTGTGCACAATGAAACAGGGCGGGTCATGTTGGAACAGATAGGGTTAGAGCCGCAGGAGACCCTAGCGAATTCATTAATCGAATTTATCCAACAGCTCACCCCACGCCTGTAGCATGGCCTTCAGGCCATGGTTAGATGAACATTTCATTCACTTTGCGGGGCTAAAGCCACCGCCTACAGGTGTAGGATAATCAACGATTATGATTGTTTCAAAGCTTGGGTTAGGCTCAACACCTGCTGTTCCAATAATGCGATGCGTTTTTCTAACTGATTTACATGTTGTGCTAAATCGGTTGGTTTCTGCATGGGAACATCATCTTCAATTAGATCCGCAAACTGCTCTGGCTCGTCTTGCCAGCGCCTTAAAACATCAATAACTTCCCGTAATGGTAATGGCCGGTTAGATGCTTTTTTAATTAACGCCACACTTGGCGCTTTTCCTTTAGATTTTAAATTTTTACACAGTGAAGCAATGTACTGGTGCTGATTTGACATGATGAAAAACACTAATTATTAGTCAATGTGGCTATTTTAACTGTATTGACGAACACATGCATTAATATATGTTGTTATATATCAATGACTTAGTTTTTGGCCTCAATTTTGTATAGTGGACTGCATGTAAACAATAAAATTAAAACTTCAAGGAACTTAAAATGAAAAAAATACTTGTTGCTGCAGCATTAGTCTTACCTCTTACCTTATCTGGGTGTGTTATATCGGTTGGTGGTGAAGGGGATTATTCCTATCAATCTGACTGGGAACAAAAAGAGCGCAAGAATAGAAAGGCAATTGCAAGATTAGAGTCAAATACAGCTATTGCAGATATTAGAAGCCGTCTCGGTACACCAGATTTTAGTGAGCTATACCAACAAAATAACGACGAGATAAACGTTTTGTTTTATCGCACGCAGCGTCGAGAAGGTGATGGTGTTACCACTAAAGATGAATGCACTCCATTGGTATTCAAAAATGGCAACCTAATCGGATGGGGCGACTCTGCTTACCAAAACATTTAAGTTTGCAAACTACAGCCCGGCATCGTTGGGCTGTAACTAGCCAAGCTACAAACTTGGCTAGCCAGTTAGATTATCGTAAACGATTGTCTAACTGATCGATTAACTCTGTCCATTCCGCATCTTCAAAAAAGGATTGCCGAATAAAAGTCGACTGAGCCTGGGTCCAAAAAGTGGCCTCTTCAAGTTTTATCGATTTATCTAAACCTTTATGTTCAGCAATAAAGCGCTCAATAGACTCATCATCATTTGCTAAGCCTAGTTGTAGAAACAAGTCTTTCAATTCTAAATTTTCAGTTAACATGTGCTGTCTCCTATATGAAATTCTATTTTCAACGGGTCGTCAATTTAGTACCTTGCTAATTAATTAGATACTTAGAGTTGTTGCTTTTCACCTAGTTAATATCTTTTATGCCTTGGATACTTTTACCATCGTCTCTTTAAGTCTTGGGGGGAATAGGCTATAAATCAACCTATTCAGCACAAAATAGCTTAAATTGTTTGCTGTTTAGTTTAATGAGTTGTTAACAAGTGGTTAATATTTATGTAAAGTGAAGTTTCCTAATTGAAGAGAGTCGAGCTATGTCAAATACTGCACAAGACATAAACCCATTGGATACCATCAAAGCTGTCTACCTTGCTGCTGAAGATCTAAAGATCGCAGCTTCAATTTTGTACCAAGCTTATCATGATGATCCGTTGTTTTTAGACATCTTCGATTCAGAAAAAGAAGGTTATGAATCTCGTTTACGAGGGGCAATTCGAGAAGAATTGAATGCATTTTGGAGCGCTAAGCAGCCGATGATAGGGTTGTTTGAAAGTGATCGATTATTGGCGGTGGCTTGTTTAATTAAACCTGATAGTGCCTTTAACCCTGATCGGTTTTGGCATTGGCGTTTGAAGATGTTGCTTACAGCAGGCTACATTGGCACAAAGCAAATGATTGAAAAAGAACAGCGTGTGAGGGAGCGTATTCCCCATGAAAAATATCATATGTTATCGTTCATAGGTGTGCATCCTGATCATCAACATCGGGGTCTTGGACATGTTCTAATGAGCGCTATTGATAGTATTGTTCTTGAAGAAGAGAAAAGTGAAGGTGTGGGTGTTTATGTAACTTTACCTAAATGTTTGTCGTTTTTTGATGACGGGAAATATCAACACATAGAAGAACTCAAAGTGTCTCGTATTAATGGCCAAATCATGTTTAAACCTCGTTCAGCATAAATATCGCTTCATTACTTAAGAGAAGAAAACCTCAGTAACTGGTGCTTTTCTTCTCTTAATCCCCTCTACCTTAAGATTTGCAATGTCGTCATTGTTGTACTTTTAAGCATGTAACAATTGAAATTGACAAAATTTTAAATTACTCCTCCTTAAACTAATTAGCCCCATGGCAATCGTCATTCGAAACGAGAATCTCTTTCAACAGGATGTAGAGCGTGAAAGAGGACTTGGAGAGCTGCATAATTATTATTTTCTTTCGACAAGAGAATTCTTGTCGAAAATCCCACTCTCATAATCGCTTTATCCCTCAAACAAACCTATTAGTAAATTCGAAACGAAGTGTCCAAGGCAACTAGACCGTTAAACACCCCCCAGGATATCTATTACGAAAAACTGGCTGGGCTTTCATCACATCGTTAAATAGACACCCACAGTATTTTTCATTCGATTTTCCGATTAAGGCAATCGCTTTTATTCAACACACTTTTCCACAAGCCACTCTACTATTAACAAATGCTTAACAAAGTAACATGTGCGTAAATGTTTCACTCACGATTATTCGCACTGCACACAAAATGCGTACTCGGGTGAAAGCGATAGTTAATTATGACCAAATTAGCGTTCAATAATTACAAACAACTGAGCGTAACTTGAGGATATATCAATGAAAACTAAACATACGTTTATCAAAACTGTCATTGCCAGCGTAATGGGTGTCTCGTTAATGAGTGGTGCTTATGCTCAGTCGGACGAAATATCTAAACCTAAGGGACCAATGGGTGAAGGCGTAGCTAAATTAAATCAAGTAAGAAGTAATGCATTTTGGTGGCCTGATCAACTTGATCTATCGTCATTACGCGATCACGACGAACGTTCTAATCCTTACGGTCCAGATTTTGACTATGCAAAAGCATTTAGTGAGCTAGATTTACAGGCAGCAAAAGCTGATATCAATAAAGTGCTAACAGAGTCGCAAGATTGGTGGCCCGCCGATTTTGGAAACTATGGTCCGTTTTTTATTCGCATGACATGGCACAGTGCAGGCACGTATCGAACGCTAGATGGTCGTGGTGGTGCGGGTGGAGGTCAACAACGTTTTGATCCTCTCAACAGTTGGCCCGACAATGGAAACTTAGACAAAGCTCGCCGTCTATTATGGCCTATTAAACAAAAATACGGTGAAGCACTTTCATGGTCAGATTTAATCGTTCTAGCAGGAAATGTAGCCTTAGAAAATATGGGGTTTGAAACCTACGGTTTTGCTGGCGGTCGCGCCGATGACTGGGAGCCCGATATAGTGTATTGGGGTCCAGAAGTTGAAATGCTAGCGAGTGACCGCGAAGATCGAGATGGTAAATTACAACGCCCCTTAGGCGCGACTCACATGGGTCTTATTTATGTAAATCCCGAAGGTCCTCGCGGTGTCCCCGATCCTGTAGGTTCGGCTAAAAACATTCGTGTTGCATTTTCGCGTATGGCAATGAACGACGAAGAAACTCTCGCGCTTATCGCTGGAGGACATACTTTCGGGAAGATGCACGGTGCTCACAAACCCACTAATTGCTTAGAAGCTGAGCCAGGCGCTGCAGGCGTTGAAGAGCAAGGTTTAGGGTGGAAGAACAATTGCGGTAAAGGTCATTCTGAAGACACCATTACGAGTGGTTTAGAAGGCGCATGGACACAAGCTCCCACTCGTTGGACATCACTTTACCTAAAAAATCTATTAAACTTAGAATGGAAACAAACTCGCAGCCCTGCTGGCGCGATACAGTGGATACCTACCGACGAATCTATGCACAATAGTGTGCCCGATGCACATGTGAAAGATAAAAAGAATCCTCCCGTTATGACCACTGCTGACCTTGCGTTAAAATTTGATCCAGAGTATCGCAAAATAGCAGAGCGTTTTTTAGCTGATCCTAAAGAGTATCAATTAGCGTTTGCTAAGGCATGGTACAAATTAACTCACAGAGATATGGGTCCTACGAGTAATTATTTAGGGGAAGAGGTACCTAAAGACATACTAATTTGGACAGACCCTGTATCTGAAGATACCCAGTCTACTATTGATCAAGACGATGCAAATAAAATCAAAGCTGATATTTTGGATTCGGGCTTAAGCATAGCAGAACTTGTTCGTGTTGCTTGGGCATCGGCTGCAAACTATCGTGATTCAGACATGCGCGGTGGAACAAATGGAGCACGCATCGCATTAGCGCCTCAAAACCAATGGGCAATAAATAACCCAGACGAGGTTGCTAAAGTAATTAAAGTGTTGAAAGAAATCCAAGATGACGTAAATGGCGGATTTTTTAACAGCGATAAAGTGTCACTTGCAGACCTCATTGTTCTTGGTGGCTCTGCAGCAATCGAAAAAGCTGCAAATGATGCTGGGTATGATGTTGAAGTTCCTTTCAACCCGGGTCGAGGCGATGCTTCGCAGGAGCAAACCGATACTAATTCGTTTAGCTTGCTTGAGTTAAGCTCTGATGGTTTCCGCAACTATTTTGACGCTGATAATAGTTATAAATCATCAACCGAAATGCTCGTGGATAAAGCCGACCAGCTGGACTTGTCTGTCCCTGAAATGACGGTATTGATTGGGGGCTTGCGTACGCTAGGCGCCAATCATAAAAATTCCAAACATGGCGTATTTACCGATAACACAAATACCTTAACAAACGATTACTTTGTGAATCTGCTCGATATGTCTACTGTTTGGGAAAAATCGTCCAAAGAGGGTATATACCAAGGATTAGACCGTGAAACAAGTGAAACTAAATGGACAGCAACGTCAGTTGACTTAATATTTGGTTCAAATTCTGAGCTACGAGCAGTTGCCGAAGTGTATGCTTTTGACACCTCCAAAGAGAAGTTTGTGAAAGATTTTATTGCGGCTTGGACTAAAGTCATGAACTTAGGACGTTAAGCGTTGCGTATTTAAAATTTAAGTGAGGGGAGATTGCTGTGAGTTTGATATGCTCATGGCAATCTTTTTTATAATCGTAAAAACCAGTGTGCAATACTTTGCTTCTCTACTCACATACATATTAACAAGAAAGAATATTTGGCTTATCAGTTCCTTATACGATTAATAAGGTAAAACACACGAAATATTTACATTTTTCCGCTCGCAAATCTATCTCATTAAATCGAGTATAAGATAAATTAACGCTGCACACTACCCATGGTTACAGCTGTCTTTAAGGATGGTTTTGTGTTTTATAAAGGGAGGTTTTGGTGATATTTGTGAAAAGGACTGCCGTTAGTGCCTTACGTTACTACTCCATTGGTATTGAAAGTTTCAAACCTACTAGCAATCAGTCCTACTATGTATAAGTGATATAATGTTTCTTTGAACTCAGGGTAATGCCGCTTGACCAGTTGATACAGCAAAGTGTTTTCTGGGCGGTGTCGCTCTATTGCCAGCAACGGTATCATCCTTGAATGTGCTATTTGGATGATAGGATGACAAACATTGGTTGAATTTTCGACTGGTCGATAGATGGTTTTTGCTTGAATAGAGGTAAAGTGCTTACGTCCGGTATACAAAGCTGTCACTTAACTTTCAGCTGAATGTGTATTATCCCCGTAAATAGAAAAGCTTTACGTGAGAGAATCATAGAACATAACCTGTAGTTTGTTGCCAGACTACATATTGGCTTTCAAGAGTGAGTAAACTTGAAGGTAATTAATTCTTGAACGAGAATCTCTTTCAACAGGATGTAGAGCGTGAAAGGGGACTTGGAGAGCTCCATAATTATTATTTTCTTTCGACAAGAGAATTCTTGTCGAAAATCTCATTCTCATAAGCGATTTATCCCTTAAACAAACCTATTAGTAAATTCGAAACGAAGCCAGAATTTAATCGCTTGAAGCGATAAAGGCTTTGAAGAAACTTTATTCCTAATAAATAAGCTCAAACATAGCAAAGCTTTATAGAATCGTCCGTCAAAAGTGCAAGTTAATCTTATTGGGCGGGTTTGTACTGCGAGAAGCCACGCTCAAAAGGTAAGTATCATCAATCGGCAGTGAGAGAACTTGCCTACAAGTGGATCAGAATTGTTTATAAATGCTGGTAGACAAGAACACCCTATGATGAGTCAAAATATTTAAAAACCCTTAAAGAGAGAAATTCTCACTATTAGCAACATAAAACTCCTGTTGAATGACTCAGGGTGTGAAGAGAACTTTGGTTAATTTAGCCTCCAAATTCTGTTTAAGACAATGAGCAGCCGTCCAGCTTCTCAAATTTGGACAGCGAGTTTGTGCCAAATGCTGCTGTAAGAAAATCATTTAGCGAATGTGTACTCTTGGGCGATAGCAGACTTAGGCTTTTGTTGATTTTTTCGATATTAATTAACAATAAAGTGCCAATTGCGGTCTATCAATATATTAAAAATGCGCTAACTAGAAAAAGACCGGACATTCAAGAACAACCTAAAGAAACACCAATTGGTGAGTATACCTAGACCATATTTTTGTTTTTTTGCAGTACACGTTGTAGACATTTGTTTCATGGTAATCCTTTAGTTTTCTTTTACTTATCGGTGTTTTACAAGCGTTTCCCAGCCAGCAATACCATCTTCCAGTCCTATTTGTGGCGCAAGCCCTTCCAACGCTTGTAATGCCTGATCATTCCCAATTTCTTTGGCGATAACATAAACAGAGCCCCAATCTTCCACAGCTTGATGTTTTTCACCATTCTGATAATGAATATGCCCTATATTAAATAAGGTTGCACATAAACCCGACTTATCGCCGATTTCCTGTTGAATAGCGAGAGACTGTTTGAGGTAGGTCAGCGCGGTCTCGTAGTCACCCCGTGCCTTAAATATTTGCGAGATATTATTGAGGGTGGTGCCTTCCCCCGACTTATCGCCGATTTCCTGTCTTATAGCGAGAGACTGTTTGAGGTAGGTCAGCGCGCTATCGTAGTCACCCCGTGCCTTAAATATTTGCGAGATATTATTGAGGGTGGTACCTTCCCCCGACTTATCGCCGATTTCCTGTACAATAGCGAGAGACTGCTTGAGGTAGGTCAGCGCGGTCTCGTGGTCACCCCGTGCATTAAATATTTGCGAGATATTATTGAGGGTGGTACCTTCCCCCGACTTATCGCCGACTTCCTGTACAATAGCGAGAGACTGCTTGAGGTAGGTCAGCGCGGTCTCGTAGTCACCCCGTGCATGAGCAGTAGTTGCTATGTTATTGAGGGTGGTGCCTTCCCCCGACTTATCGCCGATTTCCTGTCTTATAGCGAGAGACTGTTTGAAGTAGGTCAGCGCGGTCTCGTAGTCACCCCGTGCATGAGCAGTAGTTGCTATGTTATTGAGGGTGGTGCCTTCCCCCGACTTATCGCCGATTTCCTGTACAATAGCGAGAGACTGTTTGAGGTAGGTCAGCGCGGTCTCGTAGTCACCCCGTGCGTCATAAATTTGCGAGATATTATTGAGGGTGGTGCCTTCCCCCGACTTATCGCCGATTTCCTGTCTTATAGCGAGAGACTGTTTGAAGTAGGTCAGCGCTTTATCATAACTGCCGACATGATGATACTGTTTTCCAATTTGGCCTAGTGTTTCTGCGAGTATTTTGTCAGGAAGGGTTAAGGTTAATGAAGGAATAAGATATTCATTTAACAAACTGTGATATAGACCGGCTCGGTTCAATGCTCCTGTGATTACGTTGAGAAGCAACTGCTGTGCTACCTCTGCTTCATCGGCATTCGTTAAGGCAGCATGAATTAGCAACGCTAAATCCAGACTTGGCCTTTGCTTGAGCAAGTCGTTATACAAATACAGCGCCGCGGCTTTTAGTGTTTCGATAGGTGTCTTCTGGCCGCGCTGTATTAAATAATCTTTTACTATTGGCGCTACCTGATATTCGGTTTCCATAAATTCATTGTTATAAATACGCTCTACCAGCGACACATTGGCGAGCGCTCGAATAGCATCTACATGCTCGCCTTTTTCGGAAAGTGGGGGTATCACTTTTAACGCGACAACGGAGATACCTTTAATTGGCACAGCTGTTGGGTAGGCGAGTATGCGCGCAAGTAGTGACTTTTCTCGTTCACTGAGCTGGCTAAGCACTTTTTCCAGCGCCATGTCTGTCTGGCTTTCATCTTTGGCTTGATTGAGGGCACTTAAAAAGTCGTTAGCCTCCGCTATATCCATCGTTTTGGAAGCATTGACAAAAAATTCGAACGCACGGAAGTTACCGCCTAATACATCGTACACTTCATGGCTTTTTCGATGCTCAGTAAGCGTGTTGAGTAAACCCCGTTGACGAGCAAACGCAATGAAGTCGCTATAAGCCGGTTTTTCTAAATCGTAATGCACGTCACCTTCCCATCCTGGAAGGCACCAGCGCGAAGTAAGGATGATACGCAGCCCTTGTGTCGTGAGTGTTTGCGCAACCGATATCCAAAACTTTAGTTCATCGTCAGTTAACTCGCGGCTTTGCAGGTCTTGGATAGATTCTAAGTTATCCAGAAATAACACCACTTTGCCCTGATGCTGGGCGAGGAGATATTTAAGCAGTGTTTGCGCTTGTTGTGTTTCGCTCATTCGCGCTTTTCTTTCATCGTACCGTGTTGCGTGACTGGCTTCTAAGGCAAACTCTAAGTCAGTTACGAAGTCTGACCATCGATTGCCTTCACGTGCTGAATAGGCAAATACTTCAAATCCTGCTTGCTTTAACTGTTGGCAAAGTTTACCGGCGAGTGCGGTTTTCCCCATGCCGCCTGCTGCGGTTAACAGCAGTTGTTTTTGAGTGCCATCGAGTAAAGGTTGCGATAGTGTGTACAACTCTCGCTTACGGCCTAAGAACTGCTCAGGGAGGCTGATATTGTCCATACTGTCATTAAAACTAATTACGTATTCTTTTGGCTCAGGTGTGAAAGACCAATCCACTAATGGCTGCGATATTTCATGGCTTATTAAACTGGGTAAACACCATTGCTGTTTAGTAATAGCCGTGCGGATAGGGTTATTTTGCTGCTCACGGGTAACATAGCCGCTGATATGTGTTTTGATGGCACGACGTGCATCTTGAAGTGCCGTGGCGACAGAATGTTTGTTGGCAATCTGCTGTAAAAACGTCGCCGCAAATTCTAAACCGGCATTGTCCAAAATGGACTCACGCATCCCAATCACGTGAGGAATACCTTTTTGTGCAAGACGAGTGCTTAGGCCATTATTAAGTTCTCGCGCATCAAATTTCCCGCTTTCACAGGCGGATAATACAATGGCCTGAACATGGGTGTTGTTGAAGCATGCAACTAAATCATCCTCACTCACCCCTAAACTATTGGCGTGGTTGTCTTCAAAGAGAAACTGACCCTGATAAGTATTATCTACCGCGTTGTGCTGTAAGGAGCCGTGGCCGCTTAAATAGATCAAATGTGGCTGATGCGCTTGCAGTGCTTGTTTGAAACTTTCAAAGCGTCCGTCATCAGGGCTAATTAGCGTAACCTGTCCCAGCTCTTCCAAAGGAGTCACAGCCTGAAGAATATTGGCTTTTTCTTCTTCAATCTGTAAGCGCCCGTGCTCGCCTAAATCCATGGGCATGGCGGCAAATAATAGGATACGTAACGGTGTGCACTCAGGAGCGGGTAAGTTGGGTGTAGGCTGCATCGGTAGGCGGCGCGATAGCGTAAAATGCTCTGAGCGCCCCAAAAAACCAAATTCAGGGTGATACAGAGTTTCCCAGGCTAAACTCAATACCGTGGGCTCATGACTTTCGATAACAATATTTAACGCCGCTTGACCGCTGGTTTGCTCATGGCGCGTAAATTCAGCCTCACAATCTACTGCTTGCCACAAGCTTGCCCCAATTGACGCTAATACTTCATCTTCAATTATAGTTGTTTTCGTTTGATAGGCTTGTGCAAGTTGGCTCGATTGTTCAACCAAGTGAGCATTAACCGCAAGAAACTGATGGTCTAAAGGAATAAGAAAAGTTGGGGGTGTCATGCGCTTCCCTGTAACGTTCATTCGCGATTGATTGGGTGGGTATCTGGCTGAGCTTGAGGAGTGTTTTTCTCGTCAATCTCAAACGCGTGCAAACAAAACTCACATTCGATTTCTATGATTTTTCCTTTCATGTCCTCAGTGAAGCGAATATGTGGCTTGCGCTTGCAGTGTGGGCAGGTGTAGTATCGAATTTCAAATGACATAATAACTCCTATAAAAAGCTACCAAACACGGCTACTGCTATACCTAAAAAGGTGAGAAAGCTAGAAATTACTAACAGACGAAATTTACGCAGTGCAGAGAAGTGCAAATATGCATTAATCGCGATTGCGCCTTTTGGCTTATCAGGGAGCGGCTCAATAATGGGGTTAGTTTTCACGTCATAATGCTTCATTGGAAATAAAGCTAAAAAACTAAGGCACAACGCAACAAACCAAGGGGTGAAAATGAACAGCAAATTGCTTACATCTGGTACTATTGAAATGGTTTTGACTGTTGTAGTTGTAATGTCCACTTCTTTGACATCCAGCAGTTTAAGGATACCTGCATATAAAGCAGGGATAGCTAACTGAAGTTTAATTAGGCCTAAAGCGAAGTTATCCAAGCGCTCGGCTTGTCCAGCGAGCTCTTTGTAAAAGCTTTCTTCCAGCACTTCATCAGCTTTGGTTTTAGTGGGCGTTTTAACACTAATGCGCTTTTGAGTGGTATGTGACATGAGCAAATCCTTTGTGCATGAATGTTAAATATACTATCGTTAAAGCGTTAGTAAATAAACCCGCGTTAAGATTGCTACTTAATGTTTTTAGCATGAACGGCAGCTAAGTATAAAGTTGCATGATAATTAAGGTTGAAAGACTATAAATCACTCAAGTCTGCCGTCGAGTGGTCCAAATATGAACGGCAGCTTTACACAGTATGCAGATCGCGTTATTCCTTTTTTCAAACGACTGTTGATCGCTCAAAGATATCGCTGTTATTCTGCTAATTCAACGACTTCAAAACCTACAAAGTGATCATTCAAAATAAGACAAGCCACCGTCTGCAAATGGCACTGCGGAGAGGGACAGCTTCGAGCGATTAGCGGACATTAAAAGATCAAAAAATCAGTCGCCTAAACCATCTCATTGCCGTCAGTCAAGTTTGGTTCGTGAACCTAACAATTACCACCAGGCAGAGATTACATAATTGGATAGAAATGGCCGTTTGGATTAGGTTTTGTATCACTAACAACCTCTTAACTAGCTTTCGCGGTTTGGTTGAATTTTTAAAGATTAAATCATTTAGATAATTGACCGACTTGAAATACTATAGTCGTGTAATTAGAAAAATCAAAAACATTATCCAGCTCTCTTCGTTTAAGATGCTTTTCTGCTATCGTACAAACGATGCTACTTTCTTCAGAAAGATCCAATGCATCTTTTAAACGAGTACCATGAAGACGTTTGAAACTTTAAATTAATGTCATTATTTCATGAGATTCTGTTTCGTAATTTAGATGTTTACTTGTAGTGTGAACTTTTTGTTATAGTTTGGTTTTATATTCAAAGTCTCCGTTTAATACTTTCTTATCATTTAAAGAGAACTCTTTATTTACCCTTAAACCACTGATAATAGAATATTCAGTGGGATGCCTTAATTTACAAAAAATTAAGAATAATAAAGGAAAAAGGTGTAGGGGATTTTTATAAGTTAAGTCAATAACTTGAAAAAGCTTTACAGCTTGAATTATATCTCTCAATCCTACTGTTTTCTTAATTGAGATGCGTTTTTTTATACAATTACCTAAAATCACATAATTATTTATTATCAGGTAATTGCAGGTAATTGCAGGTAATATGGAATCGTCTCATCAGGCGGTGAAGCTGTGTTTCGTCGTGCTCCATTTTACATAATCTATTGTTTCAGGATGATTGGCTCGCGCGTTTCAAGACGCCAAAAAAGCTCTCTACCACTGCATTATCATAGCAGTTTCCTCGGCCACCCATGCTGCATTGAATACCATAACAGCTCACGATAATCATCACAGGTGTACTGCGGGCCTCTGTCGGAATGAGAGACGGGGCACCGACATAACAACAATGCCCTAAACTGGTAATCAATCTGTAAATCCAATAGCCACAAGGTCCTGCTCCATAGACAACATGTAATGTTGCACCTGGGTATTTAGATTCAAACTGGCGGATAAGCTTTTTGATACTGACTTTAGAAGATGGAATACGACCATAGCGCATAGGTACGGCCTCTCTTTGTTCTTCGTAATAAGCCACTTCGTTAAATTCTTTGTGAGTATCCAATGCTAAAAAAAATTATGCTATGTTTGTTCATGCTAGCCTACAAATGATTTAGTCTTTAGCAAACTAATTTGGGTTCCGGCCAGCGCTCTGGTGGCTTTTAGCTAACCCACGAAAAAGCGGAGGCTAGCATTAATAAAGGGAGTCATTGTGTCTATGTTTCCATCTAGTTTAGAGAGTTGATTATGGAAGAAGAGAAAAGTCTAGATTTGATGGGAATTAAACCCGTTGCAAAAGCAGTAGACAAAGCGACCGACAAAACTGTGGATGGACTGAGTTCATATTGAGATCTCTTATTGTTCACCATCAGTTATTATTTCGTCAGAAGAGGAAAACGCTTTGAGTTTATCGCTGATCTTTCCGCCAATAAGATGAGCAACGTTGACCCGTAATGTCGACGGGATTGTCTTTTTATCCGAAAGCTCAGGAATGGTGCTTATCAAAAGCGTTTTCGGTATAGATAACAACTTCACCGCGTCTTCTACTGTAACAATGAACTCATCAATGTTCACACTCGGTGACTGATGATACGGTGCCGTCTCTAATGCATTAGCTACCCACTGTTCTATGGGCCAATTAGCTTTTAAATGTCTAGTCAAAAGGCGCAACGGGAAGAGTTGATATTTTACAGGTAAACGAGAAAATGGACTTTCGCTACCAATCAATTGCTGAACAAAATTTTGAAATCGAGGTTTATCAGTAAGCAATGCTATTCCTCGTATTAAAGTGGCGTGTAGATCTTTAAAGTGTGGGCGGGCTTTATGTGATAGATAAGTGGTAAAAGTGTTAGATAACAACAAGTCCGCAAGTAAACAATCGCAAATCTCATCGATGAATAGCTCTGCGATTTCTTCTTTAACCGGTGCGCTGGTTAACTGCTTAGCGCAATACTCATTAGGGCAAGTGTTGCTTAATAGTGCGACAGACCATTGTAATTTTGTTCCACAGTGATGACATACATCGGTTAATGCCAGTCTATGCCTCTCACAATAAAGGTTGCTTATGGCGCTCCACGCTTGCTTTAGATAGCCCGTCTCGATAACACACTGTGGGCATATTCTAGGTAAGTCGGAGTCGTTGCAGGTAAAGAGCGGTGAATAAATTATATCGGGCTTATTGTTAATAACAGGCTTTGGTATGTGAATGAGTTCATTTAAAGCGCTGCGCTGTTTAGCGCTTAATTTTTCTCTGGTTATTGCATCAAAGCACTTTGCATCCATCCAATCTCGCTCTGAGGTAAAGCCATTGCGAATTGTTGTTCGAAGTATAAGGCTGATCAAGCTTTCATCATCTATCAGCGATGGTAGGACTGAAAGCACTACTGGAACTCTCTGGATTCAAGTAATGCTAAAATGTCATCATCGCCAAGCATATCGGTATTAAATGGATTAAAGGCTGATGAGTTGATGCTAGCTAAATAAGCGTCTTCGAGCTTTTTAGGGAAATGGGACTGTTCGAATATTTGAGCGACGGAAAACAGTTTATTCAGCAGTCCCATTCTTCCTTCAGTTGCAATATGCAGCCTATTCAACAATTGTTTATCGTCCAAACTGAAGGTGGGGAACCTGTATTTTTTGGCAAAGTAATTACAACAGTTGATCCAGCACTGGCATCGAGAGGGAATAATTTGCAGTTGCTGTTCTGCCATAAAGCGTCTAGAGAGTTGCTCTTCTCCCTTGAGTCTTTCAGTCGATTTCCCATACTTGAGTCTAAGTAGCCTTCCTGCGACGGGCGTACCTAACATCATAAGAGCTATATTCGGGTTGTTATCGAGTAGCGCTGCAATTTGCTTTGCCATGCGCTGACTGGTGATGCCATCAATATCAGTCAAACACTCTTGAACTTCATCAATAATGATTAACTCGACTCTGTGCTCGCGTAACAATACTGTCAGTCTATCTTGAACAAAATGCGCTTTGTTAACATTGTTCCCAACAACATTGGTAAATGCCTTTACAATTTGTAGAAGTAAATCGACAGCCGTCCGCGTCTCAGTTAGCTTGACGTAGACGACAGGGCGTACTTTCAGTTCTGGTGTGTTAGATGAAGGGTATTGTTTTAGATATGAGGCAGCAAAATAGGACTTTCCCGTACCACTTAATCCTGTGATGAGCAGAGAGAAATTTGCGTCGAAACGTTTATGATGAACACGTTTTAAGAGCGCATTACATTGATTAAGGGATGGGTGGTCAAACATTGTTTTATTCATCCCACTTCAGCGTTTGCTGTTCTGCTCTCAAGCCAGTATTAACACGCTGAGTTGTTTGGCTAGCCTCTTTTTTTTGCTCCTTTTGAGAAAAAGATTGCCGCCGTTTAACAGGGCTGTGCGCATAACGCTTGTTACTTTCCTTAATCCGCTCTTCGACTGATAATCCCTTTGCGGCATTTTTTTTGGCTGACTCGGTTTCCTTTCCGCTGCTTTGGTGTCTAGATTTCTGATTAACTAACCGTTTAATTTTTCGGGTTGCGATGTCTCGTCGTCTCGGTAGGCCGTCTGTTCCTGCATTGAGTTCATCAAATGAGATAGCGACTTCAAGTTCTGTTTCTGATAACGCACGATTTTCCACTTTTGCGATAGTTTTCGGAGTGTCAAAACAGTCGAATCTAGCGATAACAGTGACCCAACGTGCATCATCAGGGTCAAATTTCACTATCACTGACATATCTTGGTGTGGGTCGAGTGTTTTCGCATCTAAGTAACATTGCTTGAGACGGGGATCTGCAAAGACTTGTTTGTTTACTTGCACCGTTCCGCGCTCCATTAATTTTGGACAGGCCTCAAGATAATGACAGGCAATAAATAGTTGTTCTATATTGACAGGAATAGTGGGTTGCTTCTCTATTGATTCGTTCCACACTTGCTGTGGCGTTTTTCCCTTCAAGCCGGAGTGAGGTTGATTAACATAATCTACTAAGTAGTCATGGAGTAAATCGCCAAATTCGTTTATCTCCAGTCTTGCCGCTTTTTTTATCGTCTCCTCAGAAGGCGGCTTAGTTGTCTTAGCTGTGCGTTTTCCTTTGTAACCTGGAACGCCAATAATGACTTCTCCGCTTGGGCCATCAAAAGAAGAACCTTCAAAGAACTCCTTTCGTAATGTACCAATGAATGACTCCACAAAAGGCTTGCGCCATGGTTCGTTTGACGGCGCTTTAATTAGTTCAGCACCGATCCGTTGGACAATCTGTTTTAAGGCTTCTGATTTGTAGCCAGAGCCGTTATCAACAACGATTTTTGCAGGGACACCGTGCGCAGAAAGCTTATTGCTGGTTTTCTCAAATATTCGTTTAAATGAGCGAACGGTTCCTTCGGTGTCTTCGTTCGTGCCAAGCTCGAAGGTCACACTGACTGGATAGCGTGAATGGCAGTCAATGGCGATGTATATACTGACATTTCCAGTCGGGACTTCATTTTCATCAATCAGTGCTAAGTTGAGGGACATTCTGTCCAATTCGACACGTTCCAGCACGCGTTTTGTCTCTATCTTTTTACAAAGCGTTCTCAGTGCCTTTTTTATAGCGCTGTAGTTGCCGGAATTTAAGATGATTTCGAACTCATTAAATGAACTTACTCGTCGCGTAAATGTTGATAGGCTGAGTAGCGCTACCGGTTCGCTTTGGCTACATTTTTCTGCAACGGCTTTTTCATACAATCGATAGCCTGCGGCGACATTCTCAATTCCACTTTTTACCCAGTGGTTAGTGGCGAATATATTTAGAAAGCTTTCACTGACGGCATCTATCCGTTTAGGTTGACTTTTTCGTTCGTTAACCGAATTTTCTAAAATGAAATCGGATTCTTTATACGCTTTCCACCATCGAGCGATGGTCGAATACCCGAATTTATTAAGACCAATATGGTGTTGGTCGTGAACAATTTGCTTAAGTTTATTCAGTGTTTTCTGTGTTGTAGGCCCCATACCTGACTTTACGAGCTTTTCTAGCTCGGTAATATAAGGGCGTCGTTTTTCTATCTCTCTTTTTTGATAGCTCGAGAGGGCTTGCACCTCGTGTCGCATAGAATATTGGGGAATGAGAGCCCCATTCTCTATCTGCTCGTCGAGAGCGTCTTTGGATAGATGTAAACCTAGCTCACCTGTTGAATGAAAGCGAGGTTTAAGTAGCGCTTGCTGACCATCGTAGTAAGCTAGACTAAACGCACGGTGGTCCTGATCGTAATAAATGTCACCGGTGACAGGTTGATGTAACATCTCACGCCCTCATCAACATTGAGTCTGCATCGAAAGGCCGAAATACATCGAATCGATAGTGATGCTTTGCCACCAACGCCCACGCATGCGCTTTTGTGGCACCGCTTAGTTTCTCAATGGCTTTTTCAAACTTAGAAAAGGTTAGTCGTTTAGGAAAAAGCTTAATGTCGGTGAGTAGTTCAGTAGTATCAATTTGCTTATAGGGATTAAGTAGCTCGTAGTTTTGGGACTCAACTCCATTAAAATCCTGTTCACTCACTAAAATTAGGTCGAGCTTGGTCATCTCATAGATAGACCGTTTCCGATGTTTGTGTTTCTGGAAAAAGTCATCGCGCATGTAAGAGGTATGTTTGACTTCGACGTACTCTGCGTGGCCTGACTGGTAACAGACGAGAAAGTCTGGAGTATAGCGTTTGCCGAAAACGGAAAAGTATTCTGGTTGCGTGGTGTAGCATACGACTGACTCATCGAACTCACAATGTAGCGCATACTTGCGTTCTAGGAATGATTCACACCACACATGGCAGCGGTTTTTATCGCTGTAAAAGTTGATGGTATGTTTTGAACGATGTTTACCGTACTTCTTTTTGCCTTTCATTTTTCACCCAAAAATTTTCGAGGATTTCTTGGCCCTTTGTTCATCCTTGTCTATTATTAAAGGTTGGCTTTGTGAAAAGCGCAAGTTCTGCTTATCCTTGTAATTCGGGTCTGAGATATGAGTTTATTACAACTTATTACAACTTGTTGCGGTATACTGGTCTGAGCTGTTGCTTTATTTTATTATTGATTGACTTCTTTTTTTATTTGCTAATAGTCAATGGCTTATGTTTGTTTTGAAGTGGGTTTATAAAATTTAGGACACGGTTTTAAACATAAAATAGAGTTAGTTAGTCACCCTTTCTAAAGTTATGATAAATATCTAAGTCAGTTCCAATGAAAGAAGACTTTTAAGCTAGATTTTTTAATAAATTCATTGAGATAAAGGTTTTAATTTTCAATTTTCGGAAAAATTTACTAATTTTTTTGAGGTTTTTTATTGGAATAGGGGGAACTTTGAATCAACTAGTCTTTATTAGACAGTTTGAGCCGCTCTATTTCTATATCTTTGGTTTCAAAATTAACGCCGTTTGTAAGCTCGACTGATGCTTTGTTATCTGTAGGTATTTCAATAATTTCAGTACCATCATATATCAAGTAAATCTCTTCCGTTAAAAATGCATTCATTTTATTTAAGTGCAAGAATAAACTAATTATGGACCGAAAAAATGACAAGAAGACACTCGGTTTTTATTGACAAAGGGAGTCATACCGACGCCTCAAACACTGACGCAACTACGCTGCGTCCGAGTGCTTTGACTTGATACTCATTGAGCCTCCCCAATCAGCGTAACTTTTCAACTACTCTGATAGGTGACAAAACCAAACGGAGAAGCTCAATGAACTTTTATACTAATACACATCCATACTATTGTGGAATTGATTTACACGCTCGCCTACTTTATGTCTGCATTATTGATGATAAAAGTGAGGTGCTGGTACATAAAAAGATAAAGGACTCCCCTGAACAACTACTCACGTTATTAACTCCCTATTTGGGTAATATCGTTGTTGGCGTAGAATGCATGCATTGCTGGTATTGGGTAAGTGACCTATGTAGACAGCATGCTATTGATTTCGTATTAGGTCACGCCTTGTATATGAAAGCCATACATGGCGGTAAAACCAAGAATGACAAAATTGATTCATTTAAGATTGCTAAATTGTTACGCGGCGGCAACTTTCCATTAGCCTATAACTACCCCAATGAATTACGGGCTACCCGTGATTTACTTCGTCGCAGAACTAAACTGGTGCGTTTTGGGGCTGACTTAAAAGCGCATGTGTCTAATACCGTTAGCCAATATAACTATCGTCCTCATTCCCTTAATCTACGCTACCCAGCTTCAAGGGATAAAATGTCCGATGTATTTGATGATATATCTGTACAACGTAATGTCGATATCGATTTAAACATGGTCGGCCATATCGAAACTGAATTACGCCAAGTCGAATGGTTTATTGAAAAACAAGCTAAACAACATAACGCCAGAGACTATTACTTACTCAAATCTATTACTGGCGTGGGTCAAATACTCGCCCTCACTATTTTATATGAAATAGGTGATATCAGTCGCTTTGATAGTGTCCAAAAATTCGCATCTTATTCCCGTTTGGTAAAATGTAAAGCCGAATCAGCAGGTAAAACCTATGGCACCCAAGGGAATAAAATCGGTAACGCTCATCTTAAATGGGCATTCTCCGAAATGGCCGTACTTTACTTGCGTGGCAATGACAAAGCCCGTGCATATTTAAACCAACTACAAAAACGCATGAGCAAAGCCAAAGCGTTATCTGCCCTAGCTCACAAACTTGGTCGCTGTGTTTACTTTATGCTAAAACGACAAAAGGTATTTGATGAAAAACGATTTTTAGTAGGTTAGTCACGCCATCCGGTGAGCTGAACGTCTAACTAGCGCCTTAAGCAGAGCATCAATAAATAGTGGTGACTTAATCACTGGTTTACGAAAACCCTTAGACATTGTTTATATGCCACCGCTAGGCAGCTACATTGCTTGATTAGACATCGGATGGGCGTGCATCAATACTCTGAACTAAATCGTTTACACCTAACCTGAGCCTGAAACTAACTGACAGATTTATCTAGTCCTACTCTTGAATAGTGCCGGTGTTGGGTTAACCGATGAATGTCTAGTGCCCCTGATATTAATATGGATATTGAAAATGCAGGCTGCGATGAGCTCGCATAAGAGAGCCTCTATATGTGTTTGCTGTAGGCGATTGCCTAATAGTCACAAAGACAGATGAAGTAAACCGCTTAGCTCAGAGATTTGGATTGATCTGAAAGAAAGATCAAAAGCACACTAATACCTATTGACTAACCTGAGGCTCATATGTGTTA
>NZ_JBDWYG010000009.1:0-25801 GCF_039982535.1 Aliiglaciecola sp.
CGTTTAGTGTCTTTACCCGAAGGTTTTGTCACTAGGTCACTGCCCTTTGGCGTTACCTTAAAATCTTGTCTGCTGAGTGAGTCCGTTAGGTCTCTCTCAAGCGGGAGGCGTATTCTACACTTCCGATATTTGATGTCAACATTTTTATTTAGTTTTTTTGAATTTATTTCAAATCGCTAAATTGTCTTCATCCCGCTTCACACTTGCCTTGCGGCTTGCTCTTAAGCAACCTATTAAGGTGATTAAGAAGAGACATTCTTTAAAGTTTGTCCCGAAGCGAGGCGCGCATTCTACAGAGCATAATCGGAAGATCAAGCGCTATTTTAAAATAAATTAAAAAAACCGTTTGTTTGCTGTTTTTTGCATCAATTAAGCCGTTTTTGGAGGTTATTTGAACAAGAACTATAGGATGAATATAGGGGCTGTGGCGGACTAACTAGAATAGAAAGGCTTAGTTATTGGTAATTTTTTACTTATTTGCCTACATATACGTACTATTACACACCTAGGGTTATTGATTTAAACCTTAAAGGCCTAAAGATAGCTCTGCTTTTAACTGCATCGAAACTTCGCCAAGCAGCATTAGCAATTAAACAATAGACTACTAATATAGAAAACTTGGTAGTTTTTGTTGGTTTCCATATTTTTACCTAGTCCTATATAGACAACTCCCTTTTACACCTGTTTAACGCTAATCAGCTAAAAGACGATGTTTTAAAACAATGGTAGTATTGTTCTATTATAGTAAAGCCAGTTTATAGAGGTAGCACAGCATGCAAAAACCAATTTCATCCTTTAAAGGAATAACACCAGTATTTGGCAACAAATGTTATATCGATAATTCCAGTATTATAGTGGGCGATGTAGTTTGTGGGGATGAGGTCAGTATTTGGCCATTAGTAGCTGCCAGAGGAGATGTAAATAGTATACGGATCGGTAATCGAACGAATGTTCAAGATGGTACCGTTCTCCACGTCACTCGTTCTAGTGTTAATAATCCTGATGGTTACCCGTTAATTGTTGGTGATGATGTCACCATAGGCCATAAATGCATGTTGCATGGTTGCACATTGGGAAATCGTATATTAGTTGGTATGGGTGCCATTATAATGGATGGTGCAATAGTTGAAGACGATGTATTTGTTGGCGCAGGTTGTTTAGTGCCGCCCAATAAGACTCTTGAAAGCGGCTATTTATATGTTGGTAGTCCAGCAAAACAGGCCCGTAAGCTTTCAGAATCAGAAATAGCATTCTTAAAAATATCCGCAAACAACTATTTAGTGACTAAAGACGAATATTTAGCAGAAGAATAATCGCTCATCTGGAAAGTACGACAGAAGATAGTTGTTTCTATTTAAGCAACTCAGATTTAGAAATGACGATATCACCATTATGATTAAAGCTTTCTTGTTCTATTAATGAAATTAAATGCTCTTCAACATCAAATTGGTGAAGAGCATA
Organism: Aliiglaciecola sp.; assembly: GCF_039982535.1. Classification (NCBI taxonomy): domain Bacteria; kingdom Pseudomonadati; phylum Pseudomonadota; class Gammaproteobacteria; order Alteromonadales; family Alteromonadaceae; genus Aliiglaciecola; species Aliiglaciecola sp. Next base: position 1,462 of record NZ_JBDWYG010000009.1, read on the forward strand.
AAACCCTTCCGCTTCGTCAAAGCTCACTTCACTAATATAACAGTTAACCAAGGCTCCACTGTTCATAGCGAGTATTTTAAGCCCCTGGTATTGCTGGTCATATTCAAAACCATCCACTATTTGAATAGCCTGATTCATAACATACGTCTTATTTGTTGCATCACAGGTTCGATATCTGGCATATAACCCCGCCACAATTTAAAACTATGAGCGGCCTGACCAACCAACATACCTAAACCATCACTTGTATTAGCCACACCTAAAGCTTTAGCTTGTTGCACAAATATTGTTGGCTCAGAAAGGTAAACCATATCGTAAACCATAGGTGCTTGAGACAAGACATGATCTGATAGGTCCGGGACTTGACCACTTAAACTTGCCGATGTGCAATTGACGATTAGATCGAAAGGTTGTGACAAGTTAGCATTTAGTTCAGCGAAATCTGCAGCATGAACCTGATCATTAGCGAACCAGTTGGCTAAATCGGTAGCTTTCTCTTTGGTACGATTAACAATCGTGATGTCTTTCACACCTTGTTCTAATATGGGAAGAATCACTCCCCTAGCCGCACCACCAGCACCAATCAATAGAATTCGCGTATCGGTAAAGTCAAAGTTCTGATGTTTCAAGTCTAATACTAAGCCTGGACCATCTGTGGTTTCACCTCTGAAACGATTCTCACCTAAGCGAATAATCGTATTAATAGCGCCCGCTTTAACCGCTGCAGGAGAAAGTTCGGTAACCCATTCAACAGCATCTTGTTTAAAAGGACTGGTTATGTTGCAACCCTTAGCATAAGGATCGGCGAAAAATTCATCTAAATTGGCAGAGAAGTTGCCTTTTTGACCTAAAATCTTTTGGTAATCAATGATTTCTTGGCGTTGCTCAGCAAAGGTTTGGTGAATCAGTGGTGAACGACTTTGTGCTATAGGGTTACCAAACACAGCATATTTATCTATATTCAAAATCTATTACTTCCCTTTATCCTGGTCGTTTAACCAATCCTTTGGCTTCAAAAACTCGTCAGTAAGTCGTGCTTCTGGTGTATTCGACTTGGCTTGAAAATTATATTCCCAGCGCGCTAAAGGTGGCATGGACATTAAGATCGACTCCGTTCTTCCACCAGTTTGCAGACCAAATAAGGTACCTCGATCGTATACCAAATTAAACTCAACGTAGCGACCACGGCGATATAATTGAAATTGTCTTTCGCGCTCCGAATAGGACGTTTCTTTGCGCCTTTCAACAATGGGAATGTAAGCATCAAGAAAACCATTACCCACGGACTTCATAAATTCAAATGATTGTTCGAATCCTAATTCATTAAGGTCATCAAAAAATAATCCACCAACACCACGGGTTTCGTTACGATGTTTAATATAAAAATATTTATCACACCAATCTTTATACTTTTCATACATCCCTTCGCCAAATGGCAAGCATGCCTGTTTGGCTACACTATGCCAGTGCTGTACATCTTCCATAAATGGATAAAAAGGTGTTAGGTCAAAACCACCACCAAACCACCAAACTGGCTCTTCTCCTTCTTTCTCAGCTAGAAAGAAGCGCACATTGGCGTGGGAGGTAGGAACGTAAGGGTTTTTAGGATGAATAACTAAGGAAACGCCCATAGCCTGAAAACTACGACCAATTAATTCAGGTCTAGCAGCCGTAGCTGAGTCAGGTAGTTGGGTACCAAACACATGAGAAAAGTTAACACCACCTTGTTCAATAACTTGACCGTTGGTTAACACTCGAGTGCGGCCACCTCCGCCCTCCTCACGCTGCCAATTATCTTGTTTAAACTGTTTTTTGCCATCCACCAGCTCCAATGTATGACAAATATCGTCTTGAAGTTTTAGTAGAAATTGCTTTACTGAATCTATATCGGGAGTACTTTTTGAATTCATAGTTAACTTGCTCTTACGGTTTCACCGGTTAGGCCATTGCGTATCTGGCTCGGATTTTTTTGATTACCTAAAGCGCCATCTAAACACAATAGCTCACTGCCAAACTGCCCGTGAACTTGGTCACATGTTTTAGCCGGAGGCTCACCATTTAAATTCGCACTTGTTGAGACGATTGCACTGTTGAGCAGATCACACATCTGATTCACCACAGGATGATCACTTACACGAACCGCAATCAAATCTGAACCACCCGTAATAAAATCCGGAGTTCCTTGTTGTTTCGGTAATAACCAAGTGTTTGGCCCAGGCCAAGACTGCTCGACTTCCGAGAGAATCTTTGAATCAACGGCAGAAAAGTTAACAAATTTAACTAGTTGCTGTTTGCTGCTGGCAATCAATATCAGACCTTTTTCTAGGGGTCTATTTTTTAACGCCAACAATTGCATTACCGCCGCTTCGTTCGTGGGATCACAACCTAAACCAAAAACGGCTTCGGTGGGATACGCAAAAACAACGCCGTCTAAAAACTGTTGCTTAAAATGATGTGGGTTTTGACTTATATCCATTTACTTAAGGAATACTTAAAATTGAGACGTGGAGTGTAATGCAAATGGGTTAATGTGGAAAGTCGCCAAAGGGAAATGAGGTTATTCGCTATCTACCGGAACCTTGGTGCCACAATCTTTTTGTGGGCATTGGTAATAAACCTGACCGTCTGCTTTCTTTTCGATTAAAACCGACCAATGACATTTAGGACAAACTTTGTCTACTGGTTGGGAATTTAAAACATATTTACATTTTGGATACCCATCGCAGGCGTAAAAATTTTTGCCGTATTTATTGGTGCGCTTAAGGAGTTTACCTGTTTTACACGAAGGGCAAGGAACATGAATATCTTTTTGTTGCTTAATTGCTTCAATATGATGACAGTCAGGATACCCTGTGCAACCAATAAACAAGCCGAAACGGCCTTTTTTAATCGCTAGAGTGGAGCCACATTCAGGACATTGTGAGCCATCGATTTGTTTAAGTTCGACTGTGGCGTTGTCATGCAAGGGTTTGGCAAAGTCACAAGTTGGATATTGGCTACAACCGAGGAAAGCACCGTTTTTCCCCCGTTTAATCTGAAGTTTTGCGCCGCAGTCAGGACACACACCAAAATCTCCATCGAGTGCGTGCTCATGAGCGGCAAAAAGAGTGTGATCGATTTTAGACATAACTGATCATGCCATTTGCTTCTCTTCGCAGTGGCCTATCGCCACAAATTTTACTACCGGAAATTTAATGCAAGGGGCCTTCTGGCTCTTCAAATAAAAGATCTTCCATTTGCGCGTAGGCGTTTTCTTTACCTGGTACATTAAATAGCACCATCAGCACAACCCATTTCAGATCTTCGAGGCAGAACTCTTTAGAATCTATCTCCATCACTCTATCAACCACCATTTCTCTTGTTACTGAGTCTAAAACATTAATCTGCTCTAGAAACATCAAGAATCCACGGCATTGCACATCCAATCGCATTTCTTCTTCTTGGGTGTAAATGCGGTTGACTAAAGCACCACCAGATTTAACAAAATACGGATTAATATCCGTTTCTTGCAAAGCGGCTAACTTCTCTAACCACGATAACGCTTTGTAGATTTCATCATGATGAAATCCAGCGCGCACAAGTTCGTCTGTCAATTCATCTTGATCAACACGAATTTCAGTTTCGCTATGAATGAAATTTTCAAACAGATACATGAGGATATCGAACATATTATTTACCCCTCAATTTGATGTAGCCTCCAGATACAGAGACTACTAAACCACGCAACTCATATTCTAATAATTGCGCCAATACGACTTTAATCGGCATATCGCTACGTTGTATAACGACGTCTAACGCAGTAACGTCATAGTCTACACTATCTAACAATTTGTCGGTTGCCAAGCTTTCAGTTGGACTTTTTTCACTGTTTTCTGAATATTCCTTTAGAACACAAGAATTAAGGTTCTGAAACTCTTCTGTTATATCTTCTAATTTTGATACGAGTTTAGCGCCTTCTTTGATCAATAAATGCGCACCTTCGCTCAAAGGGTTATTTATATTCCCCGGAATAGCGAAGACTTCTCTATTTTGTTCAATGGCATACTTTGCCGTGATCAAGGAGCCACTTCGTATGGCAGCTTCAATGACCACCACGCCCAGAGATAGACCACTGACAATCCTGTTTCTGCGCGGAAAGTTATGGGGAGTAGGTTTAGTATTTGCTCTAAATTCTGACAATACCAAACCTTGATTCTGCACAATTTCTTCAGCAAGTCGAATATTGCGTTTCGGGTAAAGGTTATCTAAGCCACTGCCTAACACCGCCACGGTATTACCGCCTACATTCAACGCCCCTTGGTGAGCACAAGTATCAATTCCCATTGCTAAGCCACTAGTCACAGTAATGCCCTGCCTTGCGAGCCCTTGCGCAAAGTCGAACCCACAACTTTTGCCATAATGACTGGGATTACGACTTCCCACCATGGCAATTTGATTAGATGCGAGTAGCTTTTTATTTCCCCAACCAAAAAGCACAAAGGGTGGCCTAGATGTTTCTTTCAATAATACCGGAAAGTCGGGGTGCTCAGGATGAACAGCAAAACGCGAGTTACCTGATGTGAGCCAATTGAGTTCATTATCAATTAAGCGCCAATCAGGTGACGTAATAGCCTTAACTTGAGCAGAGTCAAACCCGAAATCAACCAATTGGGAGGATGAATAAGTTAGCAGAGAGTGAGCAGGCACATTGTACAGATTTTGAAATTTTTTCAATTTCCCCATGCCAAAATGAGGAATTTGGTCTAGTACCAACCAACCTCGAAGGGCCTCTTCAGAGTTCTTTGGCTCTGTCAGTTGAGCTGGTTTAGTTTGTTCACAGTTCCGCACTTCCTGTGCCATGGTCTGTCCTTAAAATTTTTGCATTAGTTTGTTATGGTTTGGCGACAATTGCTCCTTCACGAATTGTTCTAGTAGAGCGAGTAATCAATCCATAACTGGCTTTTTTGAATACTTTGAACACCACAACTTCTCCCACTTTTATGGCTGGTTGTTGTAGTTCATCACTGCCATCAAAAAGGTTATCTACAAAGCTACCTTCACCTTCGTACTTAGGATTACTGCTTACTTGAATATTCGGACCTTGCACGTATACACCTAACACAGTGCCGGGTTTTACTTTACGACTACCTAAGTCAAGTATTACCACATCGTATTTACCTAATAGCTTATGTTGCTCTAAGCTACTTATAATTCGTCCTTTTTGTCGCGTTGCAGCCTTTAATTTCATGCTACCAACTTGCATAGCCTCGCGGGGAAGCAACTTGTCGCCTCGTCTGGCTTCAAAATTCGCATCTTCTACTTTGACTAAATGCTGGCCCTCTACTTCACTTTCTAAAGGCGTAGCATCAGCAACATGACGAATTTGAATACCAAGCAAGTTGTCATATTGGTCGCGGAGCTCATTTTGTTTTCTCACCACGTTATACTGTTCAGGAGTATCCGAGTCGGCTTTACTCAAAACTAAGTCCCCTGACGCAAATGCGGTATTCCCATCCTGGTTACCTAGCAAATAAGGAAGCTGTTCATACTCTTCCTCATCCATAATGGTGCTACTTTCGATGTAGGGTTGAATAATTGTCCAAGGCAACAAATTTATTGGCTGAACTGATTTCAGTTCTTTCCGCCCTTCAGGGGAAAGTTTGATTTGTGGTTTAGGATCGTCACGGACAAGATCCAAAATAGGTTCACCTTGATCGTTGTATCTTAACCTCAGTTCGTCACCAGGATAGATCAAATGCGGGTTGTTAATATGTACATTGTTACGCCACAACTCTGGCCACAACCAAGGCTTGCTTAGGTACATATTGGAGATATCCCACAAGGTATCACCTTTTTTAATGACATAAACTTGCGGCGCGCTTTGTTTAATATTAATTACGTCTGCAATTGTCGCTAATGGTAAAAACAATAGAATTACCAGAAGTTTACTCAATCTTTTGCCCATACCAACCTCATAATGCAGCGAACCTTGTTGTTAAGTATCGACCTAAACAGTGATTTGCTTGATCGAACTTTAATTCTTTTTAGGCTAGAATAGCGCCTTAAATGATTCAATAGCGTATTTTATTGAACCGTATAGTAATTAATACTGACCCTGGGTACAGTTTTTCAAAAAAATGTACCTTAATTCACCAAAGTATAGTGTAGCTGAAGATCAAGATGGCCATTTTAAATGTATTAAAATTTCCCGACGAACGACTCAGAACAGTCGCTAAGCCTGTAGAGAAAGTCGACGGAGAAATTACGAAGTTAGTAGAAGACATGTTCGAAACCATGCGCGAAGAAAACGGTATCGGACTTGCCGCCACCCAAGTAAATGTGCATAAACGTGTTGTTGTTATGGATATTTCCGAGGATCAAAATACTCCTCGAGTATTTATTAATCCGGAAATCATTGAAATGGACGGAGAAGCTATCAGTGAAGAAGGCTGTCTATCTGTACCTAACAACTATGCAAAAGTAGAACGTGCAGAGCACGTTATCGTCAAAGCGTTAGACGCTGAAGGTAAAGAATTCACTTTAGAAGCAGATGGCTTGTTAGCCATATGTATTCAACATGAACTTGATCACCTGAAAGGCAAATTATTTGTGGATTACTTGTCGCCACTAAAGCGCAAACGCATCCGCAGCAAGTTAGAAAAAGAAGCGCGCCTCGCCGCCCGAGCATCTTGATGTCTGGAGTGCTACATTGAGCAAAAAATTGAATATCGTGTTTGCCGGTACGCCGGACTTTGCATCACAACATCTACAAGCATTAATAGATTCTGAACATAATATCCTAGCTGTATACAGCCAACCAGATCGTCCAGCAGGACGTGGTAAAAAGCTTCAAGCAAGTGCAGTGAAACAATTAGCGCTGGAACATGACCTTGATGTACAACAACCTCTATCCTTAAAAGATCCCGAAGCGCAGCAAGTATTGGCTGAACTCAAACCAGATATTATGATTGTTGTGGCTTACGGTTTAATACTGCCACAAATCGTTTTAGATACTCCTAAATTAGGTTGCTTAAATGTTCACGGTTCTTTATTACCTCGTTGGCGCGGTGCCGCTCCTATCCAACGCTCCATTTGGGCGGGTGATGAACAAACCGGTGTAACCATCATGCAAATGGATAAGGGATTGGATACTGGAGCAATGTTGCTTAAAAAATCCATTTCCATAGAGCCTAGTGACACCAGCGCAAGTTTATACGATAAATTAGCGAAAATCGGTCCAGACGCATTGCTTGAGTGTTTAGATAATATCGACAACATCGAGCCAGAAGTACAAGACGATACACTCGCTAATTACGCCGAAAAGCTGAGCAAACAAGAAGCATGCATTGACTGGCAAGCACCTGCGCAGCAAATTGAACGTAATGTTCGAGCATTTAATCCTTGGCCGGTAGCATATTTCGAGCTAACCCCAGAGGATGATGAGCAAGCTATCGCCATTAAACTGTGGGAAGCGAGCATCATTGAGACAGCAACCGCTAATCAAGAGCAAGCTGGTAAAATCATTTCGGTTACCAAAAAAGGTATTGAAGTCGCCACAGGGGAAAACAATCTATTGCTCACCAAATTACAAATTCCCGGTAAAAAGCCAATGACAGTCACAGACCTAATCAATGCTAGAAAAAGTTGGTTTATAACGGGTCAAACCCTCTCGTGAGTCATTCATCTGATGAAAAAAGAGTGAAAAAAACCAGTAAAACTTTACGTGCTGATGCTGCCAAAGTACTTTATCAAATTTTAGAAAACGGCCAGTCTTCACGGGAATCCCTGCCTAAGGTTCAAGAGTTATATTCAGATAAAGACAAAGCTTGGTTGCAAGAAATGGTCTTTGGGGTATTACGCCAATTACCTGTTTTGCAAAGCTGGTTAAGAGTATTGTTAGATAAACCCCTCAAAAACAAATACAAAGTAGCTGAACATCTGATTATGCTCGGCTTTTATCAATTGGCCTTTACCCGAGTGTCCACTCATGCAGCGGTTTCTGAAACCGTAGCTGCAACGCGACAACTCAAGGTTGAACCCTTAAAAGGCTTGGTCAATGCTCTATTACGTAACTTTATTCGTCAAGAATTAGCACAACAAGAAATTGAAGACCCACACATTCGTTCAGGCTTACCTAAGTGGTTGTTTAAACGACTACAAGTTGCCTACCCCGAACAATTAGAAGAACTCTGTGCTTCAATGCAGCAAAGACCGCCAATTTGGTTACGGGTAAATAATCGTCAAACCAATATCAACGACTTTAAAACCTTGTTAAATGAACAAGGGGTTGATTACACGGTAAGTGATGAGCACCTTGACGGACTGATTCTGACTAAAGGCCAAGACATCACGCAATTACCTGGTTATCAGCAAGGTCTATTTGCAGTGCAAGATGGCGCAGCGCAATTAGCGGCAGGCTATCTAGATGCCCAAGCAGGCGACCTAGTATTAGATTGCTGCGCGGCACCTGGTGGTAAAACCTGTCACATATTAGAGCGCCAAGCCAACTTACAAAAGTGTATTGCCCTAGATATTGACGACTCTCGATTGGATAGAGTTAGAGAAAATTTAACTCGATTAAAACTAGATGCTGAGTTGGTGGCCGCAGATGCACTAGATACAAGCAGTTGGTGGGACGGTCAATTGTTTGATCGTATTCTACTTGATGCACCGTGCTCTGCAACAGGTGTCATTAGACGTCATCCGGACATTAAATGGCTACGTAAAAACGCCGATATTGAAGCATTGGTTGAGTTGCAAAAAGAGATACTCGCAACCATGTGGACTATTTTAAAACCCGGTGGAACATTACTCTACGCCACCTGCTCTATTTTGCCTGAAGAGAACCATCTGCAAATTAGTGAGTTTTTGCAAAACAATGAAGATGCGACTCTTAGTGAGTTGCGTGATCACGACGAAACCCCATTGCCTGGCAGACAAATTCTACCCGGAGAAAAACAAATGGATGGTTTCTATTATGCGAGACTGCTAAAGTCTTCTAATGCAAAGTAAATTGTCTCGAAATTAACACCTTATGAAAATTATAATTCTAGGCGCAGGTCAAGTAGGCGGTACATTAGCCGAAAACTTGGTTGGTGAGAAAAACGAAATTACCGTCATTGATTCAGATCTAGATACATTGCGGTCGTTGCAAGACCGACTCGATCTTCGAGTTGTACATGGTGTTGGTTCGCACCCGGATATTTTAGAAAAAGCCGGTGCCGAAGATGCTGATATGTTGATTGCCGTGACCAATAGCGATGAAAGTAACATGATGGCCTGTCAGGTTGCGCACTCCCTATTTAATACGCCCACCAAAATTGCTCGAGTGCGTTCAGAGCAATATATTATTCATCAAGACAAACTGTTTCACCATCAAGATATTCCTGTGGATCACTTAATTGCTCCAGAACAATTGGTGACTAAAGCAATCAAACGATTGATTGATTACCCGGGCGCATTACAGGTGGTGGAATTTGCTGATGGAAAAGCCAGCTTAGTAGCCGTTAAAGCCTATTACGGCGGCCTTTTAGTGGGCCATGCGTTATCAACATTGCGCGAGCACATGCCCAATGTTGAAACTCGTGTAGCGGCTATTTATCGCCGCGGAAGACCAATAAGACCACTAGCATCAACGGTAATCGAAGCCGATGATGAAGTGTTTTTTATCGCTGCGACTAAACACATTAGAGCCGTGATGAGCGAACTTCAGAAACTTGAGTCCAGCTACAAACGAATTATGATAGCTGGCGGAGGACTCATTGGCGCAGGGTTAGCCAAACGCTTGGAGCACAATCATAACGTTAAGTTAATAGAGTACTCACAAGAACGTGCAAAGTACTTATCTGCCCATTTAGATAAAACCATCGTTTTTTGCGGCGATGCGTCCGACCATGAACTATTGACAGATGAAAACGTTCGACAGGTTGATGCTTTTATCGCAGTAACCAACGATGACGAAGCAAACATCATGTCGGCCATGTTAGCCAAGCGACTTGGCGCACAAAAAGCCATGGTATTAATTCAAAGAAGCGCTTATGTAGATCTAGTGCAAGGCGGCGAAATTGATATTGCGTTTTCTCCACAACAGGCGACTATATCCGCTTTACTTACTCATATTCGACGTGGTGATATCGTTAACGTTTATTCGTTGCGCAGAGGGGCAGCCGAGGCCATCGAAGCTATTGCACATGGCGATGAAAGCACCTCCAAAGTTATTGGCAAAAAAATAAGTGACATCAAGCTACCACCGGGAACGACCATAGGTGCAATCGTACGCCAAGATGAAGTTATTATTGCCCATAGCACTACGTCAATCGAAGCTAATGATCACGTTATCTTATTTTTAGTGGATAAAAAATTCATTTCAGATGTGGAAAAACTATTCCAACCTAGCGCTTTCTTCTTTGGTTAGTTAAACAATAGTTGTATATCTTTAGAACTTTAAAATATGTTAAATTAATCGATTATTGCAGTTAAACCCGTTGATAAATCGTCAACTTTTTACAGAGACAAAAAATGAAAAATATCGCTATTTTACTTACTGTTGCTACATTAACTTTTTCAGCTCAATCCCATGCCGAAGGTTGGTTTGATTCGCTAAAAAGCATGTTTGGATTCAGTGAAGAAGCAGAAGAAACCACACCAACATCTAGTGCAATGGTTGGTAGTTTAATTGAAAACTTAAACGTCGATTCATCGCAAGCTGAAGGCGGCTTAGGTTCATTGTTTAATTATGTAAAAGGTAATTTAAGTGCAGACAAATTTAGTCAGTTATCTGAAACCTTGCCGGGTATTAACGAATTAATCAGTGCAGCACCGGATGTCAGTGAATTGAAAAGTTCTGACGGTCTTGGTTCTTTACTAGACAAAGCCTCAGAGTACAGCGAATCGGTAAAAGCCATTAACGATGTGAAAAAACAATTTGAAGCACTTGGCCTAAAACCTGAAATGATTATGCAATACGTAGAGCAAGCGAAAACATACTTGGACACAGAAGAAGGCAAACAAGCTAAAGATTTGTTAATGCAGGGCTTTCAAGGTTTACTAAACTAAACAACCGTTTAGTTGGTCCATTTAATCGAGAAATACATCCATTAATGGCGCAGCGGTAATTAGCTGCGCCAAAATGTTGGAGAAAATAACACCAACAAAGAAAACACTTCAAGTCGACCAAACAGCATAGCAACAATCAATAACCACTTCCCTGAATCAGACACATCAGCAAAAGTACCGGCCACCGTCCCTAAACCCGGGCCTAAATTATTTAACGTTGCTGCAGTAGCAGAAAATGCCGTCAAATTGTCCATGCCAGTGGCTATTAAGCCAATCATGATGACCACAAATATCATTGCATAGGCGGAAAAGAAGCCCCATACGGCCTCCACAACTCGCTCAGGCATGAGACGATCTCCTAACTTAACAGAATAGACCGCTTTAGGATGTATTAGCCTTTCGACTTCTCGTTTACCTTGCAGGTACAAAAGAAATACTCGAATAACTTTTAATCCTCCTCCTGTTGAACCAGCACAACCGCCAATAAAACTTGAGAAAATTAATAATATGGGTAGAAATACCGGCCAACTAGAAAAGTCTGTAGTAACAAAGCCGGCAGTAGTACTAATAGACACTGCTTGGAATATTGCCTGATTAAAAGCCGTTTCTGCAGTACCGAAAATCTGATGGTTTACCAACACTAAAAAGCACACCAAAATCAATACAAATTGGATAAAAAAGAAAGCCTTAAATTCTGGATCGTAAATGTATCCACGCAAAGTACGTCCACTGGCGGCCGCATAATGCAGCGCAAAATTAAGGGCTGCTATCCATAAGAACACCACACAGATAAGATTGATAACCGGACTATTGAAGTGCCCTAAACTCGCGTCATAAGTGGAGAACCCACCAATTGCTATAGTCGAAAATGAATGGCATATGGCATCAAACCAATCCATCCCAGCAGCCCAATATGCAACTGAACAAGTAACGGTCAACGTAAGGTAGATATACCATAAGTGTTTCGCTGTATCTGCAATCCGTGGGGTCATTTTAGAATCTTTCACCGGACCAGGAGTTTCAGCGCGATACAACTGCATGCCCCCAACCCCTAAGATAGGTAAAATAGCGACTGCCAATACAATGATCCCCATCCCCCCTAACCACTGTAATTGTTGGCGATAGAACTGGACTGACTTAGGAAGGTATTCGATGCCTTCGATGACGGTAGCACCAGTAGTGGTTAATGCCGAAAATGATTCAAAAAAAGCATCAGTTACCGTCATGCTGGGTTGGTCTAGCAACAGAAATGGAAACGCACCGAAACTGGCTAACACCACCCAAAATAAAACAACAATCAAAAATCCTTCTTTAGCGCGAAGATCATTTCGATGTCGCCTATTGGGATACCAAATGGCTAAACCGGTGAATAAAATTAAAAAGAAAGCCAGTATGAAGGGTAAACCACTACCATCCTCGAAAATCAATGAGATTGTTGCGGGAAACAACATTGTTGAGCTGAACAACGCAACCAATAACCCCAAAATACGAATAATAGTGCGGTATTGCATCATTGCGCGTTCACCCTAATTAATAGGTGCAGACCGCACTGGTGGTTTGGATTCATATTAGTGCATCTCTAACAAGATAGAATCTTGTCTATTTAGTGGTTTGTCATTTATGCAATTATCATCTGCTAAGACTCAAATCTAAAGTACTAATTGTAATTAATCTAGGTTTAAAATATTGTTTTTATTAAGCTTGTAACTTCGTTACTAGTATAAAGTCACTTTCGAGGAGTATTTTAGCCAATCTCTCCCTCAAGTTATTAACCGATTTTAACCACACTTTTGTTAGCTAAAAATAGCGGATTTCAGATATTCATATAAACATAAAACCTACCCAAAGATAAGTAAGTAAGCACCAACAAACAATCAACTTTCGTAAATTTTTTCAGTCAACGCCAGCTCACAACATTGTACATTACTTAACCTACAGCCCGCTATTTATATGGCTTATGCAAATACGCATTTTAACCTTCAAGGTTTGATTCAAAAATAGTTTAAGGCTACAGGTACACTAATGTTTTTTATATGGTACATTACTGCCCTGCTCGATTTTCAGCTAATCAGAATCTGTCGATTTGCCAAGTAAATGGATCTTACGTGAGCAGTTCAGTTTTATTGTTCTAAGTAATGTTTAGAATGTTAGAACTGCTAGATAAAGTTGGGACTACAAGCTAATACAAAATCTAGAACAAACACCTAGTGTAAAAAGTTATCCACAAGATAATAAAAACAATATGTTAAAGGATATTCCTTCTTCCTAATAACGAAAAGTACAGCCTGTAAGGCTTTGAGAACATTAAAAAGAATTATTTTTGATGCGTTTAGTGCTGCCCAAAACTTTTTATCTACAAAGTTATCCACAACTTTGATAGTAGATGATTCTTGGTTTATGTGGCATTCTGACGCCTTTTCCAGCTTAATCAATATGGATCTTCTATGGCTTCGGTTCCAAACAACCCTTTTATCCTAGTAGACGGCTCCTCATATCTTTTTAGAGCCTTCCACGGTATGCCCCCATTGACCAATTCCAAGGGGCAAGACACAGGAGCAATATACGGTGTAGTAAACATGCTACGCAGTCTAATACAGCAATATTCTCCTACCCATATGGCGGTAATATTTGATGCTAAAGGCAAAACCTTTAGAGATGATATATACCCTGAGTATAAGGCTAATCGCCCCCCTATGCCTGATGAGCTTAGAAGCCAGATTGCCCCTCTACATGCAATTATTAAAGCAATGGGACTACCCTTAATTGTTGAAGATGGTGTTGAAGCCGATGATGTCATTGGCACCCTCGCCCAACAAGCGACTGAACAAGGTATCCCAACGTTAATCAGTACCGGCGATAAAGATATGGCCCAATTGGTTAATGAGCATGTCACCCTAATCAATACCATGAACAATCACATTATGGATACCGAAGGGGTGGTCGAGAAATTTGGTATCCCAGCTAACCTAATTATCGATTTCCTAGCCCTCAAAGGAGATAAAGTCGATAATATTCCAGGCGTTCCAGGAGTCGGTGATAAAAGCGCTTTGGGCTTATTGCAAGGTATAGGCAGCATTGATGAGATATACAAAAATCTCGATAAAATCGCCAACCTTGAGTTTAGAGGCGCAAAGAAGATGGCCGATAAAATGCGCGAATTCGAAACGCAAGCACGACTGTCATACGAACTAGCGACCATCAAACTTGATGTAGAACTCGAATTTGGTCCAACTGAGCTTAGCCCTACTGCGCCGGCTCATGAGGAATTAGTTGAACTATTTAGAGAATATGAATTTAAACGCTGGTTGGCAGAAGCGACCGATGGCCGCAGTATTCTAAGCTCCGCTAGTAAAACTAAAGCTAAAGCAAATACCGCTAAAATTGACGAAACCGACATTACCACGCCGCCTAAAGTGACGGAAACAGCCTACACCACAATATTGACAGAAGCTGAATTACAAGAATGGTTAACGCGGTTAGAGCAAGCCGAACTGTTTGCTTTTGATACCGAAACAACGAGTTTAAATTACATGGAAGCGGAACTGGTTGGAATGTCATTTTCCGTCAAAGAAGGAGAAGCAGCATATTTGCCGCTTGCCCATGACTATTTAGATGCGCCAGAGCAACTCGATCGCGCCATGGTATTAGAAAAATTCAAACCATTATTGGAAAGTGAGTCCCACAAAAAAGTAGGCCAACATCTTAAGTATGATAAAAATGTTTTAGCCAACTACGATATCGTTTTGCGCGGAATTCAATACGATACCATGCTTGAATCTTACGTTCTCAATAGTGTCGCCTCCCGTCACGATATGGATAGCCTTTCTAAATATTATCTAGAACATAACACCATTAGCTTTGAGGAAATTGCCGGTAAAGGGGCGAAACAACTAACCTTTAATCAAATTCCTTTAGAACAAGCTTCACCTTATGCAGCTGAAGACGCTGATATCACTCTGCGCTTGCACCAAGAGTTATGGCCCAAATTGTGTGAGCATGAATCGTTAAAGGAAGTGCTGCTTAATATTGAGGTCCCATTAGCATCGGTTTTATCAAAGATGGAACAAAGAGGCGTCTTAATCGATAGCCAAACTCTGTTGCAACAAAGCCAAAATTTAGCGTCGCGAATAATGCAATTAGAAAAAGAAGTGCATGAGATGGCTGGCGAAGAATTTAATTTAGGCTCAACTAAACAATTACAAGAAATTCTATTTAAAAAATTAGATCTTCCGGTTTTGAAAAAGACACCTAAGGGTGCCCCCTCAACTGCCGAGGAAGTCCTTCAGGAACTAGCGTTAAACTACTCTGTACCCAAATTATTAATGGAGTTTCGTGGGCTTACGAAACTGAAGAATACTTATACCGATAAACTGCCGAAAATGATAAATCCAAGAACGGGCAGAGTTCACACTAGTTACCATCAAGCTATTGCCGCTACTGGACGCCTTTCATCCACAGAGCCTAATTTACAAAATATCCCGATCAGAACTGAAGAAGGCAGAAAAGTTAGACAAGCCTTTATTGCAAGAAAAGGCTACAAAATTGTCGCTGCCGATTATTCTCAAATCGAATTGAGAATAATGGCTCACTTGTCAGAAGACAAAGGACTATTAGAGGCGTTTTCTTCCGGTAAAGACGTACATAAAGCCACCGCTGCTGAAGTATTTGGTGTTGAATTAGATAAAGTGACAACGGATCAAAGGCGCAGTGCCAAAGCTATCAACTTTGGCTTAATTTACGGCATGTCAGCATTTGGTTTAGCTAAACAATTAAATATTCCAAGACAAGACGCTCAAAAGTATATGAACTTGTACTTTGAACGATACCCTGGTGTTCTCAAATATATGGAGCAGACTCGTGTTGCAGCAAAAGAAGATGGATTTGTTTCTACCGTGTTTGGTCGTCGACTATATCTACCAGATATCAACGCCAGCAATGGAATGAGACGTCAAGGTGCAGAACGGGCAGCAATCAATGCGCCAATGCAAGGTACTGCTGCGGATATCATTAAAATGGCAATGTTAAAGGTCGATGACTGGATAGAGAGCTTAGAAAATGATGATGTTCAAATGATCATGCAAGTACATGATGAACTGGTTTTTGAAATAAAAGAACAAAAAATTAAGGAACATACAGAATCCATCATTTCCCTTATGGAAAATGCCTGCAAGCTATCAGTCCCTTTAATTGTAGAGGCTGGAGAAGGTAAAAACTGGGACGAAGCGCACTAAAAAAGTAAATACCCAATAGGTTTTTTAGCTTTTTCTGTAATAATATTACGAAAATATTTGATTTTTTCAATTCCATAGCTAAAATGAACTTTGTAGGGTACAGAGGTTAACTTATTAAGTTAGATATACCTTTGCTTTCGACCCCAGCAATTTGCTGGGGTTTTTTTATGCCTGAACGAACACAAATCAGGACCTTCCCTCTTCCTGCCCTGCTAGCCATTTATTAAATACACATAAAGCTCTCATCCCTATATACATGGGGAAACTTGCGTTTTGAATATATTTACTAAGGTTTTAATTGCTGTTTTTTAGGAATGTAAAATGTGATTTTTTAGAAAAAATGCATTTTTATTGAGAACAAGTGAACTTTATCGAAATTAGCTACTCTGAATATACGGTTTTTATGTGTTTTCTCTCTATCCTGTGCCCCTTCTTTTGAAGGGGCTTTTTTTTATCTGATGCTTTTAAATTCAGCGAAGATTGCAATGCAAGGTGCTGAGCTAAACAATAAGATGGAAGTTATTCTTCGATAAACTCTTCACTTTCAGTAAAACCTAACCATCTATCTAATACACGTTCAACGTTATCCAAACCTAATCCATTTAATGACGAAAAAGCATGAACGGTTACATCGCCACAAAATGCCATAGATGCTTCTCTTGCCATTAATAGTTGAGCTTTGCGTTTTCCCGACTTCAATTTGTCAGCTTTAGTCAACAATGCCAAAACCGGTAAGTTTCGCTCAACGGCCCAATAAATCAGTTGTTGATCTAAATCTTTGAAAGGATGGCGTATATCCATTAACACCACTAAGCCCGTAAGACTTTTACGCATTTGTAAATATTCACCTAGGGATTTTTGCCATTTTAGTTTCATTTCCATAGGTACTTTGGCGTAACCATAACCAGGCAAATCCACTAACCTTCGCCCTTCTTCGATCTCAAATACATTAATTAGCTGAGTCCGGCCTGGGGTTTTACTCGTTCTAGCGAGACTTTTCTGGCGTGTAAGACGATTTAATGCACTGGATTTTCCGGCATTTGAGCGACCAGCAAAAGCAACTTCATTTCCCTCGTCTTTTTCAAGGTGACGGATATCTGGAGCACTGGTAATAAATTTGGCGTGACTGTAATGACTCACTCTAACTCTCTTTTGAAAACTGTAATTAGGGGTATATTTAAGGCATAGTATACCAGTTAACTGCATTTATTCGGCTAAAACACTGAAATATCCACACAATTGTTCGGGAAATGATTTTATCGCGCCATTAAATGTGTAAAATACTGGTATTCTATTAACCAATGCATAAGATGTTTTGAGAGTCACTATGAAAAGATTGGGTTTGTTGGTGTGTTTGACCGTAGGTTTTTCAGCTTCGGTATTTGCTAAAGGCGACGCACAAGCGGGTGAAGAGTTAGTTACAAGTAAAGGCTGTATTGCCTGTCACGGAGCTGATGGAAATAGCCCATTGGATATTTATCCATCTATTGCCGGCCAACACGCTGAATATATTGCAAAGCAGCTCAGAGAATTGAAACTAGGCGGCGAGACTGCCGGTGCAGAGGGTCGTTACGACCCAGTAATGAGCTCACAAGCAGCAATGTTGAACGAGCAAGAAATGTTAGATCTTGCCGCATTCTTAGCTAGTCAAGAAGCTAAACCAGGCACTACTCCAGAAGATGTGGTTGAAAAAGGTGGTCAGTTATATCGCGGTGGTGATTTAGATCGCGGTATTACAGCTTGTATTGCATGTCACGGCCCACGAGGAAATGGTTTAGGTTTAGCAGGATTTCCTGATATTAGCGGTCAAAAAGCTGCTTATTTGAAATCACAGCTAGAAAGATTCAAAGCCGGCACGCGCGCAAACGATCTTAACGGAATGATGAGAGATATTGCAGCCAAGCTAACTGATGAAGATATCGAGATACTTTCTCAATATTTAGGCGGCCTGCACTAAATTATTTAGCAAAATAAAAAGATGAAAAGTGAACCTTTAGACCAAAAGGTTCACTTTTTTTGTTTATTGAATGTAAATAAGTTGTAAAATAATTTTTTTGCTGTATTCTTTTTGGCAAATAAAAAGAAGGATAAGCAAATCTTATAAGGTTTGTCAGGGAAGTTAGAACAGTTAATAACAATAATAAACAGCTGTTCATTGAGGTTCCATGTTGGAAATTATGGATTAACTATAAAGTGTCAGGAAGACCCAAAACAATATTAATGCTTCGTGAAAAAAAATAAAAAGTGAAGTATATGAAAAGGATAGCAATAAAGGTTTAGGACGAACACGTAACGGGAGAAGTGTCATACGACACTCTATATCTAAAAGGCAACAGGCTTCTGTTGCCTTTTTTCTTATCTAATTTTTATTAAGTTTTTGCATAAACTTACTTCATCCAACTCATATCAATTTTTACTAAATCGCCTACTTTTCGAAAATTGCATTTACTAAACTACATAGCCTATCTAACCCACATAAATTATCAGCATATTAAACCTGTATAACTAGGTCTAAAATGCGCTAAAATAGCTAATTAATTTAATATGGCAAACAATTATTATGGCTAGAATCAAAAAATCTCGTAAAGTTGGGCGCATAGGTGTTCCTAAAGAAAGTTGGGCGCCAAGGAAACCAAAAGATCCGAACAACACTAAACCCAAAAAGCATAAAGGCAATCCATCAGGAAGCCGCCATAGTGCCGTTGAGTTGAATCAACAAAGTCCTCAACAATCCAAACAAAATGATCCAAGAGTTGGCAGTAAAAAGCCGATTCCATTAATTGTAGAAGCAAAAGAGTTCAAGTCTAAACCTAAGCCAAGCAAACCAAAATACTTCTCTCCTGCTCAAGAATTAGCAGAGTTAGAAAATAATGACCGTTTAAATAATCTATTAGACGAGATGGATAGCGGTGTAGTTTTAAGTGCTGACAACAAACGTTATGTAGACAAAAAACTTGCTAGGCATAGAGAACTATGCGATTTGTTAGGCATTAATGGAGAAGCTGAAACAATAGATGAGCAAACCGAAAACAAAGAAGACGATCCTTTTGCGCGCTTTGAGTCTATTAATATCAATGAGTTTAAATAGGAGATAGAGTTTTGTCGGTTTTAGCCTATACCTTGGTTGCAATAGCCCTTTTGATCATTGCTTCACTTGCTTTTTATGCTGGTAAATTATTGTTTCAATTAAAACGCCAGAAAGATGTTCAACAAAAAGCCCGCCAAGAACGTGTGGTTAGAATTATGGAAAGCGTGCACACAATTGCCTGGGCAGTAGAGCAGCAGCAATGTAATCTATCTGAAGGGGCAATTAGACTGGTTAATTTGTTAGATAGCGTACCAGTTGCTTCACCGCCTAACTGTCAGCGAGACTACCCTAATCTGTACAATCTATTTTTAGCGGTTAGGGAATTGCCAACGCATCAACAACGTAAGGCTTTACCTCCTCAGGTAAGGGCACAACAGGATCAAAAACGCGAAGAACAAGAGGCAAAATTAGAATCTGGCATTTTAAAAGAAATGGTAATGATAAGGTCGTTGAGTTTTAGTTAATAACCCCCTATTACCAATTGGGTATCAATATTTCGACCAATAATGCTAATTAAGGAAGTTGAACCTCACTCTCAAAGGCGGATTCTAGGTGGTTTCCTGAGTCGTTAGGGTTAGATTTGTGAGGCAGAAAGACTTGCACTAACGCTTATATTAAAACCATCAATTTGAGTTTCGGCTTAATATATAGCTTGTCTAATTTTTGGTTTACTCCTGCTGATAACAATGACAGTCCGTGGTGTGGTCATTAACAAGGCCCACCGCCTGCATAAAAGCATAACAAATTGTCGTCCCAACAAAGCTAAAGCCTTTTTTCTTAAGGGCTTTAGCCATTAGGTCAGATTCAGGGGTGGAATTAGGCACTTCACTGGCTTTTTTCCAGTGGTTTTTTATCACTTTGTGATCCACAAAGCTCCAAATAAAATCATCAAACTGAATCCCCTCTTGCTGCATGTTCAAATATGCGTGCGCGTTGTTAATAATCGACTTTATTTTTAAACGATTTCTGACGATGCCTTTATTCAACATTAACCGTTCAACATCGTCATCATCCATCAATACGATTTTACTGGGTTCGAAATGATGAAAAGCGGCTTCATAGTTTTGTTGTTTTTTGAGAATAGTAATCCAACTCAGTCCAGCCTGTTGCCCATCTAAACATAATTTTGCGAACAATTCTTTGGGATCCTTAACCGGTCGCCCCCAAACTTTATCGTGATATTCTTGATAAATGGGGTCTTTCCCCGCCCAACTACAACGCTTTATATCCACACTCTTTCCTCATTTTATGCAAAATTCTAAAGAACTTAGGCTCAACATGCATGTTTATTACAATATTCGGTGATTTAGCCTACATTCAAAGCAATACAAAAGGTATACTGGCGGGCATTTTTTTAGTAACCGATAATGTAGTGATTGTACATGCAAAAGTTTGATATAAAGACGTTTCAGGGTCTCATCCTCGCATTGCAGGATTTTTGGGCCCGTCAAGGCTGTGTAATTATCCAGCCACTAGACATGGAAGTGGGCGCAGGTACCTTCCACCCTATGACATTTTTAAGATCTTTAGGACCAGAGCCGATAAGCAGTGCCTACGTGCAGCCTTGTCGCCGTCCTACTGATGGCCGTTATGGCGAAAACCCTAATCGCTTACAGCATTACTATCAGTTCCAAGTTATGCTCAAGCCTTCCCCTGATAATATTCAAGAGCTTTACCTAGACTCATTAAGAGAGCTAGGTTTTGATCCCTTAGTACACGACATTCGTTTCGTGGAAGATAACTGGGAATCCCCTACTTTGGGTGCTTGGGGCCTAGGTTGGGAAATTTGGTTAAACGGCATGGAAGTGACTCAGTTTACCTATTTCCAACAAGTTGGAGGTCTTGAGTGCGCACCAGTGACAGGTGAAATTACCTATGGCTTAGAGCGCTTAGCAATGTACATCCAAGGGGTAGATAGTATCTACGATTTGGTTTGGACTGATGGCCCTATGGGTAAAGTCACCTATGGCGACGTTTTTCACCAAAATGAAGTCGAACAGTCTGCCTATAATTTTGAACATGCAGATGTTAAAGCCCTATTCGGAACCTTTGATCAATGTGAAAAGGACAGCCAACGGATGATAGAAGCTGGATTACCCCTTCCTGCCTACGAACAAGTTATGAAAGCATCCCATGCATTTAATATGTTAGACGCACGTCATGCAATTTCGGTAACAGAGCGTCAACGCTACATATTGCGAGTGCGTACTCTAGCCAAAGCGGTTGCAGAGGCCTATTACCAGAGTCGAGAAAAACTCGGTTTCCCCATGTGTAAAGACGACGCTAACAAGGGAGATAAAGGTAATGCGTAAAGAAAATCTGTTAGTTGAACTGGGTACGGAAGAACTTCCACCAAAAGCATTGAAAAACCTATCCCAGGCTTTTTCTGAAAACATCAAATTAGGTTTGCAAGGCGCAGACCTAGGGTTCGATAGCATTGAAAGCTACGCTTCTCCAAGACGCCTGGCTGTAAAAGTCATCGCCCTGGCTGAGAAACAACTTGATAAAGAAGTTGAAAAACGTGGCCCAGCGGTAAACGCTGCATTTGATGACGAAGGTAACCCTACAAAAGCAGCTGAAGGTTGGGCGCGTTCTAACGGCATCACAGTCGAACAAGCACAACGCTTAAAAACCGACAAAGGTGAATGGTTGTTACACGTCGCGAGCGTGGCAGGTAAAACACTACCCTCTTTATTAGAAGATATTGTTGCAACCGCACTAAAAAAACTTCCCATCCCTAAAGCCATGCGCTGGGGTAACAAAAGAATTCAGTTTATACGCCCTGTACACAGCCTCTGTATGCTTTACGGAGATAGTGTGATTGATGGTACGGTTCTAGGCTTAAAATCCGCTAGAACGATTAACGGCCACAGATTCCATGGTGAACGCAGCTTTGAGCTGGCTCACGCTGATGATTATCAAAATCAGTTAAAAGATCATTATGTTGTTGCTGACTATCAAACGCGCCAAGATATCATCAAGGAGCAACTACAAGAAGCTGCTGCTAAAGAAAACGGCGTAGTAGAGCTGGAGCAAGACTTATTGGATGAAGTGACAGCCTTAGTTGAATGGCCGGTAGTTTTGGTTGCTAATTTTGAAGACGAGTTTTTACAAGTACCTAAAGAAGCCTTAATTTATACTATGAAAGGTGATCAAAAATATTTCCCAATGTTAGATGAAAACGGTGAGCTAAAATCACGCTTTCTGTTTGTAACTAACATTGAAAGTAAAGATCCCATTCAAGTTATTCAGGGTAACGAAAAAGTTATTCGTCCACGTTTATCTGATGCGCGCTTTTTCTTTGAAACTGATAAGAAACACACATTAGAAAGTCGCTTGGATAGTTTAGAAAGCGTCTTGTTTCAAAAGCAATTAGGTACCTTAGCAGACAAGTCCCGCAGAATTTCTGAGTTAGCAGCAAAAATTGCTAAGCATATTGATGCCAACGAAACTCAAGCTGCAAGAGCTGGTTTGTTATCAAAAACTGATTTGATGACTGAAATGGTAATGGAATTCCCAGATGTACAAGGTGTTATGGGAATGCACTATGCCAATCACGATGGCGAAGATGAGGTGGTTGCTAACGCCTTAAACGAACAATATATGCCGCGTTTTTCTGGAGATGCCCTTCCCCAGTCTAAAGTAAGTTGTGCAGTGGCTCTAGCTGATAAATTAGATACCCTAGTTGGTATTTTTGGAATAGGTCAATTGCCTAAAGGTGATAAAGACCCATTTGCACTCAGACGTGCAGCCATAGGAATTCTGCGTATTGCTGTTGAGCTTAAACTGCCTATCGATTTGGCTGACCTCGTTGCGGATGCTTATCAGCTATTAAAAGAGAAAATAAGTAACGATGAAACCCAAGAACAAGTTGTAGATTTCATTTTGGGAAGATTTAGAACTTGGTATCAGGAACAAGGCATTGAAGTTGATGTCATACAAGCAGTACTTTCTCGACGTCCTACGGCACCTGCTGATTTTGATGCTCGTATCCACGGTGTGAAGCAGTTTAAGTTACTGCCTAGTGCCCAAGCATTGGCAGCTGCAAACAAACGCGTTGCGAACATTTTAGATAAGAATAATGTGTCTGACGAATATAAGTTAGACAACAGTTTGTTGGTGGAAGCACAAGAGAAGCACCTAGCAGATGAGATAGCCCGCATTCAAGAAGAAGCTGCGCCATTGCTTGCAAAAGGCGATTACGAAGCTGTGCTGCAGGTTCTATCGCAACTGGCGACCAGTATTGATGCATTCTTCGATAATGTAATGGTAATGGCAGACGACCAGTCGGTTAAAAACAATCGCCTAGCGCTTCTATTACAATTACGTCAGCTTTTCCTTAAGTGTGCTGACATATCGTTATTAAGACACGAATAGAAAAAAGTTGGGGTCTAAATTGAAGATTATGAAAAATAAACTCGCCTTAATAGTTTTAGCCAGTACCTTTGTTTCAGGTTGCTCCACTACTTTTGTTGAGCAAATCATGGAAAAAGACTACCAAAGCTTTTACCTCCGGGGTGTTTTTACTTGGTGGGAAGCGGACGAGAACTATCGGATTGAAAAGGTAAATGGCAACCTTTATAAGGCAACCGTGAAGCTAATTGCTGATGGACAGCCTTATGACTTTAAATTTGCTGATGAAAACTACACTCCTGGATATGACTGTGGAAGCCCAACAGGCACAGCAGGAAAAGTATTAACTGTAGGTAAAACAGCAAAGTCTTCCTGTGAAAATCCGGGTGGGAATTTTCAATTCACACCTAATGAAACAGGCGCATATGATTTTTTCATCGACTTTACCCACGACCAATCCCCTGTTGTTTACATCGAAAAAGCTTAACTTCTAATTAGTATCTAAATACTCACCTCTTAGGCAAACCTAAGAGGTGTTCTTCCAGAAAAGCGCCTGAATAATTACCCCCGAAGAAGTGCAGATTAAAGCCATGGTTCCTATAGGCCTCAAAAGTGCTCCACTAAAACTCAACCT
>NZ_JBDWYG010000010.1:0-83684 GCF_039982535.1 Aliiglaciecola sp.
CTCAGTTTTTGACGCCCAAAATAAACCAACACTGCAAAGAACTAGCCAAGGTACGACAGAAGTACCTAAACGCTCAATTAGATTACCAAGTGAGTACTTAAACTGAAACCATAAAGCAATGGCGGGAATAATTAAAAGACCACCAAACCAGAACAAGAAACCACCGACACCCAAGTAGTAAGCACATATAATTGTTAGCGATGAAAAGCCTAGATTAAGGCTATTATGCTTGAATTTTTCGCTCATACTTCCTTGCTGTATAACGCTCAACATATGGGGCGCAGACTTGCTGGCTATACTTGCGCGAAGCGCCAGCCAGTGAGTATGCGTCCCAGCGAGCGGAGCGAGTGAACATAATGTTTTTGTTAGGTTTCATTGTTTATTCGCGAGCCTTTTGTGCGCCTTTAACCAAGATGATGTATTGAAAAACCAAAACGAATAGAGGCACAAAGGAAACACCCCAAAGAATAATAACCATATTACAACTACATTAGGTCTTTGCAAATTTCCGGTTAATGGGACGGTAAAAGAATGAATAACACCCAGTACGAGTGGTATTGCTGTAAATAACAGAATCAATGTCCATGAAACTTTTTGGCCGGGTGGTAACGATGATTTTTTAATAAGAGATACGCGAACACGATCTACGGGAACGATAAAACAAGCAATAACAATAAAAATCAAAAAGATCGGATATACAAGGAAGTAAGCAAATACGGTCAAAAGTGATAGAAGTATTAGCCACTTTAAATATAAGACGAATGAATCAAATACCATTTCAATCCCTGAAACCTAACGCTTACAATAACGGGAAAAGCCGAGTGCTTTGGCACGAAGTGCCAGCGAGGATTTTTCCCAATGAGCGAAGCGAATGTGGTTGATTGTTTTGTTATAAAGCACGTTACTAAACCCCACCCATATATTTAGCAATACCCAATAATACTAAACCGAGAACAAGAGCATGCACTCTATAGTGTGACCAAGAAAACGAGCTTGTTTCCGTAGGTACAATTTTTAAATATGTACTGTCACTTTGATTTTGAAAAAAATCTACTGGTAAGAAATCAACAACGAACATAGCGATTGAGAAACCAATAAAAATAAAACCAACTATCAATAGAATCTTAATCACTTAACTTATCCATGTGCTTTATAACTTCCAAAACAACGGAAAACGCGAGCGTATTGGCGCAGCCAGCGAGTGCTTTTCCGATGCTTTTGTTTGTTATGAGGTGACAACATGCCAACCTCAAAAAGTCTATACATGTAATAACACCCTATTTGCTTTTTAAAAACAACCGGAATGTTGATTACAGTGATTTTAAAAGATGCACGCTGCTTGTTTAACAAAATGTGGTCGCAAGTTGTACCACACGATATAAACAACAATAATTACCGGTAAAGTTTTGAATGTTGCTGTTACGCTACCCTTGAATAATCTAAAAATGCTAAACAGCTACATTTAAAAAACGAATGAATTGCGATGGGTAAAAACCTAGAAAACTAGCCAATTTAGAATTAGTTTATACTGCCGAAACACTAATTCCTTTAAACCTCATAACAATATTCTTAGTAAGAAAAAATCCGTTTTATCGACGCGGAATATTTCCTTGTTTTCACGTTGTTCTTTTTTAACATAGGTTACAAGTGCCTGTACAGGTTAAAAATATAAGCAAAATAACTATTTGGTTTTGTTTGAAATGGGGAAATTTTCAGTAATATCGTTGTTATCAAGAAATATTCCGGGTTGGCTAAAATTATTACTAATGTTTCGCCTCTCTTTTTTAGAACTCTTTTTAACTGTTGTCCATTTCCTTGCCTACTTTTTGTTTCCTTTAATTAGTCTCTTTCACTGATACTAATTGGCAATATAGTTAACTCAAAAAGAGTATGTCTTAGTGTAAAAAAGAATCACTCTAGAACTTTCTGAAATTCAGAGCTTGTGCCATATTTAAAGTAGTTAGAAAGTTATATTTACACATTTAACGTTGGCTAAAAAACGGGAAAATCAAGTTAAATGAAAACGCCCCTAGGCTCTTATGAGTTTAAAGTTGAAGGCCGGATTGTCTATCAAACGTTTACAGGAATGTTTAGTGGCAAAACAGCTCGCACCTACTTACGTGAAACAAAACAGTTAATTACCCAGTTTGAAGGTAAAGCATTTTGTATGCTAATAGATATCAGAGAAATGGAGGGCCTAACTCCTGATGGTTACAACATGATTGATAATTTCAACCAATGGGTGAATACGCAGAATTTAGTGGCAAAAGCTATTGTGGTTTCGAATGATGTCGTTGGAAAGATTGTGTCTAGCAGAGTGCCGGAACTAAAAAAGCAGAATGTGAAGTACTTTGAAGATATCCAAACCGCCATTAAATGGGTTAACAACATCAATATTGAAAAAGGGTAAATGCCCTCTCTAACCTAAAAAAATCGAATTGTCTTATCGCTCTCATCAAACTAAACCGTTTTATTCTAATGCCCCTTCTCAGTTCCTTCACAAACCACGCAGTTTAAAATCTTTCGCTCTTATACTTTAGACTAAATTAGCACTATTTTTGTTTATTTTACCGTCAATTTAGCTATCCTAACTGTGTTAGAGCAATAATTTAACCGTTTGCAACCTAGGCAGTGCAAACTTAATCAAGAGGATAGTGATTATGAAAACGCCTTACGGTTCCTACAATTTGTCTATCGATGGTAATATTGCGCGCATGCGTTTTGTTGGCATGTTTAACGCAGCGACCACAGAGCTTTTCGTTAAGGAATTTAAAGTTCTGCTTGAACAATTTGGCGACAAACCCTTTTTAGTTTTGGGTGATTTGCTCGAATTAGAAGGGGCAACACCAGAAGCATATGCTATGATCAATGACTTTAATACTTGGGTTAACACGCGCAACATGGTAGCTAAAGCACTGCTTATAGAAAATAAAATCATCGCTCAAATCGCTAGACATAGAGTTGAATCGGTACGGTTTCAAAATATCCGCTATTTTAGTAACAACGATGAAGCTTTGGCGTGGTTTGAACAATTACAGAAGCAACAAATAGCCAGTTAACCAACATTTATTCCAAGCTTCTTTAGGTTCTATTTGGGTCTGGCTAAAGTAAATTTTTGTTGTTCACTAACTGAAAAATAATCAGCAGGACCTCCACCTCGCATAACCGGTTGATTCAGCGCGGTTTGGTATATCCCCTCAATAACTGCAGATTTTTCAATATGAACTGCAACCACCTCTCCTAACACTAGGTAGCTGTCGCTCTCTTGACCACTGGCGGTTTTTAACTGAACCACTTGCGATGTTTTACACTCCATAATAACTGGCGAATTAGCAACATGAGGGCATTTAACTTTTTGAGAGCCTCGCTTTTCTAAACCAGCGAGCTCGAACTCATCACTGTCAACCATTGCACTGGTCTGATTCATATTCTCGGCTAAATCTCTAGTCACTAAATTCCAACAAAACTCACCGTTTTGCTGAGCATTCCTGACGGAATCTTTAAAACCTATACTTGAAAAGCCGATAATTGGCGGAGTGTAATTAAATGCGTTGAAAAAACTATAGGGTGCGAGGTTGGCACTACCATCTTCATTTAAAGTTGAAATCCATCCTATTGGTCTTGGTGCGATAATAGAATTAAAGGGATCATGTTTTAAAGGGTGCCCATTTTTGGGTTCGTAAAAATGGTAGTTGTTCGCCATAACGACCTCTTAACAATGGTTCTATGCAGATTACAATTGTAAATATTTGAGCTTTCTTCTCACTTGCTTAATTTAGTTGGGGAAGTTTTGACGGACAACTAAATTGCCTATACGGATTGGCTGAATTAATCCACCAATCCGTATTTGTTTTGCAATACATCAATAATTTCTTGTTTAGGATTATCGCTAAGATGTATGGGTTTCCCAGTGATTTTTTCAGCTATATTAACGTAGGTTTGTGACAAATCCATCAGTGCCTGTTGGGGCAAAAGGTTATTTTGTGCTAACGCATCACGCTCTGGCATTCGGTCTTTGTTGAGCAATATGTCAGGCTCTGGAAAATACTGTAACAACATTTGCCTAAAGCCCTCTTTAGAGTTTTCAATCACCTTGCCATTTCGATATGCAGGGCCATCCCAAATACGCGATGAATCTGGCGTTCCTACTTCGTCCATGTAAATAAGTTTGTCTCGCCCTAGCCTATCCTTGACATAACCAAACTCAAATTTAGTATCTACGAATATTTGGTCAATAGCAGATAACGCTGACGATATGACATCAAAGCCTTGTTTTAGCAGCTTTTCATACAAATCAACATCATTAATCTGTTTAAAATTAAAACGAGTAAAGTGGTCAACAATAGATTGCCTAGTAATGTTGGCATCATCGGCTTCTTGCACACCTGGTATCCCTTTAAGCACACCTTTAGTTGACGGGGTGATGAGCAATTCGGCTAATTTACTGTCCCTTTCCAGGCCTTCAGGTAGTTTGATACCGCAAAAATCACGGTCGCCTTTACTGTATGCTCGCCACATAGACCCAGTAATGTACTGTCTTCCAATCGCTTCGATGAGCACTGGTTTGGCTTTTTGTACAATCCATACTAGAGGATGAGGTACATCGAGGATATGGCTATCAGCTAGACCTTGCTGTTTAAATAAATCAAACCAATGATTAGATATGGCATTTAACGCTGCACCTTTACCTGGTACTCCATCTAACCCGCCTTCTGCACGCCAAACACAATCAAAGGCTGATATACGATCGCTAATTACCATCACGGCCAAAGGAGTGTCTTCTGCAACATCATAATTGTGTTGCAGAATAAGTCGGCGACTGTCTTCTTCTGTTAACCAATATACCGAGCGAACTTTTCCACTATGAACAGGATCATGGGTTCGAATCGGTAAGTCATCATTTACCGCTAAAACCGCGTTGGCTAAACTCATGCTGCAAATTCCAATTAAGTACGTGTTGTCAATTAGATATCTAGGTTTTCTGTACCCATTGCTTCTTTGAAGTCTGGATACAAATCAGTCACTTTTTTCACCTCAAAAGGTTCGCTTTCTTCAGTTAGCAAAGTGAAAGAGGTTTTCGGTCCTTGTTTTTTAACTTGGATACGGTAGTCAGTTTTTTCTAACTCAAGTTGACTATCGCTTTTTGAAAATAAGTTATCCCACCAGGAACTCTCTGCTCCACCGTAATTAACGAACAATAGGCCCGTGGATTTATCTAAATCTTTTACATTAAAACCTAGTTTACGAAGCACAAGCAATAAACGAGGCCAAACCAAATCATATTCACCATCAACTACGTAAGCGGGATCACCATCGGCATTGAATCCCATCTCTAAGCCAAACCCGCTACGAATTTGGCGGATTCTTTTCACATCCTCCAAACGAACTTGCTTTTCATAGTGACTGATCACTTGGTTTAATATTTCTACTTCGTTACGACGAGATTGTTCAAGATTTAAATCGGCAATAACCTCTTCACCAACCGTCTCTAAATAATCACGAAGTACAACTTTCAGCTTAGCCGTTCGACCATGGGGTTTAATATCTAAATTAAACTCAAATCGACGACCGATGCTACGTTCAGTGGTTGTCCAATTAAACCAGCTATTGTTTTCATCTGGTTCAATGATCATCCAATCGGTTACAAGCACTTGCGCTTCTTTGTCAAACTCAACTACACCAATGTCTCTTTTATCCAAGAAACTGATCACCGAGTTCCAAATGGTCGTATCCAAAGGCTCTGAATCATCAATTTGATCAAACCAGACCGTTGCTTCTTTTAACCCTTCCTCAACATGTGAGCCAGATACTAAAGGTAGCACTAATGATGGTGATGTTACCGTTACTTTATCGCCGATGAGTTCTTTAGGTGCATTTTCACCTAGTTCGGGAATATCGTAATCATTTTTCAAATAAGGAGTGTCTACGTCACTGGGTACTTTATAAGGTACATTTTCTTCAGATTCCACGTAGTCATAATCACCATTGGCACGCTGCCTTTCTTCAAGGCTAGTACAACCGCTTAAAGCGCCTACACCTAGACATACTGCTAAAATTGTCAATCGAACCATGCTTGTTTCCTTTGTGTTTTTTCTAACCATTAATCGTAATGCCTGTTGCACGCATGACGTCTTCGATAACTTTTTTGGATTGGAGTTCCGGAAGAATTAACGGTAATCGTAAAAAAGCACTGTCAATTAAGCCCATTTTGTATAAAACCCACTTTGGCAATACTGGATTGGGTTCAATAAATAAAGCTTCGTGAAAGGCTGCTACAGATTGGTCAATACGTTTTGCCTCAGCAAAATCACCAGCCGCTGCCGATTCACACATTTTCGCCATTTCAGCCGGGACTATATTAGCCGTAACCGAAATCACACCGTGGCCACCATTGCATAAAAATTCGCAACTCGTTAAATCATCACCACTAAGTAATAAAAAGTCGTCTGGTACTAGGGCTTGGGTTTGTTTTAAACGCTCCATATCCCCAGTTGCATCTTTTAATCCAACAATATTTTTGTGCTTTGCTAATTCAGCAACCGTTTCTGGCAGCATGTCCGCTACGGTTCTGCCTGGTACGTTGTACAACAGAACAGGTAAATCTGTGGCATCCGCTATGGCTTCAAAATGGGCAACCATGCCTTTTTGCTGTGGTTTGTTGTAATAAGGCACCACACTTAAAAAGCCAGCAATTCCGGTATTCGCCAATTGTTTACTTAGGAAAATTGCTTCAGACGTTGAATTGGCTCCACTGCCAGCTATCACAGGGATTGCATTTTTGGCATATTCAACGGTCTTCTTCACCACTTCGATATGTTCTTCAAAGGGTAAAGTTGCTGATTCGCCGGTTGTGCCAACAGACACCAAACCATGGGTTCCATTTTCTACATGAAACTCAACAAGCTTTTTAAGTCCAACATAATCTACCTCCCCGTCTGGGTTCATCGGGGTCACAAGCGCTACAAAACTACCTTTAAACATGTTTTCTCCACAAAAATGAACGCCTAATGGTAATGATCAAGCCCGCTAAAAACAAGCAGATAATCAATAAAATAGTATTGCTCTAGTTAGTTTGCCAACAAGATTAACTGGCTTAGGTTTTATTGGCGTATTTTAGTTCCGAATAGACAAACTTAAATAGTTGTTTTTTATTAGTTTAAAAATTCCTTTATAATACCCTCATCGTTTTTACTTTGAATTAATTTTAATTAATGAAACAACAACTCATCGTTACCATTATGGGCGGCAACAATCTGGGAATTTTAAGTGAAATTTCTAACACTGTCAGCGCCACAGGTTGCAACATTTTGGACAGCCGACAAGCTATTTATGGCGAAGACTTTTCCCTCACCATGATTTTGGAAGGGTCGCAGTTAGAAATCACGAAAGCTGAACTTAAATTACCACAAACCTGCCAGAACCATGATCTACTGTCTATGATGAAGCGTACCAAACGCCATAGTAAGCAAAATTTGGAACACCTTATTGATGTACAAATAAGTGGTGACGATATACCTGGGGTTATTCACAAGGTATCAACTTTGTTAACCAGTTTCGATGCAGCTATTAGTGCTTTGCGGCAACACACTTTCACCGACCAAGATAGTCAAAAAGAGAAGATGAAAGTAAAGTTCGTTGCAAGTATGCCCCTTGAGGGAGATATGGCCGGACTCACCAGCCAGTTTAATGCATTACTCGATAGCTTAAATTTGTCAGGCAAAATCAGCGAAAATCATTAATTTAAGTAACCAGGCTAGCTGCCCATCTGCTGAAAAATTGTCAAACATAACTTAACCAATTAATTAGGATCTATACATGAATCAACTTCAAGCTGGCGATAAAGCGCCGCTGTTCACCCTACAAGACCAAAATGACAACGCCGTCTCATTAGCAGATTTTAAAGGCAAGAAAGTGCTAGTGTATTTTTATCCTAGAGCCTCCACGCCAGGCTGTACTGTGCAAGCTTGCGCTCTAAGAGACACTAAATCAGAACTGGATGAATTAAATGTTGTGATCCTTGGCATAAGCCCTGATACACCTAAAAAGCTCACCAACTTCACCAACAAGCAAGAGCTTAATTTCACCTTACTTGCTGACGAAGATCACGCTGTGTGTGAAGATTATGGGGTTTGGCAATTGAAGAAATTCATGGGTCGCGAAAATATGGGCGTTGTACGTACATCATTTCTAGTTGATGAAAGCGGCAACATCGAACACGTTTTCAACAAATTCAAAACCAAAGACCATCACCAGGTAGTTTTAGATTATTTAACTAACAAATAAATTTAGAGCTAGTGAAATAAAATAGGGAGCAAATTTATGCTCCCTTTTTTATTTAATAACCGTTTTTAATAGCTTTGTGGTTTAAAGGGTACTTTCCTGAGGAGGATGCACATTTGGTGACCAGGCGTTGATAACGGCTTTAACTAATGTAGCTAAGGGAATGGCGAAAAATACCCCCCAGAATCCCCATAGACCGCCAAAAAACAGCACAGCAACAATAATATATATGGGATGTAAGCTCACCGCCTCGGAAAACAATATGGGCACTAACACATTGCCATCTAACGCTTGAATAATAGCGTAGGCAACCATTAGATACCAAAAGTCCGAAGTAATCCCCCACTGAAACAGCGCCACAATGGCAATGGGTAAAGTGACAACGGCTGCACCTATATAGGGAATTAAAACTGAAAAGCCAACCAGCACTCCCAATAGCACTGCATAACGAAGATCCATCAGGGCAAAGGTAATTGAGGATACTGCACCCACAATAATTATTTCAATTACTTTACCGCGGATATAATTAGCAATTTGCAAGTTCATTTCTGAACTGACTTGTTTAATCAAGCGTCGTTCATTGGGCAAAATACGCATTAGATTATCAATCAATAAGTTCTTATCTTTAAGCATAAAAAACAGCATTAAAGGTACTAAAATGAGATAAATTAATATGGCACCTAAATCCGCTAGGGAACTAAAAGAGGCTGAGATAAGGGTTTCACCCACTTGAACAATCTTTTGATTGATCTCCTCCAATACATTTTGAATATGGTAAATTTGGATAAAATTTGGATACAAATCAGGCAAGGTCAATAACCACTCTTGTCCCTTATTCCAGATTTGTGGCGTTTCTTTAATCAAATTGACACTTTGTTGGGTAATAACCGGAACCAATCCAATAAAGGTCAAAATACACACTGCAATAAATGCCAATACAATAATAGTAGTGGCATACATACGGTTAATGCCTAACTTCATCAACTGCATTAATGGCCAATCGAGCAAATAGGCGATAACTGCTGCCACAATGACAGGCATCAGTATATCGCCCCAAATAGCGAATAATACGGATACAAAGATCAGTAGCATGAGTAGCATAAGAGAATCCGGATCCGAAAACTTACGCTTATACCAGCGATCTAACATCTCAAACATGTAATTTCCTGCCTATTTTTACTTCTGTGGGGGTTGTTTACTCAACACGACAATGGTCGTAAAGCAACTAGCTGCGAGGTTCGTTTTATAACTGCATAATAATTTACACTATCATTGCACGTTTAATAATTAAATTTAAATGAAATTAGAATATAAGATATCTGCTCTTATATGCTAAGTGTAATGATATATTACCGCTTGATTTACATAAAACTGACGTAAAAAACTGAACTTATTTGTGTTCAGCTGTTTCAAACAGGCGTATTAACCCATACATTTAGAGTGGATAGAGAAATTTGAGAGAAGTTAGTTTGAAAAATATGGCCAAAAGTCTTTTTGTAGCAGTAGCTTCTGCCCTATTCGCGTTTTCCTCAAGTTCAGTGATAGCGCAAGTTAGTGATCAGCACCAGCGCAACGCCTTACCAGAAATTGGTGTGGTAGCATCAGATGCCATTAGTATTGACAAAGAAATGCAAATTGGCGAAATACTGATGCGCCAACTTCGTGGTCAAGCACCACTTTTAAATGATCCTTTATTAGATGAATACCTGCAAGATTTAGGAAATCGATTAGTTGTACAAGCTGATAACGTTAAATTTCCGTTTAAGTTTTTTCTAATCAACAATGCCGATATTAATGCATTTGCGTTTTTTGGTGGTCACGTAGGTGTTCACACTGGCCTAATATTTAATTCAGACAATGAGAGTGAATTAGCCTCCGTACTTGCTCACGAAATTGCTCACGTTACTCAGCGTCACATTGCTCGCAAAATGCAGGCACAGCAAAAATCCACACCCTTACAGTTAGCTTCCATTTTCGGCAGTGTGTTATTGGCTATCGCTAACCCCGAAGCGGGTATGGCAGCCATGAGTGCCACCAACGCTGCAG
Organism: Aliiglaciecola sp.; assembly: GCF_039982535.1. Taxonomy (NCBI): domain Bacteria; kingdom Pseudomonadati; phylum Pseudomonadota; class Gammaproteobacteria; order Alteromonadales; family Alteromonadaceae; genus Aliiglaciecola; species Aliiglaciecola sp. The sequence continues at coordinate 10,327 of NZ_JBDWYG010000010.1, forward strand.
CGCAACAAGCATCAATCAATTATACTCGCTCAAACGAGCGGGAAGCTGACCGTATAGGTATCCAGGTATTGGCTCAAAGTGGCTACGATCCCAATGCTGCGGCAAGCTTTTTCGGAAAATTAGCAGAAAAGTATCGTCTTCAATCTACGCCTTTTGCGTATTTGTTAACTCACCCTCTTCCACAATCACGTATTTCTGATGCTCGAAGTCGTGCAAGTTCTTATAATGTTAGACAAGTGCCCGTAAGGCTCAGTTTCCATTTGGCAAAAACTAGAATTATTGCCCGTTATTATGGCAACCCGAAAGACAATATAATCACCTTCAAAGATGTCATTGATAAACAAAAATATGTTTTCAAGCAGTCTGCTATGTATGGCTTGGCCCTATCCTATTTTGAAAATGAACAATACGCTGAAGCCCAAAGAATCGTTGATCAGTTAATAAAAAACGATCCTGATAATCTATTTTATCTCGATATCGCCACTGACTTAGCGATCGCACAAAAGAACTTCGAGCCGGCTATTGCCATGTTGTCAGAGCAAGCGAAACACACACCTCACAATAGTGTTATTGCATTAAATTTAGCCAACATACTAATTAAAAAAGGGGATATCAAAAAAGCCACAAGCCTATTAAAAGACTTTTTATTGGTTAACCCAAATAACCTGTTGGCCTTACAGTTACTTACCGATGCATATCTAGAAAACCGCCAAATGTTAGAAATGCATCAAAGTAAAGCTGAAGTATATGTTTTGGTCAGTGCCTATTCCAGAGCCATAGATGAGCTTCACAGCGCTTATAATTTTGCGGGTGATAGGCAGTTAGAAAAACAGCGTATTAGGGCTAGAATCGATCAGATTAGAGAACAAATTGATAAGATTAAATCTCTTTAAATCGACTGCTCACTTTGGCGTTGGCGCAACTGAATAATTATATTCTGTAAACTTGCGTTACTTTGCTCACCTTGCAGTTGTTTAATCAGCACACCGTCAGGACCAATGATAAAAGTAGTAGGCAATGATTTGGGTTTAGTAAATACCGCATTTTCCGGTAAACCAGAGATAACTGTAAATTCAATTTGATACTTTTGTTTTAACGCCATTAATTCAGGATCAGGTAAGTTATCAAAATTGACCGCTAACAATGCCACGTCTGTTTCAGTGCTGGCGAAGCGTTCAAACTCGTTTAACTCTGGGATCTCTTTTAAACAAGGCGCACACCACTCGGCAAAATAGTTTACAACTAAATACTGACCTTCAAAATCTTGCCACTGGTAACTTTCCCCATCCACAGTGGTAAAGTCAGATTTAAGACTCATTGATAGGTAAAACCCCGCAACCGCGGCTGCAAATCCAAAACTGATGAAGAGCAATTTTTTAAACATAAACTCTGCGTTTTCCTATCTAATTCACTGCTTTGATAATGAAATTAGCACAACAATCCAAATAACATTTGTTGCCACTGTGCATTACCCTTTAGAATACTGCAATTTAATTGGCAATGAAAAGTAAACTAATTATGCAAAACCTAACAATTTATCATAATCCGCGCTGTAGCAAGAGTCGTCAAACTTTAGAACTGCTAACCGGAAAAGGCCTACAGCCAGAAATTATTGAATACTTAAAAACGCCATTATCGGTGCCGCAAATTGAAGAACTTATGGCGCTGTTGAAAATTGACGATCCACGCAAAATGATGCGTTTAAAAGAAAAAGATTACACAGAGAATAATCTTGGTGAAGAAAATGTCACGGCATCTCAATTAATTACAGCAATGGCCACCTACCCCAAACTGATTGAGCGCCCAATTGTCGTAAACAACAAGCAAGCTAAAATTGGCCGTCCACCTGAATCTGTATTGGACATTTTATAGTGGGCCCAGTTTTAGTTTTGTACTACAGCTTACATGGTGCAACGCGAAACTTAGCTAACAAAATAGCCTTAGGTGCGCAGATGCAAGGGGCTGATGTGATCGTTCGCACTGTGCCTAAAGTATCTACAGGCATAGACTTTAGTCAGCAAGCGGTACCTGAGTCGGGGGACCCGTATGTAACGCTAGATGAACTGGCTAACTGCAGTGCGTTGGCACTAGGCAGCCCTACTCGATTCGGAAATATGAGTGGGGCCATGAAACACTTCTGGGACTCAACATCCTCACTATGGCTGTCTGCTAATTTGAACGCTAAGCCGGCTTGTGTGTTTACCTCTTCCAGTAGTATGCATGGTGGCCAAGAGTCGACCTTATTGACCATGATGATCCCGTTATTGCATCACGGAATGGTGATCTCTGGACTGCCTTATTCCGAACCTAAATTGCATACAACTCAAACCGGTGGTAGCCCTTACGGTGTGACTCATGTGAGTTTGCAAAACAAACCTGAATTAAGTCAAGACGAACAAGCTTTATGTATTGCCCAGGGAAAACGACTCGCTTCGTTAGCCCAAAAACTAGGACAAAAATGAAAATTCCAACCAGTATCTATCGAAAGTTAGCCTTAGTAAGTTACCTGTTATTGTTAGTATGGGTTCCCGTTTGGCATCTATTTCTGGCAACCCCAACAGGCAGAAGTGAGCAGTTCGAAATATTTTTAACGATTGCTTGGACTATTCCTTTGCTATTTCCCATGGCCGGTATTTTAAAAGGCAAACCTTATACCCATGCTTGGGCAAATTTTATTGTCATGTTTTATATTATTCACGGCCTCACCAGCTTTTATGCCGTAGCCGATGAGCGGTATTACGCGTTGATTGAAATAGTATTAAGTTTTGCCATGTTTATCGGTTGTAGCTTTTATGCTCGCCTGAGAGGCAAAGAATTGGGCCTTAGCATTCCTAAATTAAAAGATGAAATGGCTAAAGAAAAAGCCTCTTTTGAAAAGTAAGCTGTTAACTAAAAAGAGGTAATCTAGGTATTTTATAACAGTACAAGTTAAACGAAAATGAAATGAAAATAACGGCTAAAGATCGAGCACTTGTTTGATAAAAGGAATGCTAATTTTTCGTTTTTCTTGTATGCCTTGAAATTGCAGTTCATCAAGTGCTGCTACTAGACTATGCATGTCTCGTTTAGCATGACTGATCAAAAACTGTAATGATTCACGAGAAATACTAATTCCTCGCTGTTTTGCTTTAATATTTAATGCCTCACAGGCGTCTTGATCATCTAGAGGCGCTAAACTGAAACTAATTCCCCAAGCTAACCGCGAGACTAAATCAGCTAATTCAAATTGCAGTTGTTTAGGACCACGGTCACAGCTAACGACCAGCTTACATACTTGCGTTTCACGAATACGATTAATCAGATCAAACAGCGCTCTTTGCCAATCTTTGCTATGTTGAATGTGCTGAATGTTATCGATACAAAGCAGTTGGATATTTTCCATACCATCCAAAATCGTATGGGGATACCGCAGCGTTGCATCCAGAGCTAAATAAAAATGAGATTTCTGTTGTTGTGCAGCGTTGTGTGACATGGCCACTAATAAATGGCTTTTGCCCGTGCCAGCGCCGCCTGAAATATAGGTGAGAAAAGGTAACTCTGTTGATTCACTTTGTTCAACAAGTAATCCGCAATGTTGATAAATTAAAGAATTATCACCCACCACCAAAGAGTCGAATGTCTGTTCGTCGGGCAAATCAACATCTAAAGAGATTTGCTTTGGTAACTGATCGTCAACCAAATTAAGGTCTCCAAAAATAAGGTTTATTGACGTCAGACTGACTAAAATCGTCTCTTGGACTTTCAATTCTATTATCTAACCGGAAAGCTTCATCAAGATTTTCCTTAGCACCAAATAATTCTAACTCGAAAGTCGAAAAGCCACCTTGTTGTTCTACTAAGGTTACATCGATAACCACCGACAAATTATTCAAAAACTCTAACACGTCTGTGTAAGCCGTTAATGATGAAATATTACCAATAACTATCTGTGTTTTATTTTCCGTACCGTCACCAGCAACCGCTTCAATTGCATACTTTTCAGCTAATTCATCGGTTATCATATTAATGGCTTTTTCGACGGCTTGTTCTGGTGAGCTAGCTTCCACTTCTCCAGAATTAAATGCACCTCGACGGGTGATTAACCATTCAAGTACCCACACATTGAGTTTTTTAGGTGCTGATTGTAACGCCTCGTCAGCTTCTTCTAACAGCTCTGTAGTAGGTTGTTCATCTCGATAAAATAAACGTCCTGACATCACATATTCAGTGCCGTAGCGTTCACTTGCTTCAACTAAGTTCTGGGTGTAGCTAGACCAAACATCATACACACTTACTTGTTGAATATCGGTTAAGTCCATTATCGGAAACGCTATATCAATACCGCGAGCCTTGGCGGTTTGCTTGGCCACATCGATTAAGTTTTGATGGAGATTATCGGAGAATAGTTGTCGGGTCTCAGTATCTTTATCTTCCATTGCCAACCAAACCAGCGTTTGAGGGCGATGTTTACCCCAAATTGCAAATCCTGTGGAGCGCAGAACACTTTCGACTTTATTCACATCAAACTCAGCTTTATATACCAGACCTTCTGAGGAGGATTCGAAAGAATATGACAACAATATATTTTGTGCGTTATTTAAATATGCTTTGATTTCCTGATCAGCTAATAAACTCTGATCACCGCTAACTTTCACTAACACTTCAGCAAGGGCTTGTTTCACCGCTTTTTTCTGCGCAGTTGTAGATTGATCATCAACTACTACAGACGCGCTATATAGTCCTTCAACAACAGCCGCGTTCACCCCATTAAATTGGGCAATAATTAATAACGTTAAAAACAGCAGACAACGCATTAGTAAAAACACTCTTGAAAATTCAAAGCAGTATTGTCATGGATCTAAATAAAAATTTCATCATTTGTTTAAAGGATGTTTACCATTAACGTATGTTTTTCAAGCAATTTGGCCGTTTTTATTGGTCAAAATAATCTACTTCGTTAACAAAGTTTGTTACCTTGCTAGAAAATACCTTGATTTACAGTACCTTTTCTTTTGCCATACTGATAAAATCCGCAAAAATTTTTTACTGAGGAATATTGTGAGCGATTCTAATCCATCTCTGAGTTATAAAGACGCAGGCGTCGATATTGATGCAGGAAACCAACTGGTAGAACGAATCAAGTCAGTGACCAAAAAAACTCACCGTCCAGAAGTGAAAGGCGGCTTGGGAGGTTTCGGTGCATTGTGCTCTATTCCTCAAAAGTATCGTTCACCTCTATTAGTCTCTGGTACCGATGGAGTGGGTACAAAATTGAGACTGGCGATGGATCTTAAACGCCACTTTGGAATTGGTATCGATTTAGTTGCAATGTGCGTAAACGATTTAATCGTTCAAGGTGCCGAACCTTTATTTTTCTTAGACTATTACGCCACAGGTAAGCTTGATGTTGATACGGCTACCGAAGTGGTTAGCGGTATTGGTGCAGGTTGTGAATTATCTGGCTGCGCTTTAATTGGTGGCGAAACGGCTGAAATGCCTGGCATGTACCACGGTAACGATTACGATGTTGCTGGTTTCTGTGTTGGCGTAGTAGAAGCTGATGAAGTTATTGATGGAAGTCAGGTTGCGCCTGGGGATGCAATTATTGCCCTAGCCTCTTCAGGTCCTCATTCAAATGGCTACTCTCTAGTACGGAAAGTACTAGAAGTAAGCGGTACAGATCCTGAAACCCCATTCGAAGATAGCACTATCGCTGATCACCTATTAGAGCCAACCCGCATCTATGTAAAATCGGTTCTAGCCTTATTGGAAAAACATAAAGTCCACGCCATTTCTCATATCACTGGCGGTGGCTTCTGGGAAAATATTCCTCGAGTGTTACCCGATAACGCGAAAGCGGTTGTAAATCGCAATAGTTGGACACGACCAGCGATTTTTGATTGGCTTCAAGAAAAAGGCAATATTACAGAACACGAAATGTTCCGAACTTTTAACTGTGGTGTGGGTCTGATGATTGTATTACCACAAGCAGAAGCTGATGCAGCGGTAAATTATCTAAATGAACTAGGCGAAAATGCTTGGGTATTAGGTGAAATAGCCCAGTGCGGTGAAGAACAAGAACAAGTTGAGATTATTTAATTGAGTGGTTCAGTGAAATCAATTGTTGTTTTAGTTTCCGGTAATGGCTCTAATTTACAGGCCATTATCGACTATTTTAGTGACAAAGCTGATATAGCTAAAGTAACCGCAGTTATTTCAAATGAACCAACTGCATTTGGCTTACAACGTGCAAAAGACGCCGGAATAGACGCCCTTTGCGTGAATCACCGTGAGTTTGATAGCCGTAGTGAGTATGACCAAGCCTTAAAAGCTGAAATCGACAAATACTCACCTGATTTAGTGGTACTGGCTGGTTTTATGCGTATTTTGACCGAACAGTTTGTAAGTAGCTTTAGCGGTAAGATGGTTAACATCCACCCCTCATTGTTACCCAAATATAAAGGTTTAAATACCCATCAAAAAGCCATTGATGCAAAAGACGCGGAACATGGCGCTTCGGTGCACTTTGTAACACCAGAACTTGATGGTGGCCCAGTGATTATTCAATCCAAAGTCCCCGTTTTTGAGCATGATAGTGCCGCTGAATTAGCCCAAAGAGTACAGCAACAAGAGCGAAATATTTATCCACTTGTTGTAGACTGGTTTTGTAAGCAGCGATTAATGATGATCAACAATAAGGCAGTATTAGATGGACAGGAACTTCCACAAAACGGATATGCGACTGATTAAATGCTTGTTAAGCGGAATACTATTATTCTGCCTCAACCTTGGTGTGAGCTTGCACGCTGCTGAATTAACTGAGTTCGATGCCCATTACAAAGCGTTTCGTTATGGCAAGGAGCTGGGAACAGCTGAGCTAAAACTTGAATCCCTTGGTCGTGAACGCTTTCGTTTATCTTATCAATCTAAAGTATCCATGTTCTTTTTATCAGATAAACGCAGTGAAGTGAGTTTGTTTAGCTATACTAACGACAAAATTGTTCCTTTTAAATATAATTATGAGCGCACAGGTTTTGGTTCAGACAAAAGCTTAGTCGCGCAATTTGATCGCCAAAAAAATGCTATCAAAATAAATAACGAGTCGAGCTTGCATTGGAAAAATGAGTTCGACAACCAACTTTATCGTTTGGACATCCAGTTACAACTGGCTGAAGGTAAAAAAGACCTACAGTACAACCTTTTAAACTATCGAGGAGAGTTAAGACAATATAACTTAGTGGTCATGTCTACTGAACAATTGTCTCTTCCCTACGGCATGTTAGAAGGTGTTAAAGTTAAAATAGTTCGTCCCAACTCTACCCGTGAAACCTATGCGTGGTTTGCCCCATCACTTAACTATCAATTAGTCAGATTGAAACAGTTTAAGGATGGAGAGGAGCAAGGCGATATACAACTTTCCGCATTCTCCTCAGGTTCATCAACTAACTAACATCCAATTTACTCAAAATAGCGTAATAATAATTTGTATTAATTTAACTATTTTTAAAATGTTAGATCTCGCTCAAAGAAAACATCTAAATAGCAATTTAGGCTTGAAAACAGCGCTAATATAGCCATGCTTATAATTAGCTATAAGATGAATGCATTTGATCTCCGTCAAAAACAGGCATATTTTTACTTCTTAGTCAGAAAAAGGTCTTTTGAATGAATATTATATTGTGGTTAGTCACCGTAATTGGTGCGGTAGGCGTTGTCAGTTTTCTCAGACTGAAATTATTAAACGCCTGTGTAATCGTTGGCCTAGTATTACTACTTGGGACGACATTTGGGTATGTAGGTTTCTTTACTTGGTTAGTGTTTTTAGCGATTGCGATTCCATTGAATATGGAGTCCGTAAGAAAACAATACATGACCCAGCCAATGCTAGATATGTATCGTAAAATTATGCCGGAAATGTCGACAACTGAAAAAGAAGCCATCGATGCTGGTACAGTTTGGTGGGACGGTGAAATTTTCAGTGGTAACCCTGATTGGCAGAAATTGCATGCCATTCCAAAAGCAGTGTTAAGCCCTGAAGAACAGGCATTTCTAGATGGGCCTGTAGAAGAAGCCTGTCGCATGGTGGATGACTGGGAAGTGCATCATACTCGTGCTGACTTATCGCCTGAAACTTGGCAATTTCTGAAAGATAATAAATTCTTTGCCATGATCATTAAAAAGAAATATGGCGGCTTAGAATTTTCAGCTTACGCACAATCAAGAGTTTTACAAAAATTATCTGGATGTAACGCAGTTTTAGCAACAACAGTGGGTGTTCCCAACTCATTAGGTCCAGGTGAATTGCTGCAACACTATGGCACTACAGAACAACAAGATCATTACTTACCGCGCTTGGCAACGGGTGAAGAAATCCCTTGTTTTGCTTTAACAGGTAGAGAAGCCGGTTCAGATGCAGGTGCAATTCCAGATACTGGTGTTGTCTGCAAAGGTACGTGGGAAGGTGAAGAGATCATTGGTATGAAACTGACCTTTGATAAACGCTACATTACCCTAGCACCTGTTGCCACTGTGATTGGTTTAGCCTTTAAAATGACTGACCCTGAGGGTTTGTTAGGTGGTGAAGCAGATTTAGGTATTACTTGCGCGTTAATTCCACGTGATACTAAAGGTTTGGAGATTGGAAACCGTCACTTCCCTTTAAATGTGCCTTTCCAAAATGGCCCGTTAAAAGGAACCGATATCTTTGTTCCACTGGATTACATTATTGGTGGTGCTGAAATGGCTGGTCAAGGCTGGCGTATGCTGGTTGAATGTTTGTCGGTAGGACGCTGTATTACCCTGCCCTCAACCGCAGCCGGTGGCACTAAAACAATGGCCCTCGCCACAGGCGCTTATGCTCGCATTCGTCGTCAATTTAAAATGCCTGTGGGTAAAATGGAAGGTATTGAAGAAATGTTAGGCCGTATTGGCTCTAACGCTTACATGATGGACGCTGTTACCAGTCTATCCACCAAAGGTGTGGATTTAGGTGAGAAACCTTCGGTTATCTCAGCTATCTGTAAATATCACCTAACAGAAAAAATACGCTCAGTGGTTAACGACGCCATGGATGTGCATGGCGGTAAAGGCATAATGCTCGGTCCAAATAATTATTTAGGTAGAGCTTATCAAGGCACACCAATTTCAATTACCGTTGAAGGTGCAAACATCTTAACCCGTAATATGATGATTTATGGTCAAGGTGCGATACGTTGCCACCCATTTGTATTGAAAGAAATGTACGCAGCAGGCAAAGAAGATGAAAATGAGGCCCTAGCAGAATTTGACCAAGCGGTATTTGGTCACATTGGTTTTGCAATGAGCAACTTCTTTAGAAGTGGATGGTATTCACTGACGTGTGCAATTACTGCGGACTCCCCTTTCGACGATGAAACCAGTACATACTACAAAGCGATGAAGCGTTATAGTGCCAATATGGCATTGCTATCTGATGTGGCAATGGGTGTGCTTGGTGGTGAGTTGAAACGCAAAGAAAGACTTTCTGCTCGCTTGGGTGACATTTTAAGTTACCTTTATTTAGGCTCTGCTACTCTTAAAAAATACGATGACCAAGGCCGCCAAAAAGATGATCTTGTACTGGTCCATCGTGCGATGCAGGATTGCCTATATTCGTTGGAAACCGCTATTGATGAGTTATTGCATAACTTCCCAAATAAAGCACTAGGCTACTTCCTAAGGGCTGTCATTATGCCGTTTGGTAAAAGCTTCACCAAACCTGGCGATGAACTCGATCATAAAATCGCCACCTTGCTGCAAACGCCAGGGGAAACTCGTAATCGTTTAGGTGAAGGACAATATCTAGGACGCGACGAAGGTAACCCTATGGGTACATTGGAGCAAATTTTAGATGACATTTTGGCCGCTGAGCCCCTTTACGATAAAGTCTGCAAAGCTGCCGAACAACGCTTCCCTTTCACCCAGTTAGATGAAGTGGGTAAAAAAGGCTTAGAGCTTGGTGTTTTGACTGAAGAAGAGTCAGAATTAATGGCTCGAGCAGAACAAGGTAGATTAGATACCATTAACGTTGACGACTTTGCTCCAGAAGAGTTAATGGCAGATAAAACCTTACTCAAACCTAAGCGAAAAAGCCGTGCTAAGGCAAGTTAGCTTAAAACCTAAGCCCTTTTAACAAATTAAAAATCCCACTTTTAAAGTGGGATTTTTTTTGTCTGATATTGAACCTGAGTATTGCGCAATTTGCTAGTTGGTTAACTAAGGGGTTATCAGTAAATAGCCCCCTGAGCTTCATTTAATAGCGAGAGCCGTGTTTTAACACACAACCTATAGGCACAACTTTCGATTCGATTACGGTTAATTGGGTAAAGTCTATTTTGCTTATTTGATCTTGCTCCAATACCTTAGAAATTTCAAAATAGGCCGAACTATATGGCTCATTTTCTGGGCGCAGTTCTAGATAAGGATATTGCCGATATAACCAATCCCCGTTTAGATAGGTTTGAATTTCCGCCCCAGGGTTATCAATAATAAAACGGTACTTGCCATTTGGTTTCAATTCCAATTCAACTTTTACTTCACAGCCATCACTCATCTCTAGTTGATAGGTATGCGCCAAGTCTTGTTTAAACACTCCTGTTTGGGCATTTTTTTCTTTAGGAAAGATAAATATAGCAAGGGAGTTTTTTGTGTACCAATGGTTGCCTTTGGTTAAGCCTTGAACATTAACAACAGGTATACCAAGAGCATCAAATGTGTTTTCTGCCCGTATTAAGGTTTGCGCATCATCCAATAACAATGAATACAAAATGGTATTTTCAGTAATTGTGGTGGGAAAATCGAATTGGTTAAATTCGACCTCAAAATCCTGCAAAGATAAGGCTTGGTCAAGGTCGAGGGTTTGTTGGTTATCTAAATACTTGGCGTAGATATACACTTTGGGTTGGGACACACAGCCACTGGTTACTAACCCCATAAAAGCGAGAATAATTGAGCATAAAAAAAACCTTATGGCAGGATAAAAATTATTGTTAATCAAATCCCTGCTCTCATAATCAACTCGCATTTAACCTACTGACATTAATCGTCTATTATTTCACTAGTTGGCACATAAACTTGTTTAAAAAATAATGCTGAAGTGCAGTTAAGATGTCTTTTTACGTTTAAAGGCCTAAGTTAAGGGATCCGAATCAGCGTCTTGTTTAGAGGGTTTGGGCTAACTGTGCTTTGCTGTCAATTAGCGCTTTTTTGTCGTCTGCACTTAAAAACGCAGCTTTAACGCCATTAAGCTGAATAGTTTTTAGTTGCTGCTCTGAAATACCTAGTACCTCGTTAGCCACTTTATACTCATGGGCAATATCAATATTAGAGACTGCAGGATCATCAGTGTTCAAGGTAACTAACACTTGGTGTTGTAAAAAAGTCGCCAAAGGGTGTTTTTTTAGGTTTTTTACCGTTGCCGTTTGATAATTCGAGGTTGGGCAGGACTCAATCGCTATTTTATTATCAACCATGTATGCCAACAACTTTTCATCTTGAACCGCTGTAACACCATGTCCTATGCGGCTAGCGCCTAGTTTATAAATCGCATTCCAAATGCTTTGTGGACCATCGGCTTCTCCGGCATGTACGGTAATATGCCAGTCTGCATCCCTGGCTTTAACAAAGTGATCGGTGAATAGCTCCGCGGGGTAACCCAACTCATCGCCAGCTAGATCTAAGCCGACAATCTCATCTTGATAGTTGAGTAATGCGTTAAGCTCTTGCATACACACATCGGCACCAAAGGTGCGACTTAAAATACCAATTAAGTTCGCTTTTACCTTAAAATCTTTTTCACCGGCTCTGACCCCATCGATAACAGCAGCAATCAAATCAGTCATATTTAAATCATGGGATTGCGCCATATAATATGGCGAAAAGCGCAGCTCTACGTAATCTAGACGGCTATTTTTAGCGTCTCGCATATTTTCATAGGCTACTTTATAACAAGCGTCGTAATCAGCTAATACCGAAACACCCACATCAAGTTTGGTTAAAAACGCCAGTAAATCACTGGTTTTATCGTGAATTTGCGTAAGTTGCTCAACATCTTGCAAGGACTTGGCTGGTAAGGCTATATGATGTTTTTGCGCAAGCTCCCAAATAACATGGGGTTGAATATTTCCGTCTAAGTGACGATGTAAATCTACTAATGGAAGCGTGTAATCTATCATCGTATTGACCTTGAAAAATGACCTATCTTCGAATTTACGTAATATTTAGATATTTGACTGCAATTTTTCAACTAACAATACAGCTTGGGTTCTTGTATTAACCTTTAGTTTTTTAAATATTGCACTAGTATGCGCTTTAACTGTTGCTTCAGTAACGTCCATATCATAAGCAATTTGTTTGTTTAGCAAACCTTCTTGCAAATAGTTCAATACCTGAAACTGCTTAGGGGTTAACTCAGCCACTTTTAAAGCAATTTCTTGCTGTTCACTTGAAATGCTATCGATTTGGCTTTTTAATTCCTCGGGCACCCAAGTCCCGCCATTTAGCACCGTATCTATTGCTTCTGCAATGGATGAAATGGCGGCAGATTTTGAAACAAATCCTTTGGCACCATAACCGATGGCTTGAGAAATCACCTTAGGATGATCGCTAGCAGAAATAACAATGACTGGGACATCTGGGAAATCGCCACACACCCGAATAACACCGTAAAAATTCTCACAACCCGGCATGCTTAAATCAAGCAAGATAATATCTATATCGGCACAAGTTTCTATTGAATCTAATGTTGTTTGGAGTGCATCTGATTCAACAAATGCCACTTCTTTATATAATGGACTCAAAGCACCTTTTAATGCTTCTCTGAATAACGGATGATCGTCCGCTATTAGAAATTTAGGCATGAAACTTCCCTTTTATCGTATTTATTAATTTATCGTCAAAAGCTGTCTTAGACTTTAGTCTATATTTACTCAAGTTTAAACTAAGTTTTTAAACTTGTATTCATAATTTCAACCGTTTGAGCTTAATTTGCTAACACTGATCGCCACAGGTAGAATTGCCAAAATTTTTCTTTAATCGTGTTTGTGAGTTAAAAACGATGAACCAAAAAGACGCGATATACTCGCAACCTAAGTCTAAAGTTAACGACTTTTGTTTTGACGAGGCAGTTGCCCAAGTATTTCCAGACATGATCCAACGCTCTGTGCCGGGTTATAGTACGATAATTGATAATATCGGCTTAATTGCCAATCGTTTTGCCCAGCAAGACAGCAACCTGTACGATTTAGGTTGCTCCTTAGGTGCGGCAAGTTTAGCCATGCGTCGCAGCGTTAAGCAGCCCAATTGTGAGATTATTGCCGTTGATAACTCCCAGGCGATGGTAGATAAATGTTTGTTGCATTTAAACGCCTTCAAATCAGATATTCCAACCAAGGTGTATTGTAATGACATTCTTGATATTGAAATCGAAAATGCCTCTGTGGTTGTGCTTAATTTCACCATGCAGTTCATTCCCCCACCTCAGCGGGATATGCTGATTGAAAAAATCTATTCGGGTATGAAACCTGGTGGTGTGCTGGTGTTGTCAGAAAAAATTCGCCATGAAAACTGTTTGGCCAATGAGCTGGTAATAGATCTGCACCATGAATTTAAACGAAATAATGGATACAGCGAATTGGAAATTAGCCAAAAACGTTCAGCCATTGAAAACGTGATGTTAATCGACTCATTAGAAACACATAAAACCAGATTAGATAAAGCTGGTTTTAAAAATTTCGTAATGTGGTTTTGTTGTTTCAACTTTACTTCAATGTTGGTGGTTAAATAAAAATGGCTCATCAATGGTTTAAAGAATTTTATAGTCTCATTGCTCAATCGCCATTAAGCGAGTGGCTTGATGTCCTCCCGGGTCAAATTTCAGCATGGGAAAAGCAACAGTTACACGGTGATTATGCAAAATGGCAAAAACTGCTGAGCAAACTGCCTAAAACTGAGGTTTCTACAATCAATTTAAAATCTGCAGTTAAAATTGGTACTGCAGAGGATATTGATGAATATACTAAGCGGCAAATAACAGGTTTATTGAAACAATTTAAACCTTGGCGCAAAGGGCCGTTTTATATCCATGATATTTTCATTGATACGGAATGGCGTTCAGATTGGAAATGGGATCGTGTTTTACCGCATATCGAGCCATTAAAAGACCGAACCGTTTTAGATATCGGTTGTGGTAGTGGATACCATATGTGGCGGATGTTAGGAGAGGATGCAAAATTTGTAGTAGGCATAGATCCAACCCAATTGTTTCTAATGCAATTCCAAACTATCAAGCATTTTGTTCCAAACCCCAACATTCATTTGTTGCCCATTGGCGTTGAGCAACTGCCAAACTTAAAGGCCTTTGATACTGTTTTCTCTATGGGCGTGTTATACCACAGACGTAGCCCCATTGATTTTTTACAACAGCTTAAACAACAGCTTCGACCGGGTGGACAACTGGTCCTTGAAACCTTAGTGGTTGAAGGTGATGAACACACGGTTCTAATGGCCGGTGAGCGCTACGCACAAATGCGGAATGTGTGGTTTTTACCCAGTACTAAAGCCCTAACGGTGTGGTTAGAGCGGGTTGGTTTTAAAGATGTCAAAGTGGTTGATGTTGGCCCTACAAGTTTGCAAGAACAGCGTAAAACAGAATGGATGGATAGTCAGTCATTAGCGGACTTTCTAGACCCAGATGATCACACTAAAACCATTGAAGGTTACCCTGCCCCTATCCGTGCCGTGCTAACCGCAACAATTTAATAATGTGTGCTAAGTAGTATCTACTAGGTTAACCACTATAGGGGTGGTTAACGAGGCCTTTAGTATATTAAATTTAAGAATAGTCTGAGGGGCGACTATCTTTCATTAATATATCAAGGGCTTTTTGGGCACTTTTTTGATCCGTTACATCCTTTATTTCAATCATTTCACATTCATCCCTGATCATTTCAGAAATAAGGCTGGGATAATGACGGCAATCTTCTGGTCTATTTTCATAGATGCTGCAAATGTATTTTTTAGGGGAAAGTGGATTTTGTTGGGGTTCAACTTCTAAAAATGGACAGGTTTTTAATCTGACACCTGACTTTGGATCAAACCATATTTGATTATGTTTCACAAAATCAAAAATTTCAGGGTTAAATAACTCCCACATATCTATTTCTTCTTTAGAAGCACTCAGGTCCCCACCACCGTACTTAATACAGCACTTCCCACATTGATTACAATCTTTCATGGTTCACTAATTTTTAATCCAAGATAGCACTAGAGTGTAGCAAATACGGTGAATTTGGGGCTGGTTAAATAGACGGTTAGCTTATCTCTGCTGCCACCACTGAAATTTCCACTAATAGTGCTTCACGAGCCATTTTAGCCGCCACACAAGCTCTTGCTGGAGCGTGCCCTTCAGGCACCCATGCATCCCACACTGCGTTCATAGCGGCGAAGTAGCTCATGTCTTTAACGTAAATAGTTGCCGAGAGAAGGTGGTGTTTGTCACTACCTGCTTTTTGTAAAAGCTCGTCGACTTTTTCCAGCATAGTAGTCGTTTGTACGGTAATATCTTTTTCAGCGTCTTTACAGACTTGTCCACACAGGTAAATGGTACCATTATGTTTAACAATTCGACTCATTCTGGCGCTGGTTTCAATTCTTTCTATCATTATTTTAGGATCTGCTAAGTTGAAGTGCGGCGGAGAATAACACGAGAGCTAACCGAACTAAAATGACTATTGGTTAGCTCTCGCTTTATTAGCTCAAGCGTCTGCTGCTAAGGCCATACACTCAATTTCAACTCGACCACCTAATCCTAGGCCGCTGCCAGCAACGGCACTTCGCGCAGGTAGTGACTCGTTAAAGTATTGCACATAAACTTTGTTCACCTCTCCCCATTCGTTAATATCCGCAAGAAACAGCGTGCATTTAATCACTTTGTCCATGCTGGAACCAAAACGCTCTAGGGTCGCTTTAATATTTTTTAAGGCTTGGTGAGTTTCTGCAACCACACCGCCTTCCACCAGTTTCAGTTGTCCAGGGATCACCCCCAACTCGCCGGATAAATATAAGATGCCGTTAGCCTCTACAGCTTGCGAAAATGGCAAGTTTAATTGTTTAAACTCCTCAGAACTCAGCCTTTTAATGCTGCTAGATTGTGCATAAACATTACTATTGGCAAAACATAACAATATTCCCAAAACAGTAGCTATATATCTCATACGTACTCCTTTTGTTTTGTGCTATTTCAACAAATAGTTACTGGTGTATTGGGAAAGCAATAAATTAGAAAACCCATGGGTTTGTTTATCTTGTCCCATAATATAGCCTTCTGACATACAGGTTTGTTGCATCGCACCCAATATACGCAATCTAAAGTGGTATTTTTGTTCACGATTAAGCTGTGAAGGAACTTCTATGGTTTTTCCATTTATTTGCCAATCTCCATTGTCTAATAACACTTGTTGGCAAGGCGCAGGATTTAAGGTGGGCACAAATTGTCTAGGTGTCGCCATTTCCCAACCATGTCCTGCACTAGGAAAAATCGTACTGCCGATGGCAGAACCTGCACCACGCAATTTATTTTCAATACGTGCGCATGCTTCTAAGTCATTGGACTTATCTTCTGCACCGCGCAAGCTAAATAAGGGCGCGCCAGTGGTTTTAACCGTTTGCAGATCAAAATGACAAGGACCGTAATAATCTAAATGCAATGCAAATGGAGGAACTTCGGCAGCCATATTATGATAAATACGATTATCTAAGGCGGCACGCGTAGCCATACCACCATAAGAGAATCCCATTAAACCGATTTTTTGAGGTTTAATAGCAGGATGTTGATTGAGGAAATTTAACGCGCTATACGCATCGGCAACCTCATCAGCATCACTTACAACGGCCACTCTTAGACCATAAGGCGTCTCTTCCGTTACGCCCCTAGCGCCATAGGAATTAACCACTAAACCTGCAATACCGTGATCCGCCATCCATTGACCATAGGCTATTTCACGGCTAGGCAGAATACCGCCGCTACCGTGCAGGATGACCATTGCTGGCACCGGGTTTTCGGCACTAGCCCCTTTAGGTAAAAACAATCGTCCGTGAACAGTGGTTGCCTCAAGCTGCTGTTCCGGTAAAACCAACCACTTATAATCTCCAGGTGTAACCGAAGAAAAATAAACATCACCAACCGTATCTCCACTCACCTCAGTAATTGCCGGATAATCTGGAAAATCAGGTAATGGTGGTGGTTGCCTTTTCTCCTGGGCTACAGAAGAAAAGCATATCAATGAAAAACAAATTAAAAGTGCGCGCATATTATTCTCCTTAGAAGCTGTAAACCACTTCTACGCCATAAGTGCGAGGCTCTTGATAATTTGTAGTAACAGTGCCAAAAAAGTCTTTGCGATTATCGATAGGATCACGCACATCAGCTAGGTTACGTCCCCAAAGGTAGGCTTCCCAACCATTATTAGTACCGAGTAAACCGATACGCGCGTTAACTAGAGTGATGCTATCTACATGACCAAAATCGACCACAGTGCCATCCGCCAGTGTCGCAGTTTCAACATTATCAACTGTAGTAAAGAAGCCACTACTGTGAGTCACATCTAAACGTAAGGTTAAGTCAGCATTAATTGCGCTAATTTCGGTGATATATTGCGCACCTAATGAGAAGTTACTGTCTGGAGCATTAATAAGGTCTTTTCCTTCGGCATTGCCACCACCAGTTAAGCCTCCTGGGAAGCTATCAAACTCGGTATCTAACAACCCCATGCTCGCTTGTATTTCTAAGTTACTAATAGGTCTATAGGTCATTTCAAGTTCAATACCTTTACTCGTCGCCTTGGCTGCATTACGAATTGAAATTGATGAAGCTCCATTACCTAAGTCAATGAATTGATTAACCTGATAGTTTTTAAACTCAGAATTAAATGCTGCAAAATTTAAAATTAAGCTATTACGATAAAAATTACCTTTCAAGCCCAACTCTGCGCTGCCCACAGTTTCTTTATCGAATTGAATTCCTGCGGCTAAGTCAGCATTGGTGATGAAATCGAGGTTATAACCACCACTTTTGAAACCAGTCGAATATTTAGCGTAACCATTTAATGATTTATTAAATGAATGATTAAAACTCAATGCATAAGAAATATAGTTATCACTGCGCGAATCGATAAGCTGACCATCGGTGCTGCCAATGCCAAAAATTCCTGAAGCAGAACCATCTAATAACCAGTCTAGATCTTTTTCTTCAGTGGTGTAGCGCAGCCCTAATGCCAAAGAACTGTCCTCTGATAGGTCATAACCACCGTTAAAATAAGCCGCGTAGCTATCCGTTGTAACAAAACCGGTGTTAGTTACAACTGAACCTGGCACATTTCCTAACAAGAATGACTGAGCGCCATTGATTGCATCACGTCGTGTTTCGGCATCCTGACGATATAAATACAGGCCAGCTACGTAATCAAACGCTGACTCATCCTGAGGAGATATAATTTGGAACTCTTGAGACCATTGTTCGTATTGATCTGAATATTCTATGACCAGAAAATCGACTACTGAATAATCTGAGTCATTACGGTAAAAAATGTCCGTATCTCGATATGCAGTAATAGATTTTATATCGTAACCACTATCCATTTGATAAGACAGATCCAATGAGCCACCAACTATATCGCGTTTTTCATAGGTATCGATGGAAGTGGCTACTTCGTCTTTTTCCGGTGCAGCGGCATCCAGTGTACTACTGAATGTATCTGATATCGCTTCCCCTAAAAAGGACAAACGTTCCGTATTGAGGCCATCAACACTGAAATTTAATTCTAATTTATCAGATAATTGTGAGCGGAACTGTCCACGATAAGCTAATGCATCACGTTCATTTAAATCATTACCCGTGGTTAAGTTTTTAATGTAACCATCTCTGTCTAACTTAGTGACTGAGAATTTTGCGGCACTGGTGTCTGAAACTGGCAGATTAATCTGTCCTTGAATTTCCCTTGCCCCCAAATTACCAATAGACGCACTAAACTTTCCTTCTAGCTCGTCAGATGGTTTTTTCGAAATAAGGTTAATTGCACCGGCTACGGTATTTTTGCCAAACAGTGTACCTTGTGGACCACGCAATACTTCCACGCGTTCTAAATCCAAAAGTTCTTGGTTTAGCGCTGGGGACTGACCAAGGTAAACACCATCTAAATAAACCCCTACGCGGGTATCAAAACCAATATTACGGCTATTTGCTCCTACCCCACGGATAGTGATAGCCGAGGTGAAATCTGTGGTTCGAGTAATCGACAGGTTTGGAATGAAATCGGCTAACTCTGTTAATTGAGTGATGCCGGTTTGGTCGATACTCGCCGCACTAAAAGATGATATAGCGATGGGGACTTCGGATAATTGTTGAGTTCTTTTTTGAGCAGTAACAACAACGACTTCATACTCTTCTTGCTCTTCGGTCTCTGCTGCTGGTGATTGTTGTGCCATACAAGTGGAAGAAAGCGCGAGTGCAACGCTGGTAACCACCCCTTTGCGGTAAATAGAAAACTTGCTGGGTAAATCCGTAACTAGATTATTCATTAAAGGTTCCTTTTTCTTTATTTTTAATAACAAATCACTTAATAGAACAAACAATGCTGCTCAATGATTCCATGTTGATAGTATTTTTCTAGCTTGGCAAGCTAAGTTGTTAATGAAATTAGAAAAATTTCTATTTTGACAGATATTTTTTGAGAAAAAATAGGCTAACCACCTAAGTTTATAAACGCCACTTAAGTACATCTATTAATCTAACTTATAGGAGTGAGTGATTTTTAAGAAGTTTGCGGAAAATTTATAAGGAATTAATCTGGTAGTGAGTTCATTTAGTCCATTTTTGCGCAGCGAGTTCATCTGATTGTCTTTTCTCAATCCAATGCTCACTACCTTCCCTTACTTCCTTTTTCCAAAAAGGGGCTTGGGTTTTTAAAAAATCCATTAAAAATTGGCAGGCTTCAAAAGCCTCGCTGCGATGTTGTGAGCTTACCCCAACAAACACAATTTGTTGATTAATATCTAACATCCCTATTCGGTGAATAATGGTTATCGCCCCCAGTGACCACTTTTGTGAGGCTTGTTTAGCCAAGTCATCAAGCACCTTTTCTGTCATGCCGGGATAATGTTCAAGAAATAATCCGCTAACACTTTCGCCTAAATTCGTGTCTCGAACTAGCCCTGTGAAGGTAACTATTGCGCCATATTG
The DNA here is from genome assembly GCF_039982535.1 of Aliiglaciecola sp. NCBI lineage: Bacteria > Pseudomonadati > Pseudomonadota > Gammaproteobacteria > Alteromonadales > Alteromonadaceae > Aliiglaciecola > Aliiglaciecola sp. The sequence goes on from NZ_JBDWYG010000010.1 coordinate 30,557, forward strand.
GGTATCGTGATTTTTGAGGCGTTGATACTCTTCCCCGTGCTCAAAATCAGACTGCTGAACCAAAATAGTGATTAACGGTGTTGATTCAACCATTATCAACCACCTGTGACCGGAGGAAAAAACGCTATTTCGTCGTTAGCCTCAATTGCCGTATCAAAGTCACAAATCGTTTGATTCACAGCGACCAACACCTGTTTAGATGACAAAGATTGTTGCCAAATTTCGCCCTTAGCGGCTAGCAGTTCCCGCAAAGCATGAACGGTTTTAGGACGTTCATCTAAGCAAAGCTCTGCGACACCGAGTTGTTCCCTAAGTTGACCAAAAAACAATATTTTCATGAAAGATGTTTAACCTTTTTGATTATCCGAACGATGCCAATCCCCAGTCTTGCCGCCACTTTTTTCCTCGACTTTTATATCGCCAATGAGCATATGAGGATCCACGGCTTTACACATATCAAACAGGGTCAGTGCAGCCACAGAAACTGCCGTCAACGCTTCCATCTCTACCCCTGTTTGCCCTGCTAACTTGCAGGTTGCGCGAATATTTACGCGGTTTAATGATGAATCAACAGTAAAATCCACTTGGACTTTAGATAACATCAATGGGTGACAAAGAGGGATTAAATCAGCACACTTTTTTGCACCCTGAATACCGGCAATACGAGCAACTGCGAAAACATCACCTTTGGCATGTTGCCCATTGGCAATCATATTTAAGGTATCCGCTTGCATCTGTACAAAGCCCGACGCAGTTGCGATTCGCTGGGTAACGGCTTTCTCGGTAACATCCACCATATTCGCTTGACCGTTTTGATCAATATGACTTAAGTGTTTTTGTGTTGTTTGATGACTGTCTGATTTATCTGGTGATTTATTTGATTGCACAATTATCCCCTGCTTTCACATTGGTCGACATCAAGGTTTTTCAAATGCACAACAAAATTACAGGGCTTATGACGACTATCTAGTTGCTCTAATAGAATGTCTTGCCAGCCAGTTTTACACGCCCCCGTTGAACCCGGCAAACAAAATATAGCGGTGCCATTGGCCATGCCACCCAGCGCACGAGATTGCACCGTAGAGGTACCAATTTGCTCATAGGAAATATGACGAAATAGTTCGCCAAATCCCTCGATATGTTTATCAAATAACACTTCTAATGACTCTGGAGTCATATCCCTGGGAGTAAAACCTGTTCCCCCGGTGGTAATGACTACGTGGATATTTTTAGCTAAAATCCAATTGGATACGATACTGCGAAGTTGGTATTTATCATCTTTACAAATTCGCTTTTCCACTACCTGATGGCCAGCAGATGTTGCCGCTTCAACCAAATAGCGTCCCGATGTATCGGTTTCTTCATCCCGCGTATCTGACACAGTTAACACTGCGATATTAAGTGATTTAAATTGCTTGATTGCAGGCATTTGCCCTCCAAAAAACTGAACTAAACACCCCTAACATTGATTCATTTGTTCCACTTTTTGCATTTGCTCTGGGGTATTTACATTGTAAAAAGCATCTTTGGCTATTTGCCCTTTATTATAATTAATTTCTACTGCGCTGAGTTTTTTAAGCAATGAAAAAATCGATCTATCATCAGACTCAATTTGTTGTTTTAGTGTTGCCGCAAACTGGGCATCCAACTGAATAAAAAACGGCATGGGATGGGATCGGAAGTAGCACGCAAAGTGACGCTCTGCTCCTTGTAAAGCGAGTTGCTTTAAACTAGCAGCAGGAAACAGTGGCATATCAATAGGCACAACTAAAACACCATCAACATTATTTAGCCTAGATTGGGGAAGATTTAATAGCGCGTCTAAAGCAGCCAAAGGTCCTTTATCAAATAACCTGTCTGCCATAGCACCTTCTAGGCTATTAGAGCTAACCACATAATTATGGATGCCAATGGACTCAAAACGTTTGATTGCAAGTTGCAAAAATGACTCACCAGACAAGCTTAAAGTGGACTTATCTACTCCCATTCGACTAGAACGCCCGCCCGCTAAAATTAACCCTAAAGTGTTTTTAATTGAACTGTCAGCGCTCATGGTTAACCGCCTAACATCGCCAAATGTTTAGTGGCACCGGTAAAACCTTGATCTAGCCAATGAGTAGCGTCTTTATCCCCTAACAATTGCTGTAATTGTTGTTGCAACTCTAGGGTATCTGTTTGTTGTAAATAAGGTCGAATATCTAAGCCTTTATCAGCAAATAAACACAGGTGTAATTTACCGGTGGCACTGATCCTTAGGCGATTACAAGTGGCGCAAAAATCTTTACTGTAAGGCATGATAAGGCCAATTTTACCTTGATAATCTGGATGCCAAAATTCTTGTGCAGGGCCTGCGGTATTATTTTGAATAACAGGACTCCAACCATTTTCAAGCAAATACTGTTTAATTGGCTCACCGGACAAATGGTTGAGCTTAAAGAAGTCTTTATTATCGCCTGTTTCCATCAATTCGATCAGTCGAAAGGTAATCGGCGTATGTTTTAACCAGGATAAAAAGGCACCGAGTTCATTACCATTGTATTGACGCATTAAAACGCCATTAACTTTAACCTTCAATCCACGTTCTAAGCCACGTTTAATACCTGACAAGATGGTTTCCAGTTTATCGTGACCGGTAATACTTTCAAACATACGGGGATCAAGGCTATCAATACTGACATTCAATAAATTGAGACCAGCATCTACCCAAGAGTCTACTTGCTGTTCTAAACGATAGCCGTTGGTGGTAATGGCTACCTGTTCTACGCCAGTGGTTGAGGCCGCAATTTGAATAATCTGTGGCAGATCTTTACGTAACGAGGGCTCTCCCCCTGTTATCCTAATTTTTTTGGTTCCTAAGTCTGCAAAACCCGCACAAATTTGGCGAATTTCAGACAAACCTAAAAAATTACGATCGGAGTCGCATTGATAACCATCAGGTAGGCAATAGTCGCAACTGAAGTTACATACATCTGTGACGGACAACCGCAAGTAATGGAAGCGGCGCCCAAATTTATCTTTTAACACGTTAAACACCTTTCCAAAGTCATGAACAACCAAATTGTTGTACATGTAGCGGGAGGCAAACTAGTTTCCCAATTTACCCTGGCAACCCATAATAGTTGCGGCCAAAATTACTTATATTGTTTATTAAGGTTTTCATCGAAGAGGTTTAAATTCACCTTTAAAAAACCTTAATATCTATCTGCAATACTTAGTAACAGAGGCTCGGAGTTTCATTTTAAGTACCATTTGCTAATTAGTAATATCGCTTAGGATATTAAGTTGTTACTCCATAAGAGTATAGCATTGATGATAACGTCATTTAACCTCACTATGGAGGTGCAACGCAAATGGTTTATGTTTGTTAACCATGCAAGACAATACTTGCTATCAAAACGATAATTTGCTTTATTTGATAACTAAAGTTAGCACTATATTGGCACGTTTGTTGTAAGTTCTATTTGATGATTATAAATATTCCAGTTAATTATTTACTCTATAAAGGCCAATTTTGAAGGTAACTCCAGAATCTAAAAGGCTAGTTGAAGCCTTTATCGAAAAACACCAACTCGATACGAACTTTAGCGATGTTGCGCTAACATGGTTCATCCCTTTAGCTGAAAAACTAAAATTGCACCACGAGAGTGCAAAAAGACCGATCTTCATCGGTGTAAATGGATGCCAAGGTTCCGGAAAATCGACTCTCACCGAGCTTTTACTCACCTATTTGACTGAGGTAAAACAATTAAAAGTTATAAACCTTTCATTAGATGACTTTTATTTTTCAAAAGCCTATCGCCAAGAATTAGCCCATAGCATACACCCGCTATTAGCAACTCGTGGCGTGCCAGGTACCCATGATACGAAACTATTGAATCAGGTTTTACTCAGTTTAAAACAACAACAAACTGGCTTTCCGATTCCAAGGTTTAATAAGGCAACGGATGATCCCTTCCCTAAAGAAGAATGGCCGGTTATCGAACAGCCAGTAGATATTATTTTAATGGAAGGATGGTGCTGGGGTGTTACTGCGCAAACTAATGAGCAACTCAGCACACCAATAAATACATTGGAGTCTGAAGAAGACAGTGACGGTGCTTGGCGTACTTACGTCAATCAACAATTACAAACAGAATATCAAAATTTATATCAATTAATGGATTTTTGGATAATGCTTAAAGCACCTTCTTTTGAGTGTGTTTTCGACTGGCGACTTCAACAAGAGCAAAAGCTTATTCAAAAATTGGCAACTGCTTCTGACTCAGAAGCTAAAAGTGGGATTATGTCAGCAAACGAAATCAAACGATTTATTCAGCATTATCAAAGATTAACAGAGCAGAGTTTAGCTACCCTTAAAGACTCTTGTGATGTGGTATTTGAATTAGATAAACACCGAAAAATTATTAACGTAAAGGGGGTAAAATGAGCGACCAGTTTGTCATTTTTACCGATATGGATGGCACCTTACTGGATCATCACTCTTACAGTCACGAAGCCGCTCAAAAGATGCTTTCTTTCTTGAAAAAAAATAGCATTCCAGTTATTCCAAATACCAGCAAAACCTACGATGAAATGCAGGAATTAACTGACCAATTGGGCATTGAAGGCCCCTTTATTGTCGAAAATGGTGCTGCTATTCATATTCCTCATGGTTTCTTCAAGAAAAAACCCGCAAATACTCAATGGGTGGGTAAAAACTGGGTTCGGAATTTCACCTCGAAAAAAAGCTATTGGTTAAGTCTTTTAAACAAAATTGAAAATGACTTTGCAGGTCAATTTACCCACTTTTCTAAAATGACCCTTGCAGAAATTTGTGATGCCACAGGGTTGGAACCAGAACAAGCTAAACGTGCTGCAAATAGATTGTACGGTGAACCGGTATTATGGCTGGGGAACGAAGAACAAAAGAAAAAGTTTATCAACTGTGTGCAACAACTCGGCGCAAAAACCCTCATAGGTGGACGCTTTATCCATATATCTGGAGAAACGGATAAAGGTGCCGCACTTAATTGGTTTGTAGGCGAGTTGCAAAGACAATACCCGGATATCAATTGGGTTTCCATTGCATTAGGTGATGGCCAAAATGATGCGGCCATGCTTGATGCCGCCGATATAGCAGTACGCATAAAATCTCCCGTTAACGACTATCCTCAACTACAACGCACAGAAAATGTGTTTGATAGCCAACTCGAAGGACCTGAGGGTTGGACTGAATGTCTTCAACAAATATTAAATTTAACGTTAAAGGAGCCAGAAAATGGCTGATTTTTACCAAAACGGAATAACCACAACTTTACACCAACTATCTAAACGCCCCATTGATGAAATGGAATCTGAACTGTTAGCCTTTTCCAAAAAGCGTCCATTAGGCCTGCTTTTACCAAGCTTGTTTTCCGAGCTTGAGGGCGAAGCGATGCCAGAAATTATCAATAACATATGCAAAGTGCCGTATTTAAGCGAAATTGTTATTGGTTTAGATAGAGCGTCAAAAGAACAATATCAACACGCCATTAAGTTTTTTGACAAACTACCACAGCATCATCGTATTTTATGGAATGATGGTCCGCGTTTAAAAGCTATCGACAAAGAGTTAGCTGATTTAGGTCTTGCTCCAAAAGAAATGGGCAAAGGCCGTAACGTGTGGTATTGCATGGGGTATATTCTAGCTACAGGCCGTGCAGAATCTATTGCATTGCATGACTGTGACATCTTAACCTACGATCGCAGTCTTCTGGCAAAATTGATTTATCCGGTTGCTCACCCACAATTTAATTACGAGTTTTGTAAAGGCTATTACGCCCGTGTGGCAGATGGAAAAATCAATGGTCGAGTATCTCGATTATTAGTAACTCCATTATTGCGCGCATTAAAACGCACCGTAGGTAACAACGAATACTTAGAGTTTATGGATAGTTTTAGATATCCATTAGCGGGTGAATTTTCATTCAGACGTGATGTATTAAATGATATTCGCATTCCTAGTGATTGGGGATTAGAAATCGGTGTGTTATCAGAGATGCACCGTAACTACTCTCACAACCGTTTGTGCCAAGTAGACATTGCAGAAACCTATGATCATAAACACCAAGATCTTTCTCTTCACAATGATCAAGGTGGATTGTCTAAAATGTCTATCGACATTACCAAAGCACTGTTTCGTAAACTTGCGACACAAGGCTTTACCTTCACCAATGAGTCATTCCGCACATTAAAAGCCACCTATTTCCGAATCGCATTGGATTTTGTGGAAACCTATCATAATGATGCGGTTATGAATGGACTGGAGTTGGACATTCATAGAGAAGAAAAAGCAGTAGAAATGTTTGCTCAAAATATTATGAAAGCGGGTCAAAGTTTCTTGGAAAACCCAATGGAAACTCCCTTTATACCTAGCTGGAACCGAGTCATAAGTGCTGTACCAGATATACTAGACCGCATCAAAGATGCCGTTGAATTGGATTACGAAGAGTTTCGATATTAATAGTAAGGGGAAACATCAATGTCTGAAGCTTATACGTGGCTGTGTGAAAAAATACAACATCACTTAGACGTAATTTATCAAGGGGTTGATATTCCTCAAAGTAGCGAGGAAATAGCAAAATCGCTTATCACCACAATGCGATTAGATGAGGTATGTGATAGACAAATACCCGTGCCTCATCAAAACCATTGGAGCGAAGAAGACATTATATTAATTACATATGGGGATAGCATAGAGTCAGAGATGCAAACCCCATTGGTAACCTTGCATCAGTTTTTAAACAATCATGTGAAAGACACCATTAATTCGGTGCACATACTGCCGTTCTTTCCATATAGTTCAGATGATGGATTTGCGGTAATTGATTATTCGAGCGTAAATGAATCTTTGGGAAATTGGCTAGACGTTAAGTCAATTTCAACCAACTACCGATTAATGTCGGATTTGGTTATTAACCATTGTTCTTCGCGCAGTGCATGGTTCGATAACTTTATTAAAGGTGAAGGACCTGGTAGTGATTTTTTCTTTACCGTTGATGATGACTATGACACATCAAACGTCGTGAGGCCCCGCACATCTGAACTGTTGCGGGAAACCAAAACTGAGAATGGCATTAAAAAAGTTTGGTGTACATTTAGTCATGACCAAGTGGATTTTGACTTTCAGAATCCCAAGGTTTTAGGTGCATTTGTTGAGATTATTCGACAATATTTGGATCACGGCGTGCGGATTTTCAGATTAGATGCCGTTGCTTTTCTTTGGAAAAAATCAGGAACCACCTGTATTAACCTAGAAAAGACCCATGAAGTTATTCGCTTACTGCGTACATTGATTGAGTATGCACAAAACGATTGCATTATTATTACTGAAACCAACATTCCTAACCGTGAAAACCTAACTTATTTTGGTAATGCTAACGAAGCCCATGCGGTATATAACTTTTCATTGCCACCGTTATTGGTGAACACCTTAGTAACCGGTGACTGTAGTTATTTAAAGAACTGGCTAATGAGTATGCCGCCAGCACAAAACGGGACAACCTATTTTAACTTCATTGCTTCCCATGACGGCATTGGTCTGCGTCCAGCAGAGGGTTTGTTGGATGAAAAAGAGATTAATACTCTTGTTAACACCATGCAAAGTTTTGGCGGTATGGTGTCTTGGCGTACCCTCCCTGGTGGCAAACAAAAACCCTACGAAATAAATATCGCGTTATTTGATGCCTTAAAAGGCACAACCAAAGGGCCGGATAATTTAGGCATGGAAAGATTTATCTGTGCCCATGAAATTATGTTTGCTTTAGAAGGTATACCAGGCTTGTACGTACATAGCTTACTGGCGACCGGAAATGATTATGAACGGGTAACCAATACCAGTCAGAATCGCTCCATTAATCGTAAACGCTGGGATATGTCAGAACTAGAAGACCAACTGAATGATAAAGATAGTCAACATGCCATTGCACTTAAGCGAATGAATCACCTGTTGTCTATACGCATTCACCAAAAAGCTTTCCATCCTAACGCAACACAATTTACCTTGCAGTTGGGGGCAAAACTATTTGGTTTCTGGCGTCAAAGTATTGATAGACGACAAAGTATATTCTGTATCAGTAACATCACAGATACAGATCAAACGGTAGTTATGTCAGATATCAACTTAATTGGCACAGACTGCTGGTGGGACTTAATTACTGGTAATGAAATCATTTTAGATCACTCTGATTTCGTATTAACCCCCTATCAAACGGTTTGGATCAGCAATACTCGTAGTATGTAAAATTATTGAAAGATAGGTGGTTGTCGTTTTGTTAACCATGCTGTAAATGAGCGCCGTTACTTTTTGGCTCCACCTTATCTTTATGATTTATTTGATAAATTAATTACCCCAAAAATAAATGTGGCTTAACACACACACCTTAACATAGCATTTACAAAATTCTTTAACAGCATTCAATTAACCGCTCACCAAAAACCTCATAAGCAATTGTTTTAAAACCATAAATTAAATTTGGCACGGTAAGTGTAATACCCCACTTATACAACAAATAATATTGTTGTTTTGTTAATAGGCGATGCAGTTAACGCCTGTAATTAATCTAAAACGCTAAATTATTAATTAAGTGGAGATTTAAAAATGAAAAAAACAATTCTTATCAGCGCATTCGTTTTAGCAAGTAGTGCCGTTTATGCTCAAGTAGACAAAATATCAATTTTAGATGCAAACGCCGATGGACGCATAAGCGTAGAAGAAGCAGCAAGTGATCCTGCATTGTCTGCAGTTTTTGCAAAATTAGATATCAATAAAGACGGTTATCTGACCCCTAGCGAATTAGCAGATAACTAAAAGTTACAACGCCCATCGCCAACTATGGCAGCATTACTATTAATTAGTGTGTTGCCATTTTCTGTAATACCTTGAGTGAAAATAATTTACCTAAAGTATCCTATTTAGACATATTTTTAATTTTTAAAATATGTTATCAATACAATCCATAACACTTGTTTACCTAATCTAGTTGCTTTATTGAGCATTAAGGTCAATAAAACAACTGTATTTGCTTTGTAGTGGTTAATCTTAAAGTACCCTCTTCGACCTAAAACAAATAATTTAGTCATTCATCAAGGAATTTACGGCATGTACAAAATATTATTAGTAGCAATTTTGATGATTTTTCAAACTTGTTATGCGCTGGCATCCCCACTTTGGAAAGTCAGCAAAGGCAATGATCACGTTATCATCGGTGGCACAATTCATGTGTTAAGTGAAAAGGATTATCCCCTTCCTGAAAAGTTTGAAAAAGCCTATGAGGCCTCCAATACCCTAGTATTTGAATCAGATATTAGCAAAATGAACAGTCCTGAATTTCAGCAACAATCATTGCAATATATCTTACTTCAAGATGGCAAAACCATTAAAGATTTCCTATCTGAAAAAACCTACAAAGCCCTAGAAGTTCATTTGCAAGAACGAAACCTTTCCGTACAACAATTTTCAAACTTAAAACCCAGCTTTTTATCTGTAACCTTATCCATGATTGAGTTGCAAATGATGGGCGTAAGCAGCGCCGGTGTCGATGCCTATTATTCAGCTAAAGGAATTGGCGACCAAAAACAGATTGATTGGTTTGAGCAACCAGAAGAGCAAATGGCAATGCTAGCAGACATGGGTAAAGGTGAAGAAGACGCTATGATCGCCTATGGATTAAAAGATGTGGCCAATATTAAAGAAATGATGCCCAAACTGATAGAAGCCTGGCGTGCTGGGGATTTGCAAAAACTAGCTGAATTAGGGATTGATGAAATGGCCCGTGATTATCCTGATATATATGATCAATTACTGGTTCAACGCAATAAAAACTGGATCCCTAAGATTGAACAGTTTTTTGGTAATCAACAAAAAGAGTTAATTTTAGTTGGCGCATTGCATTTAGCCGGTGATCAAAGTGTGCTTAAATTGCTGCAAGCTAAAGGATACAGCGTCGAGAAATATTAATTTAGTCTAATAGGTAGTTATCAAGCTCTTTATTGCTAACTACCTTTTTAGTAAGGCAATTATAACTCATCTTTTATCTATTTTGATTTGGTAACCCACAAAAATCACGCTATATTATCGCCCTCTTTTAGTTCTTTTCTTAGTGTTAATTTGAATGAAAAATCGTGACTCTAGCAAACCGACTTTAATGCCAATTGATAACGCACTTTCTGAAATGCTTCAGCAATGCGATGCTTTACTTGAGCGCGAATCCATTTCGGTGCTTGATGCATTAAACCGAATTACCGCTGAAGCTATTTTTGCGAAACTACAAGTGCCTCCTAAAAATAATTCAGCGATGGATGGGTTTGCATTTCACGTTAACCAAGAACTGCCTGCTGATACAAAACTAATAATTCAAGGACAAGCTCTGGCCGGAAATCCGTTTAATGAGGAAGTAAAAGCAGGACATTGCGTGAGAATAACCACAGGCGCGATCCTTCCCCCCGGCACGAATACGGTTATGATGCAGGAAAACGTGCAAATCAACGAAAATAACATTGTGTTGAATCAAGCATCGAAAGCGGGTAACAGTGTTCGTTTGGCCGGTGAAGATATCCAATTAGGCCAGCAAGTTATTGCCTCTGGAGAAAAGCTAACGCCAGCCCACATGGCATTGTTAGCCTCAATTGGCGAGCCCACAGTATGGGTAATTCGTCGCCCCAAAGTAGCTATAGTAGTCACTGGAGATGAGCTAGTTCCGCCGGGGAAAGAATTAGAAAATGGTCAAATATATGAAAGTAACCGATTTGCGCTGCAAGGGTTATTGCAGCAACTAAATGTTGAAATTCGACATTACGGCATAGTGGAGGATGATCCGGATAAAATTGCAGATGTTCTTTTAGATGCAAGCGAAAATGCAGATCTCATATTATCCTGTGGGGGTGTATCCGTTGGAGATGCCGATTACGTAAAACAGGTATTAGCCAAAATTGGGCAGATTAATTTTTGGAAAGTGGCCATTAAGCCCGGAAAACCTTTTGCTTTTGGAACCATTAATAACGCGAGCTTTTGCGGGTTACCCGGTAACCCAGTGTCTTCTTATGTCACTTTCCAGAAATTAGTGACACCGCTACTGCATAAATTAATGGGTCGCACTCCACTTGCAGTGCATACCATTAACGCGACTTGCGCTGAACCTATTTATAAACGAGCTGGGCGGGCTGATTTTCAAAGAGGCATCGCGTATCAGGACGAACACGGGGAATACTGGGTTAAACCTAACGGTAGTCAAGGTTCCGGGATCATGTCGTCTATTGCCAATGCAAATTGTTATATCCTCCTTGAAAAAGAGCAAACCAACCTACCCAAAGGTGCAAAAACTAAGATTGAATTATTTTGACTAATTTAAAAATTGAATTAAAACAACTCGTAAGTCTTACCTGGCCACTTCTTATCGCGCAAATTACGCAAACACTGATGGGCGTATCAGACACTATTATGGCAGGACGCTACTCAGCAACGGACATGGCAGCGGTAGCCATAGGATTTAGTATTACCATCCCCATTTTGTGCTTTGTCCAAGGCCTAGCCATGGCTATTCCGCCAATAGTGGCTAAATTGCACGGTGCGGGGAAAACAGAAAAAGCGGCCTATAAAGTTCATCAAGCTACCTTTTTGATTATTCCAGTGTCACTTTGTATCACTCTCAGTGTGTTTTATCTTGAGTATTGGTTTTCTTTCATGGATATAGAAGACAACTTACGCAATATCACTGTTGAATACATGAAATATATCGTTATATCCGCCCCTGCCTTTGCTGGATATCAAATATTACGCAACTATTGTGAAGGATTGTCGTTCACTAAACCGACGATGATCATTATGGGATTAGGTTTAATTATCAATATTCCAGCCAACTATATATTTATATACGGAAAACTGGGAATGCCAGCTATGGGTGGCGTGGGATGTGGCTTGGCCACAAGTTTAGTATTTTTTACCATGTTTGTTGGTACAGCTTGCTATATTCACTTTTCCAAACGCATCAATAGCAACTTATTTCACGGCTGGTCTAAACCTGATATCCAACAGATTTACATTACCTTAAAATTGGGACTTCCCATAGCGCTGACTTTACTTTTTGAAGTGACCCTTTTTGGTGTAGTGGCCTTACTTTTATCGCCCCTTGGGCCACTAACGGTGGCTTCCCATCAAATTGCCCTTAATTTTTCAGCCACAATGTTTATGTTCCCATTAAGTTTAGGTATGGCCACCACCATACGTGTAGGTCATTTTTGGGGTAAACAAGATCAAGTGGGTGCCGCACTGGCTACAAAAACAGCCATTTTGTTAGGGCTTTTTATTGCCTGTTTCACCGCATTGCTAACGATTGTCGCTAAAGAACAAATATCAATGCTGTACACTGAAAATAGACAGGTAATTGAGTTGGCCATGACTTTAATGACATTGGCAGCCATGTTTCAACTTTCCGATTCTGTGCAAGCAATCTCAGCTGGCGCATTGCGAGGCTACAAAGACACCACTGCGATGTTTATTATCTGCTTTTTTGCTTACTGGGGAGTTGGCCTACCTACCGGTATTCTTTTGGCATTAACCGATTATATTGTGCCAGCCTTAGGAGCCTCAGGTTTTTGGATTGGATTTATTTGTGGGTTAACAAGCGCAGCTATTATGTTGGGCGTCAGATTGAACGTTATTCAAAGACGTTTAAAGCTTAATCCTACAGTGTTTGAAAACGCCTAAGAATAATACGCAGTAACTCCATTTATTAGCAGTTAACGCTATTTACGGGTTTATTACTTCAAACAAAAAAAGCTTGTAATCACTACAAGCTTTTTGTTTTAAATTACAACGTTGTACATATTAAGCTAGTGTTTTAGCGCCCTCTACTGCCGCTTTGGCAAGCTCAGTAATGCGATCCCAATCACCCGCTTCTACAGCATCGTCAGGCACTAACCAAGAACCACCGGCACATTGAACATTAGGCAGTGATAAATAATCAAGGTAGTTATTAGGACCAATTCCGCCAGTAGGACAAAATGTAATATGAGGGAAAGGACCACCAATTGATTTTAATGCTTTTATGCCACCAGATGCTTCTGCAGGGAAGAATTTAAAGTGCGTGTAACCGATATCTAAACCTGTCATCAACTCAGAGATAGAAGCCACACCTGGAATAAGCGAAATAGATGAACGTTTACCCGCTTCTAATAAACTGGTAGTTAACCCTGGGCTGATAGCGAAAATTGCGCCAGCTTCTTCAACTTGTTTAAGCTGTTTTTCATTAGTCACAGTACCAGCACCGATAATTGCTTCAGGTACTTCTTCTGCAATTTTTTTAATCACATCAAGAGCGATTTCTGTACGCAACGTCACTTCAAGAACACGAATGCCACCTTTGATTAACGCGTTTGCTACAGGCACCGCATGTTCAATGTTTTTGATAACTAAAACAGGTACTACGGGTCCCTGACTAAATACTTCTTGCGAACTCATTTTCCAATTAAATGACATAATGTTTACCCCTTATAATTCTGTTGTAAATAGGCAGCTGCGCCTAGTAAACCATGATCAGGTTCAATAATGATGTAGGTTGGAATGTTAGAGACATAATGCCTAAACCGTCCTTTGTCTTCAAAACGCGCACGAAACTTACTACTTTTAATAAATTCAACAAAACGAGAAGCAATACCGCCACCGATATAAACGCCACCATGCGTTGCTAAATTAAGCGCTAAGTTACCGGCAAAACTACCCATAATCTTGCAAAACTGTTGCAGTGTTTCCACGCAGAGTTCACATTCTTCTGATAGTGCTTTTTCAGTAATTTGGGCTGGATCAGCATAAATAGCCGCTTGCTGATTTTTCTCTGCCAACCCTTCGTAGATATGTACAATCCCACGGCCAGATAGAACCTCTTCGGCAGAAACATGTCCTAATTTCTTTTTTAGATAATGCCAAATGGCAAATTCATTTTCGTCATTTGCAGCAAAATCAACATGTCCGCCTTCGCCATCCAGTGCTTTCCAACCTTTATCAGTAAAGGTTAGGTGTTCTACCCCAAGGCCAGTGCCTGGGCCAAAAACCGCAATATTGGCATTTAATTTTGGTGCACCTGCGCCAATCTGCACTTTTTGTTCGTCCTTCAACACAGGTAAAGAATGCGCCACCGAGGTGAAATCATTAATCACCCCTAACCAGGTCAAGGATAAACCTTTGGTTAATTGTTCAATGGAGAACTCCCAAGTGTGATTGGTCATTTTGACCCAATCACCAATTACAGGACATGCAATGGCGATACAGCCATAACTAAATTCAATATCTGGAAATTCATTGAAGTAATGTTTAATCGCATCTTCTATAGTTGGAAAATCAACACATAAGTACTTTTTAATGTTCAGTAACTTATGGCCGTCAACTTGGCAAATACGAATATTTGTGCCGCCAACATCAGCTACAAATTTAGAGGTCATGTTGATTACCTGAACCAGCGAACAAAGAACAAGCGCCTTGCTCTGCACCTGTTAATGAATTACGCATTGAGGCGAACATTTCGCGCCCCATACCCACTTGGTGTTTATCAGTTTGAGCAACCTTGGTTTTGCGCTTGGCAAGCACTTCAGCATCAACCAATAAACTCATATCACCTGTTTCGGTGTTAAGTTCGATTAAGTCACCACTTTCAACTTTGGCAAGCAATCCACCATGATAGGCTTCTGGCGTCACGTGGATAGCAGCAGGCACTTTTCCTGAAGCACCAGACATACGACCGTCGGTAACTAATGCAACCTTAAAGCCTTTATCCTGCAGCACACCTAGTGGTGGTGTTAAACTATGTAATTCTGGCATACCAATGGCTGCTGGGCCTTGGAAGCGAACCACAACAATACAGTCTTTATCCAAGTCACCCGCTTTAAAGGCATCCGCCAATTCGAACTGATCTTCAAACACTACGGCGGGTGCTTTGATCTTACAATGGGGTTCACGTAGAGCGGATGTTTTCATGACTGCTCGGCCTAAATTGCCATGCAATACCGATAAACCACCATCGGGTTTAAAGGGTTTAGCAACCGATGAAATTACTTCCGCATCGAACGACTCAGCAGGACCATCTTGCCAAGTCAATTCACCATCTTTCAAGGTAGGTTCTTTAGTATATTGTTCTAACCCTTCACCACAGATAGTTTTCACATCATTATGCAGTAAACCAGCACTAAGTAGTTCTTTGAACAGCACAGCCATACCGCCTGCAGCAGTAAAGTGGTTAATATCAGCAGAGCCGTTGGGGTAAATACGTGTTAACAAGGGCACAGCGTTAGAAATATCAGAAAAATCATCCCAGTTTATTTCATAACCAGCTGAACGCGCCACAGCAACTAAATGCATGGTGTGGTTAGTTGAACCACCAGTGGCTAACAATGCAACCAAACCATTCACCAACGCTTTAGCATCCACAATGTGACCAATAGGTGTGTAATTATCCCCTAAATCAGTCAATCGAGTTACTTGACGGGCTGCAGCTTTAGTCAATTCATCCCGTAAATCAGTGCCAGGATTAACAAAAGATGAGCCAGGTAAATGTAGCCCCATCACTTCAACCACTAATTGGTTACTGTTAGCAGTACCATAAAATGTACAAGTACCTGCTGAGTGATAGCTTTTTGATTCAGATTCAAGTAACTCTTTGCGCCCTACTTTACCCTGAGCAAACATTTGGCGAACCCGTGCTTTTTCTTTATTGGGTAAACCAGACGGCATTGGACCAGCAGGAACAAAAACAGTAGGAAGGTGACCAAAACTCAATGATCCCATTAATAACCCAGGGACAATTTTGTCACAAATACCCAACATCAATGCACCGTCGAACATATTATGAGACAGTCCAACAGCAGTTGAAAGAGCAATCACGTCACGGCTCATCAGGCTTAAATCCATACCAGGATTACCTTGAGTAACACCGTCACACATTGCCGGAACACCGCCAGCAAACTGGGCTACGCTGCCAATATCACGAATCGCGCCTTTTAAAATTTGCGGATAAGCTTCATAAGGCTGGTGCGCCGAAAGCATGTCATTATATGACGATACAATAGCAATATTCGATTTTGTTAAACTGGTTAAATCAGCCTTATCTTCGGTGTTACAAGCAGCAAATCCATGGGCTAAGTTACCACAAGATAAAACACCACGATGTGGCCCTTGCAAGCGTGCACTTTCAATTTTATCAAGATAATTTTGTCTGGATTGTCGACTTCTTTCGATAATCCGCTCGGTTACTTCTTGAATCACAGAATTCATATGTTCTCCTAAGCAGCCCAAATAAGTTTCACATCAGTATTATTAAAGACGGCTCGAATAGGCATTTCCAAGGCGTCATCACTTTGCTTTGCAATATCAATAATACGTTTTTTAGATTCACCCACTAAATGTAAAAAGATATTTTCACTGTTGAGAATACTCTTTAAGGTTAGTGACATTCTTTGATTTGGCGCGGTGGTGGGTGTAACTGCAATATAATCACTTTCTATATTGGTATTTAACCCTTGCTCTATTTGCTCAGAACAGGGGAACAAAGAAGCGGTGTGACCATCTTCACCCATACCGAGAATAAGCACGTCAAAAGGCGTTTTTATTTTAGCCAGATTTTCATTTAAAACAGACACTGCATTACGAGCATCCGTTTCTGCGGTTTTCAAACCATAAAAGTTTGCCGCAGCCGCTTTATTGATTAGAAGCTCACGTTTCACCATTGCTGCATTACTTGCCGGGTCACTTTCCTCTACCCAGCGTTCGTCAACTAGCGTGATATCAACTTTTTCCCAATCTAACGTTTGAGTGGATAGTTGATTAAACAACTTAGCAGGTGTGCGTCCTCCGGAAACAGCTAGGCTTGCACGACCATTTTTGGCGATCCCTGCTTTTAAGATATCAGCTATTTGAGCAGAAAAATCTTGGTTCAATTGTTCGACAGAAGAAAACTTAGTTTCAATTAAAGCCATATTATTTTTTCTTCCCTATACGCGATTCATACCAAGCACGATTATCTCGCGCTAAGAGCGCAATTGACGCCACAGGACCCCAGGTTCCAGCTTGATAAGGTTCAGGCAAATCATTGTTTGCTCCCCAAGCGCGGAATATTCCATCAACCCAAGTCCAAGCTTGTTCCACTTCATCGCGGCGTACAAATAATGCTTGGTTACCAATCATTACTTCTAATAGCAGTTTTTCATAGGCATCGGCAATGCGATCGTCTTTAAATTCTTCGGAGAAACTTAGATTCAAGCGAGACTTTTGTAGGTCCATCGAACCACTACTAGTCAATCCTGGAACTTTATTCATTACGGTGATTTCTACACCTTCATCAGGTTGCAGACGGATAGTGAGTTTATTTGGTGGTAATTGCGCAAAACTTTCACCAAACAAGTTATGAGGCTGACGTTTAAAGTAGATAACAACTTCACTGGTTTTGCTTGGTAAACGTTTACCGGTGCGCAAGTAAAAAGGTACCCCAGCCCAGCGCCAGTTATCTAAGTGAACTTTCAAAGAAACAAAGGTTTCTGTTTCAGATTTAGTATTCGCGCCTTCTTCATCTAAATAACCCGGTACTTCTTTACCCTTTACAAAGCCACCGACGTATTGACCACGCACAGTATCAGTTTGCACATTGGCTGCGGTAATAGGTCTAAGGGCTTTAAGTACTTTAAGTTTTTCATCACGAATGCTGTCGGCATCTAATACCGCAGGAGGCTCCATTGCAATCAGAGTTAGAATTTGCAACAAATGGTTTTGTACCATGTCGCGCATTTGCCCTGCTTCGTCAAAATAACCCCAGCGTCCTTCGATACCAACAGATTCAGCCACTGAGATTTGAACATGGTCAATACAATTATGATCCCAGTTGGTAGCAAAAATGGAGTTGGCAAAGCGCAAAGAAACAAGGTTTAACACCGTTTCTTTACCTAAGTAATGGTCAATGCGATAAATTTGTTTTTCGTCGAAGAATTCAGCAACTTGATCGTTGATGACTTTTGAAGACTGTAAATCATGGCCAAGTGGCTTTTCAAGAACCACTCGTACACTTGAGTCGATCACACCTGCATTATGTAGGCCTTTACAAATATCACCAAAAATAGAAGGTGGTGTTGCTAGGTAGCACACCATAGTGCGTGAACTATCTATGTGTTTTTTAAATGTTGGATAATTGTCGACGTCTTTCATATCGACACACACGTATTCTAGTTTTTCTGAAAATCGTTCCCAGGTTTCTTCACAAATAGTTTCGCCACTAAATTCAACGATACTATTTTTTACATCTTCAACATATTCTTCATTACTAATATCTTGACGGGCCGCACCGATAATCATTGAGTCGGCATGGACTAAATTCGCTTTTTCTAATTGATATAAAGCTGGCAACAATTTACGGCGGGCTAAATCGCCCTTTGTGCCAAAAAGGACAAAATCACATGGTTCGATAGAATTTTCCAATACCATTTTAATAACCTTTAAAGAGAAGAATGAACACTAATAAAATGTAATTACAACACGTGAATTACGTATTATTATGACAATTGATCTAAAATTTAACATTATATGTTGTAATATTACAACACATTACGTCTCTTGTTTAATTACAAATAATATGATTATTTTACCAAAGTTTATAAAAAATGCTGGCTAATTTGGTAAAAACTTACAACAATTACAGTAACAAAGCGGCTAATTGAGTGATATTTGCCGTTTAAACCGTATTAATACAAAACAATAAGATTTATGCACTGATGAATATTCTTGAAAAAATAACACAAAATAAATCCGTTTTTAGCAAATCTGAAAGAAAAGTAGCGGATATAATTTTAGATAATCCGCAGACAGCAATACATTCAAGTATAGCTACCCTTGCTAAAATGTCAGATGTCAGCGAGCCGACTGTGAACCGTTTCTGTCGTCGCTTGGATACTAAGGGTTTCCCAGATTTCAAACTGCATTTAGCGCAAAGTCTTGCTAACGGAACCCCCTATGTCAATAGACATGTGGAGGAAAGCGATGGACCCGACGAATATACCAAAAAAATATTCGAATCTACTATGGCATCTTTGGAAGTTGCTAGACAATCAGTCGATATTAATACGGTAAACCGTGCTGTCGATTTGCTCACCCAAGCCCAAAAAATATCGTTTTTTGGATTAGGAGCAAGTGCTTCTGTTGCCCACGATGCCCTCAATAAGTTTTTTAGATTCAACGTGCCAGTGGTGTATTTCGAAGATATTCTGATGCAACGTATGAGTTGTATGAATAGCACCGAAGATGATGTAGTAGTTTTAATCTCTCACACAGGTCGAACAAAAAGTTTAGTTGAAATAGCCCATATCGCCAGAGCTAACGATGCAACAGTGGTGGGAATTACATCTAAAAACAGCCCTTTGGCAAAAGAATGTAACCTCGTTTTATCTTTAGAAGTGCCAGAAGACACAGATATGTATATGCCAATGGCATCTAGAATCGCGCAATTAATCCTAATTGATATCCTTGCCACAGGCTTCACTTTGCGCCGCGGCGGTAAGTTTAGAGAAAACCTAAAACGCGTAAAAGATACCCTTAGAGGTTCAAGATTTGAGAAAAGAGATGAATAGCGGTTGTTGTGTGTCATTAAATATTCATTAACTTTTTAATTAAATTAATTCACTTTTACGTCACTTTGCACTACTATTTTGTAATAAAATTACAAAAACTTGAGTTTATGGCGGTGTTATTGGCCGAAATAAGACAAATCGGCTTTTTATTCGCCAATTCAGGTTATTTTTTAACAAACAAAGTCGGACACTAAACTCTATGTTAAGACGTACTAAAATTCTTGCTACTCTTGGACCCGCAACTGATACCCCTGAGACCATTGAAGGCATAATCAAAGCCGGCGCAAACGTTGTTCGTATGAACTTTTCACACGGTACCGCAGAAGATCACATTAACCGTGCAAAAATTGTTAGAGACGTAGCTAAAAAGTTAGGAAAGTACATTGCAATTCTAGGTGATCTGCAAGGTCCCAAAATCCGCGTTTCTCGATTCAAAGAAGGTCCAATAACCTTAAAGATTGGTGATGCTTTCATCCTTGATGCCGAAATGGGTAAAGAAGATGGCAATCAGCAAGCTGTGGGTATCGATTATAAAGCCCTACCCGACGATGTGCACACAGACGACTTATTGTTGTTAGATGATGGCCGAATTCAATTACTGGTTGAAAGAGTAGAAGGCAGAAAGGTTTACACCAAAGTAACTGTGGGTGGAAAGCTTTCGAATAATAAAGGAATTAACCGTTTAGGTGGCGGACTATCCGCAGAAGCGTTAACAGAAAAAGATAAACAAGATATTAAAACTGCTGCACAGATGGACGTAGATTATTTAGCGGTGTCGTTTCCAAGAAGCGGTGCCGATTTGGATTATGCTCGTAAACTTGCAGTAGAAGCAGGTTGCAGAGCACTAATTTGTGCCAAAGTTGAACGAGCTGAAACCGTAGCCAGTGATGAAGCCATTGATGACATCATTCAAGCTTCCGACGCAGTTATGGTGGCCCGTGGCGATTTAGGTGTTGAAATAGGCGATGCAGAATTAGTGGGTGTTCAAAAGAAATTGATTGCCCGTTCCAGACAAATGAACAAAGTCGTGATCACGGCAACGCAAATGATGGAATCGATGATCAGCAGTCCTATGCCAACTCGTGCAGAGGTTATGGACGTAGCCAACGCAGTTTTAGATGGCACAGATGCAGTGATGTTGTCAGCAGAAACCGCTGCTGGTGATTTTCCAGTGGAAACTGTTGCTGCAATGGCACGAGTTTGTGAGGGAGCTGAAACTCACCCAAGCGTCAAAATCTCTAAACACCGAGTTGACGAAAAATTCGCATCAGTTAGCGAGACAGTGGCTTTATCTGCTGTTTATGCAGCCAATCACTTAGCCAGTATTAAAGCACTAATCGCATTAACTGAAAGTGGTAACACATCCAAAATCATGTCGCGTATCACTACTTCTCTACCTATTTATGCCTTATCAAGACATGAGTCAACATTAAATACTATGGCCTTGTTTAGAGGTGTAAAACAAGTTTATTTCGATTCTCGAGGCAGTGAGCCTGGAAAGTTGAAACAAGACGTTATTGATGTTTTAAAAAGCAAAGGAATCGTTGAAAGTGGCGATTGTTTTGTAATGACCTACGGTGATGAAATGGAAACCATAGGTTCTACCAACGCCTTTAAAATTGTAACTGTACCTTAACAGGCGAGTTATAGGAAAAGGCACTATTACAGTTTTTGTAATAGTGCCTTTTTTAATTCCGTCATAAGAAGATTTAACGCTGTTAAATACCCTCCCATAACTACCCCGCTAGCCAATAAACTATTTTTCATATCAATAGTCGCTAATAAATCATATCAACTCTTAATTTAGCGTTAATTTGTTTACTATCTTTATTCCTTTAATTAGAAAATGATTAGTAGATAGTATGATGTCGAAAACAACTTACGATGTGATTGTGTATGGCGCAACTGGCTTTACCGGCCAACTTGTAGCTGAATATCTAGCCAAAACCTATACAAATAAAGATGAGCTAAACTGGGCTATCGCAGGTAGAAATCTAGACAAGCTAAAGCAAATAAAATCAAACTTAAATCTGAGTGCTGAGGTTGAGTGCATAGTTGCAGACTCAGAGGATTTAGATAGCCTTAAATCATTGGTTCAAAGCACTAAGGTTGTGTTGACTACCGTTGGGCCATACCAATTATACGGAAACGATTTAGTGGCATTGTGTGCTGAATCAGGTACTGATTATGTCGATCTATGTGGTGAGCCTACTTGGATGCACGATATGATTGGCAAGCATCAAGCGGCAGCTGAAAAAAGTGGCGCTAGAATCGTATTTTCATGTGGCTTCGATTCCATTCCATTTGATTTAGGCGTGTACTTCTTGCAACAAAAAGCGCAACAAGACTTTTCGCAAACCTTTAGTCGCGTTAAAGGGCGGGTGAGAGGTATGAAAGGCACATTTTCTGGCGGCACCAAAGCCAGTCTGCAAGCGACCATGGCCGCTGCGAAAAAAGATCAAGCAGTAATGCAGGTATTACTCAATCCATTTTCTTTGACCCCAGGCTTCACTGGTGCTGAACAGCCTTTAGGCAACAAACCTATTTATGAAGATGAATTCAATAGTTGGTCAGCACCTTTTATTATGGCTGCGATTAATACCCGCAACATTCATCGTTCAAACTTTTTATTAGCCCATCAATATGGTGAGGACTTTGTTTACGATGAAATGATGTTTACCGGCCCTGGTGAAAAAGGTAAGGCTATTGCAGAGCACGTGGCAGCAGACAAGAGTATGGCCAGCGACGAAGGACCAAAACCTGGAGAAGGTCCAAGCAAAGAAGAACGGGAAGCTGGATTTTTTGATGTGGTTTTCTCTGCTCAAGAAGGTGATAAAAAATTAGCGGTTTCGGTAAAAGGCAGCATGGACCCCGGATACGGAACAACTTCGAAAATGATTTCTGAATCTGCCGTCTGTTTGGCTAAAGATGACCTAAGTGTTAAAGGCGGGATTTGGACAACAGCACCAGCTATGGGTGACAAGTTGATAGAACGATTAGTTGCCAAAGCCGGTATGACATTTACCGTTGAGTAAAACCATTTTCTAAGCTGAACAAATTGATAACGTAAAATAAACGCCCCAAATTTGGGGCGTTGTTGTTTTTGAGCACACGTGTTTAACGGTTGCTTACCTGTAACTTGTGTTTAATTAATTCCAGAACTCAAAATAGTCATCACTATTGCGTTGAGGTGCAGGCATCGCTTCTGTTGTCGGCGTACCAAGATATAGAAAACCAACAATTTCATCTTTTTCTTCCAAGAAAAATGCACATTTCACATCTTCATTGTGTGCATAAGAACCCGTTCGCCAAACGCCCCCAAACCCTTGCGCAACCGCGGCTATTTGCATACTGTGAACGGCACAAGAAGTTGAAGCAACTTGCTCAATCCAAGGCACTTTAGGGTGTTCTGAATACTTGGCTATCGCCACAATAACCATAGGTGCACGAAGGGGCATTTGCGGCGCTCGCTGAATTTGGTTTTCCTCTAAACCTTCATTGATAGCTGCTTCTTCAAAAATCTCACCTAATTTAATCAATCCCCTGCCCTGACACACCACAAATTTCCACGGTGTTAATCCCGCATGATCAGGTGCGCGCAATGCAGCTTGCATAATTGTTTCAAGCTGCTGTCCTTGAGGAGCTGGCCCCTTCAATCTTGGTTGAGATCGTCTGTTTAACAATAAGTCAATCGCTTGCATATAAGCCCAATGGTAAAAACAAATTTGAATTATCAGTATGCAAACTTCGCAGTTTGACTGCAACCGCAAAGTGAAATTCACGGGTGATTTTAATTACCTCAAAGTTTTGAAAGCTAAAAAATTATGATAGCAGAGCTGTAATTGAACATTATTTAACTAAAAGACCACTCATTCATAAAAAATTACATTTGTGTTGTCGCTTAATTATTAAAATTCGTTAGGATAAGTACATTGTATAATTTCAGGTGAATCTCTATATGGCAAATGGTAGTAGTTGGACTAAATCGTTTTTTGTTGGAATATGGACAGTCTTAAATTTCTGTCGTAAAGCATTCTTTAATATTATCTTTATTATTTTGGCAATCGGTTTCATCGCAATGCTGATGAAAGATGATGGCAAAATATTGGTACCTAAAAGTACGGCATTAGTGCTTAATATTGAGGGTGATATAGTGATTGAGAAACGCTATGTTGATCCTATGAACAAATTTTTGGAAGAAGCTTTTGGGCAAAAACCTGAAAATCCAGAAGTGTTACTAAAAGATGTGTTATTCGCCCTAGAAAATGCCAAACATGATAATCGTGTTAAAACATTAATTCTGCACTTGCAAGGCATGGGCAACGTTGGCATGGATAAAATGAAGCAAGTGGCGCTTGCCATTGATGACTTTAAAGAAAGTGGAAAACCTGTTTATGCCATTGCAGACTATTACACCCAGAGTCAGTATTACCTTGCCAGTAAAGCTGACAAAGTTTACATGAACCCTATGGGTGCCATGATGTTTGAGGGATATGGAAGATACCCCACTTACTACAAAGCCGCATTGGAAAAGCTAAAAGTTACCACCCATGTATTTAAAGTCGG
Organism: Aliiglaciecola sp.; assembly: GCF_039982535.1. NCBI lineage: Bacteria > Pseudomonadati > Pseudomonadota > Gammaproteobacteria > Alteromonadales > Alteromonadaceae > Aliiglaciecola > Aliiglaciecola sp. The sequence continues at coordinate 54,734 of NZ_JBDWYG010000010.1, forward strand.
TACATACAAATCTGCGGTAGAACCTTATATCCGTGATGATATGTCTGAGCCAGCTAAAGAAGCCAATAAGGCATGGTTATCTGTATTGTGGAATCAATACAAAACCGACGTAGCCGCTTCTCGTAATCTTTCAGTGACCAACTTTGATGAAGATTTAGATAAATTCTTGGTTAAATTTGAACAAGTTGATGGCGATTTTGCGGCCTACGCACTGGAAAATGGTTGGGTTGACGGTCTGCCCACTCGAGAAGCGATCAGACAAGAAATTATTGATATTGTCGGTATCGATGAAAATAAAAAGAGCTTTAATCAAATAGGTTTGAATAACTATTTGAAAGTAATCAAACCCATATACCAACTCCCTCAAGTTGATGTGGATCATGTTGCTATCGTAGTGGCTAAAGGAACGATTTCAAATGGTTCACAAAAGCCGGGGGACATTGGCGGCGATAGTACAGCAGCGTTATTGAGAAAAGCTAGATTAGATGACTCTGTTAAAGCAGTAGTGCTTTATGTGGATTCTCCTGGCGGCAGTGCATTTGCATCTGAAATCATTCGCCAAGAAGTTGAAAATCTAAAAGCGGCAAACAAACCTGTTGTGGCCTTAATGAGTACTTATGGCGCTTCGGGTGGTTACTGGATATCCGCTGCTGCAAACGAAATTTGGGCAGCCCCAAGCACGGTTACTGGCTCAATCGGTATCTTCGGTATGTTTGTCACCTTCGAAAATGCCCTTGATTACCTTGGCATCCACTCTGATGGTGTGGGTACAACTGACTTTTCAGGCTTAAGTGTTACCCGAGCACTAGACCCTAGAGCTGGCCAAGTCATTCAAATGAGTATTAATCATGGTTACCAAGAGTTTTTGAATCTAGTATCAACCGAGAGAAATATGAGCGTTGAGGCAGTGGATAATATTGCACAAGGCAGAGTATGGATCGGTGAAACAGCCAAAGAGTTAGGTTTGGTAGATAACCTTGGTTATTTAGATGATGCGGTTGCTGCAGCGGCGAGTTTGGCTAAATTAGAAAAATACGAAACTAAATACGTTGAACGCGATTTAAGCCCCAGTGAAAAATTCTGGAAAGAGTTCTTTGGTCAAGCTTCAGTTACTATTGGTCATGGCGCATTTGCTAAAAAAGAGTCAGCACTATCTGGTCTTGTTAAAGGACTGGTACAAGAAGTTGATGCAGTGACTAAATTAAATGATCCCAATGGCGTCTACGCCCACTGTTTAGCTTGTGAAGTAAACTAACCTCTATTATCCTACCTCTGATTAATGGCCTACATAGGCCATTAATCATTTTCCCTACTTTCTGTAAACCACCTTATATGTAATCACAGTTAATGAGCAGCTCCGAACACCAAATAATAATTCAGCAACGCCTAGTCGAATGTATGCAAATGGCAGAGGTGTATTTTAAACAAAAGTTTGCTCTTCCTACTTTGTTGTTTAATCAAAGGGGAAATGTGGCGGGAACAGCGCATCTACAAAAGAACCTAATAAAACTAAATAACACCTTGTTAAACGACAATTTCGACGAGTTCATGCAAACCGTATTACCCCACGAAGTTGCTCACATCATTACTTATCAAAAATTCAACCGAGTAAAGCCCCACGGAGTTGAGTGGCAAACCATTATGCGCAAGGTATTCAACCTGCCGCCAACCGTAAGACATAAAATGGACACAACTAAAACTCAGGGTAAGATGTATGACTACCAATGCAGATGTGGGACCGTAAAACTAACGCTGAGAAGACATAATAAAGTAGTTAAAAAGCAGCAAATTTATTGTTGCCGAAAGTGTCAGCAACAACTAGTCGAAATAACCTAACAAGCACCCTAATGGTTGGTTAATTACCATTTAAAACCATTGTTTCGTGAATACTTTATCAAGCTCTTTAAATGCCGTTTTCAATAATTTAGCTAATTCTTTATAGCGAGGTTGTGCCCGTTGTTGATTAACGGTTACACCTTGTTGTTGCATTTTATGATGAATTTCTTGGTACCAGGCACGTAGTGCAGGAGGAAGGGTTTGATTAGAGCGATGACCTAACCACATAAGACCTTGCATGGGTAAACTTAGAAAGAATGCACCAATGGCGATACCTTGGGGTATGAAATTATCACCGTAAAAGTTAATAATCGAAAATGCGCTCAGCACAGCAATTGGCGGCATAATAGTAATCGACAACTTAGTTGCACTAATTACCCGATATTCAGGAAAAAGCCCGTTTAACTGCTTTTCCATTGGCCAAGTTTTCATATATTCTTGACCATCTTTAAATATTCCGGTCACACTATGGGACATTTGAATCCTTGCTGTTTGATTATCTGTTACTGGTTATAAGAATAATCTTTAATCACTAATTTTACCAAAAATAATTAGTAGAATAGGTAAATTCACCACTATTGAAGGCTCAAACGTGTGAAATTTCCATAAATAATTTAAAAGCTAACACGATTTATTTTGTCTTTAAGAGAAGATAAAATATAACTTTTTACTAAGTTTAATTAAAATCACAAATTATTTGATCTAAATACAATTTTGACCGTTGAATCTAGTTAAAAAATCCATATGTTTAGAAGCACTTTATAATTTAATTTTTGGTCAGACGGATTGCTTCAATCCTGACTATTTTCGGAGAACAATTTATGTCTGAAGTAAGACACGTACGTCTTTTGATTTTGGGATCGGGCCCAGCGGGCTACTCTGCTGCAGTTTATGCTGCACGAGCAAACTTAAATCCAGTGCTTCTCACAGGTATTCAACAAGGTGGACAGCTCACCACCACTACGGAAGTTGAAAACTGGCCAGGAGACCCAGAAGGATTAACCGGGCCTGATCTGATGGTGAGAATGCAGAAACATGCTGAAAAATTTGATACCGAAATTATTTTCGATCACATCAATAAAACCGATTTGTCAAAACGTCCTTACACATTGGAAGGCGACAATGGCACTTATACCTGTGATGCATTGATTATAGCCACAGGTGCATCAGCTAAATATTTAGGAATGGAGTCTGAAACTGCATTCATGGGTAAAGGGGTTTCAGCCTGTGCCACTTGTGATGGATTCTTCTATCGTAACCAAAAAGTTGCGGTTATTGGTGGTGGTAATACCGCGGTTGAAGAAGCCCTGTATTTATCTAACATCGCCTCAGAAGTTCACGTTATCCATAGACGCGACTCGTTCAGAAGTGAAAAGATTTTATCTGACCGTCTATTCGAAAAAGCCAAAAATGGCAATGTGGTGATGCACCTAGACAGAACCCTGGATGAAGTACTCGGCGATGAAATGGGCGTAACCGGTGTTCGTATTAAAGATGTGAACTCAGATGCCACCGAAGAGATTGATATCATGGGCTTGTTTGTTGCCATTGGTCATAAACCGAACACTGATATATTTGAAGGTGAGTTGGATATGAAAGACGGCTATATCAAGATTAAGAGCGGTCTTGAAGGTAATGCGACTCAAACCAGTGTAGAAGGAGTTTTTGCTGCTGGTGACGTTTGCGACCACGTTTATCGTCAAGCTATTACATCAGCAGGTACCGGATGTATGGCGGCACTGGATGCAGAAAAATTCTTGGACGCATTAGAAGATTAAGCCATTATCGTCAAGCTTGTTTTAAAGAGAACATAAATCATGATTTCGCTGCACAAGCTTGACGCTTCCCTCACCTTTCCAACACCATCAGATGCTTTAATAGATCCTAACGGTCTACTTGCCTTTGGCGGTGATCTCAGTGTCCCTCGTTTAGTGAACAGCTATCGCCAAGGTATTTTTCCGTGGTTTTCAGAAGGTGAGCCTATTTTATGGTGGAGCCCTGATCCGCGCGGGGTACTTTTCACTGAAAAATACAAAAGCAGCAAAAGTTTGCTTAAACATATCCGCAAAACGACTCCAAAGGTGACCGTAGATACAAGCTTTAATGAGGTTATTGATGCTTGCTCTAGTATTCCACGCAAAGACAATGGCACCTGGATAACCGCAGAAATGGTTGATGCTTATAAGAGGCTTTACCAAGCAGGTTATGCCCACTCCATTGAAGTCTGGGACAAAGAGCGCTTAATAGGCGGTTTATATGGTGTGTTTGTCAACAATGTATTTTGTGGAGAGTCCATGTTTAGCCGTCAAGACAATGCATCAAAAGTCGCATTTCATTGTCTCGTGGAATTATTGAAAAAAAACGGGGTTCGGCTCATTGATTGCCAAATGCAAAATCCACATTTAGCAACTTTAGGCTGTGAAGAGATACCAAGGAAGACCTTTTTGGATTTATTAGCATCGGAGCAAAAACATCCTCCCCTGCAATTTTGGGCTCCCCAGGTACTGCTGGCATGAGTATAAAGTTTGGTTTAACTCAGCAGTTTCAATGCAGTTATCTTGAACAACAGCAAGAGCAATTACTCGTTCTGGTGACAGACAATAACGATGAATTAGACAACCAATACAATTATTTGCTCGGTCAAGGTTTTCGTCGCAGTGGAGAACAAATCTATCGCCCCCACTGCAGACAATGTAGCGCATGCCAATCCATTAGAATTCCAGTGGATAGTTTTTTAGGGTCTAAAAGTCAGCGCCGTATTGCAAATAAAAATGCGGATATTGAGGTGTTCACCAGCCCCACGACGAAACCTGAGTACTATCCAGTTTACGAACAATACATCAATCATCGCCACAACGATGGTAGTATGTATCCAGCGAGTCAAAGTCAATATACAGGATTCATCGAATGTGATTGGCTGGAAACACTTTTTATTGAATTTTATTTAGATAAAGAGCTTATCGGCGTCGCTGTAACTGACGTATTAAGTGATTCACTTTCTGCCCTTTACACATTTTTTAAACCAGAATATGCTAATCGCTCACTGGGAACCTTCGCAATTATGCAACAAATTAAACAAGCGAAGCTGAATAATAAAACATTTTTGTATCTGGGATATCAGATAGATGCCTGTCAAAAAATGCGCTATAAGGCTAATTTTTACCCTCACCAACGCTTTATTGACAATAAATGGCAATTAATCACAAAAAAAAGCACTTAAGAGCTTTACTCTTGGCCGCATATTGGGCAAAATCTGCGCGGCATTTTTGACACTTATTAATTGAGGTAAACAACTTACATGGCGAAAGAAGACTGTATTGAAATGGAAGGTACCGTATTGGACACACTTCCTAATACTATGTTCCGCGTTGAATTAGAAAACGGACACGTCGTCACTGCGCACATCTCCGGAAAGATGCGCAAAAACTATATACGAATATTAACTGGCGACAAAGTAACAGTTGAGATGACTCCTTACGACCTAACAAAAGGCCGTATCATTTATCGCGCCAGATAAGACACGTTCCTTTTGCTAAATTAGCATTAAAAAAACCCAGCATTGCTGGGTTTTTGTTTATCTAGCTTGTGTTGGTTTAATAATCTTCGCGATATTAAACTTTACTTGCTTGTTTAGAGCTTTGGTTAGAGTAATCAAAGTTAAGTTTGTCGTCTTTGACGGTGATTTTGACGGTACCGCCATTCACCAACTCACCAAACAATAGCTCATTGGCTAAGTTTTTCTTCACATGCTCTTGCATAGTTCTAGACATTGGACGCGCACCCATTGCTCTGTCGTAGCCTTTTTCAGCTAACCAAGCACGTGCAGCATCGTCTATTTCCATAGACACACCTTTATTATCCAGTTGCACTTGCAGCTCAATAATAAATTTATCTACCACTTGCAAAATAACGTCTGACTCAAGATGGTTAAACCAAATTATGCCATCTAAGCGGTTTCTAAATTCCGGCGTAAATATCTTATTGATTTCACTGATTGCATCAAAACTATGATCCTGCTGCTTAAAGCCAATCGAAGTTTTAATGGTTTCTTGCACACCGGCGTTAGTTGTCATCACTAAAACCACATTGCGGAAATCCACTTTACGTCCATTATTGTCCGTTAAGGTTCCATGGTCCATTACCTGCAACAATATGTTGTAGATATCGCTGTGCGCTTTTTCAATTTCATCGAGTAACACAACACAGTATGGGTTTTTAATCACAGCATCGGTTAACAACCCGCCTTGATCAAAGCCCACATAACCAGGTGGAGCACCAATCAATCGGCTAACGGCATGACGCTCCATATATTCCGACATGTCGAAGCGGACCAACTCTACACCCATAATCTTAGCGAGTTGTTGAGTCACTTCGGTTTTACCAACCCCCGTAGGACCGGCAAACATAAAGTTGCCAATGGGTTTGGTTTCAACACCTAAACCAGAGCGTGATAATCGAATTGCATCAGACAAGGTTTCAATAGCTTGATCTTGTCCAAATACTACCATTTTCAAATCACGAGTCAGGTTTTTCAATGTTTCTTTATCTGAAGCTGACACTGATTTTTCTGGAATTCGGGCCATTTTCGCAATGACATGCTCAATTTCCCCGACCCCAATGGTTTTACGTCGCTTAGAAGCCGGTAGCAAGCGCTGAGAAGCACCAGCTTCGTCGATCACGTCTATCGCCTTGTCAGGCAAGTGACGTTCGTTTATGTACTTAGCAGAGAGCTCTGACGCCGCTTTAATCGCTTGATTAGTGAAACGTACACTATGATGTTTCTCGTAACGACTTTTTAAACCCATGAGTATTTTAGTTGTGTCTGCAACACTAGGTTCAATGACGTCAATTTTTTGGAAACGACGTGCTAATGCTCTGTCTTTTTCAAAAATACCTTGGTATTCCTGATAAGTGGTCGAGCCGATACAACGTAACTCACCACTACTAAGCTTAGGTTTTAACAGGTTAGATGCATCCATTACACCACCAGATGCAGCGCCAGCCCCAATGATAGTGTGAATTTCATCTATGAATAAGATGGCATCTTCGTCTTTACTCAGCTCTTTGAGAATACCTTTCAAGCGTTTTTCAAAATCACCACGGTATTTAGTTCCCGCCAGTAATCCGCCTAAATCCAAGGAGTACACTGTAGATGATGCAATCACCTCAGGCACTTCGTTATTCACGATGCGATAAGCTAAACCTTCTGCAATGGCAGTTTTGCCCACACCCGCTTCCCCAACCAATAGTGGGTTATTCTTGCGGCGGCGACATAAAATTTGAATGGTTCTTTCTAATTCTGAATCTCGGCCAATAAGGGGATCAATTTTACCTGCTTTGGCCTGAACGTTAAGATTCGACGAATACTTTTCCAGTATCGAGGTATTTTCTTCCCCTTCCACTGTCTCATCTTGATTTTCAACATTCGATTCTTCATCGTTTTTACTAACGCCATGGGATATAAAATTCACTACATCCAATCGCGTTACATCAGTCTTTTTCAAAATATAAACAGCTTGGGATTCTTGCTCACTGAAAATAGCCACTAACACATTGGCCCCGGTGACTTCTTCTTTGCCTGAAGATTGCACATGAAAAACTGCTCGTTGCAGCACGCGCTGAAACCCTAACGTTGGCTGAGTTTCCCTATCACTTGTATCATCTTCCAAAATAAGCGGCGTGGTGTCTTTGACAAAATCGACTAGCTCAGCTTTGATTGACTCAATATTCGCTCCACAGGCTTTGAGAGCTTCTCTGGCGGCTTTATTGTCCAAAAGCGCTAGTAGCAGATGCTCCACCGTCATAAATTCATGACGATGCTCTCTGGCAAATATAAACGCTTCGTTAAGGGTCTGCTCTAAATCTTTATTCAACATACTTATACCCTCCTAAAATCGGGTTGGTTAGTTAACCCTGAAGAAAACTGTCTCTGGTTGTTATCAAGAAACTTAGATAAAACCTTAATGATCAGTTTATTAGCCACAGAAACAGTCTTTATAAATTGACTTTTCCATGGTTAAAGCCTCCATTTTTACATCTTTCTTCGTTATCAGACTCTCTGATTCAAAGGTTAAAATCAAATGTTTTATGCGATCATTGCTATAAAACATCTTTGTTAAAAAATTATTCTATTAATCCGTTTGCTTAAGCTTGTTCCATACTGCACATTAAAGGATGTTGATGTTTTCTGGCATATTGATTCACCTGCATCACTTTTGTTTCCGCAATCTGAGCGGTATAAACACCGCAAACAGCACGACCACGGTAATGAACGGTCAACATCAGTTGATTGGCTTTTTCAGCATCCATATTAAAAAAGCGCATCAACACCTCAATGACAAAGTCCATTGGTGTGTAGTCATCGTTATTGATCAAGACTTTGTACATGGGAGGCGGTTCAACTTTCTTTTTGACCGCTTCTAAGTGCTTATCGTGATCTATACTTATTGTATTATCTTTACTCATATTGAAATAATAGTGCCGTTTAGACAAAAATTGTTCTGATTTAACATTAATTGTGCTGTTTTTAGTTATTTTTGTCGATTAAATTAATTTGACCTTGACATTAGTAGGTTAAAATATCTACATTTTAAATAGGGCAAAACGTTATGCAGTCGATTTGCCTCATCTCTACATTCTTATTGTGGGGATTAAGCAGTGTCAGTTCAAGGGATTAAAAGGAAGCAGATGTATGGCGGTTGGAAAAGTCAAATGGTTTAACAATGCGAAAGGGTTCGGTTTTATTGTTCCTGACGATGGTGGAGAAGATATTTTCGCTCATTACTCCACGATTAAAATGGACGGTTATCGTTCTTTAAAAGCAGGTCAAGAAGTGACTTATGAAGTTCAGCAAGGGCCAAAAGGCTTGCACGCTGAGAACATAGACATCAGCGATGAACCTGAAAGATAGTTAAACTAGACTTAATACTACTTTTCAAATAAAAAGCAGGCTATTTAGCCTGCTTTTTTGTATGTTCTATTTATCGATCCCTGCTTAAAGCATGGGATCGATAGCCATCAACTCAATTAAGATACAATTGAATTTAAGGTTCCGCTAGGACACATAGCATTAGTGATTAAGTCATCATTTGGATAGTAGTATCCACCGATGTCAGCCGCTTTAGCTTGTGTTGCATCGATTTCAGCAACAATACTTTCTTCATTGTCACTCAATGCTTTAGCAATAGGTGCAAAGTACTCAGCTAGTTCTGAATCTTCAGTTTGACTAGCAAGCCCTTGCGCCCAATACATTGCTAAGTAGAAGTGACTACCGCGGTTATCTAACTGCCCAGCTTTACGCAAAGGAGACTTACCATTATTTAATAAGGTTTCAGTTGCCTTATCCAGCTCTGATGCCAATAACTTCGCTTTGTTATTGTCATTCTTAATAGCTAAATCTTCTAAAGAAACTGCGATTGCTAAAAACTCACCTAATGAATCCCAACGCAAATGCCCTTCTTCAACAAACTGTTGAACATGTTTTGGCGCAGAACCGCCAGCACCCGTTTCAAACAATCCGCCACCGGCCATTAACGGCACAATAGACAACATTTTAGCACTGGTACCTAGTTCCAAAATTGGGAATAAGTCAGTTAGGTAATCACGTAATACGTTTCCGGTCACAGAAATGGTATCTAAACCGCGAATAGCTCGTTCCATGGTGTAACGAATTGCACGAACTGGAGCCATTATTTCAATGTGTAAACCGTCAGTGTCGTGTTCTTTCAGATATTCAGTAACCTTGTTGATTAGTTGAACGTCGTGAGCACGCTCGTCATCTAACCAGAAAATCGCTGGCATACCTGATTGTCTAGCACGGGTCACTGCTAGTTTTACCCAGTCGCGGATAGGTGCGTCTTTCGCCTGACACATACGCCAGATGTCACCTTCTTCTACTTCGTGCTCAATAAGTACATTGCCATCTTGATCGATGATTTGTACTTTACCGTCACCCGTCATTTCGAAAGTTTTATCGTGTGAACCGTATTCTTCAGCTTTTTGCGCCATCAAACCAACGTTTGGCACAGTCCCCATAGTAGTAGGATCAAATGCACCATGGGTTTTACAGAAGTTAATCACTTCTTGGTAAATAGTTGCATAAGTACTTTCTGGGATAACCGCTTTAGTATCTTGAGGTTTTCCATCTGGACCCCACATTTGACCAGAGCTACGGATCATTGCAGGCATAGAAGCATCAACGATAACGTCACTAGGTACGTGTAGGTTAGAAATACCTTTATCAGAATTTACCATCGCCAGAGGCGGACGATCTTGATAACAACGATTAATGTCATTTTCTATTTCCGCGCGCTGTGAAGTGGGTAATGTTGCGATTTTATCGTAAACACTACCTAAACCGTTGTTAGGGTTAACGCCTAACTCATCAAACAAATCTTGATATTTGTCGAATAATTCTTTGTAGAAAACCTTAACACAGTGTCCAAATACAATTGGGTGAGACACTTTCATCATCGTTGCTTTAACGTGAAGAGAAAACAGGATGCCGGTATCTTTTGCATCTTGAATTTGTTCTTCAAAAAATGCACACAACGCTTTTTTGCTCATGCACATGCCGTCAATCACTTCACCAGCAAGTAAGTCAACACGTGGCTTAAGTGTGGTTTTGTTACCCGCAGTATCAGTAAACTCAATACTTACATGGCCTGCTTTTTCAACAGTTACAGATTTTTCACCTGAATAGAAATCGCCGCCTTGCATGTGCGCAACGTGAGTGCGGGAGGCTTGGCTCCATGCGCCCATTGAATGAGGGTGTTTTTTCGCATAATTCTTAACTGCGGTGGGCGCTCGACGGTCAGAGTTACCTTCACGAAGTACTGGGTTTACAGCACTACCTAGTACTTTACCGTACCGGCTTCTTATTTCTTTCTCTTCATCTGTTTCCGGAGTCTCAGGAAAGTCAGGTAACGCAAAACCATTATCTTGTAGTTCTTTAATCGCCGCTTTTAATTGCGGAATTGAAGCACTGATATTCGGTAATTTAATAATGTTTGTGTCTGGCTTCTGGGTAAGTTCGCCTAAAATAGATAATGCATCAGGAACTTTTTGATCATCGTTCAGGTAGTCAGGGAAGGTAGCCAAAATTCTGCTAGCTAACGATATATCACTTACTTCAACTTCTATATCAGCCGCAGTAGCAAATTTACGGACAATGGGTAAAAGTGAATATGTAGCCAACGCAGGGGCTTCATCAGTTTTTGTGTAAATAATCTTAGACTTTGATGTAGTCATTATATACCTCAGTGGTGGCGGCGGAACCGCCTGGTTAATCCAAATTACTCAGACGAAAGCGATGATAAATAAATTATCTATCAAAAAACTTAAAAATTTGAGCACAGATTCTAATCAATATAGCTATTATAACCAGTACTTTATTACATTAAATATGCATAAAATATATTGAGACTTCGCACCGAACCGCAAAAAATAGTTCATCACGAAAGGTTATAGATGCTAACAATCAATGATATATGGGCTAAACTCGGTTTACTAGCTCCAAGCACACTAAAACCATAAAAAAGTGAATACTTATTCAAAATGAGACAAAAAAAACACATAAAAAAGAAATTAACAGGTCAAACAAGGACTGTACTTTTATTTAATAAACCATTTGATGTACTGACTCAGTTTACGGATGATCAAAATCGAAAAACCCTCAAAAACTATATAGATATACCCGATGTTTATGCTGCTGGGCGTTTAGATAGAGACAGTGAAGGGCTTTTAGTTTTGACCAATGACGGTAAGCTTCAACACAAAATTGCTAACCCTAAACAAAAAATGCCAAAAACCTATTGGGCACAAGTCGATGGTGACATTACCCAAGACGCAATCGATAAACTCTGCCTAGGGGTAGAATTAAAAGATGGTCTCACCCTACCCGCGCAAGTGAAAAAGATCCCGCCACCGGATGTTTGGGAACGGACACCACCAGTAAGGTTTCGGGCTAATATTCCAACAAGTTGGATTTCCCTTACTATTTGTGAAGGGCGTAACCGTCAAGTCCGTCGAATGACTGCGGCGGTTGGCTTCCCTACTCTGCGGTTAATTCGCTACCAAATTGGTCAGTGGACAATTGATGGCTTAGATAACGGAAAATATCGAGTTTTGTAGGGCGTCCAAAAGAGCAAATTAAAAAAATCGTGAGCAATCCAATTTTGGTTATAAATTAGTTCTTTTTTGTAATCCCGTGTATTTAACTAAAGGCTTTATTTTGCTAGACTTGCCGCCCAATTTAGCAGCCAAGAATTCACCAACCAATATGTCAAATACGAACACGACAGCAAATTTACAAAACGCTAACAAAAAAGTCATCGTTGGAATGTCTGGCGGTGTAGATTCTTCTGTTGCCGCTTATCTTCTTCAACAACAAGGTTATCAGGTAGAAGGCCTGTTTATGAAAAACTGGGAAGAAGATGACAGTGATGAATATTGTTTAGCCGCTGAAGATTTAGCTGACGCGCAAGCGGTAGCTGACAAACTTGGTATTGAATTACACACTATTAATTTTGCAGCTGAATACTGGGACAATGTATTCGAGTATTTTCTTGAGGAATATCGCGCTGGGCGCACGCCTAATCCCGATATTATGTGTAACAAGGAAATCAAATTTAAAGCATTTTTAGAGTTCGCTGCAGAAGATTTAGGAGCTGACTATATTGCTACGGGGCACTATGTCCGTCGTGAAAAACGCAACGACCATTGGAAAATGCTACGTGGCCTAGATAGTAATAAAGACCAAAGTTACTTCCTATATACTTTAGGTGAAGAGCACATTGCCAAAACCTTATTCCCTGTTGGCGATATTGAAAAACCTGAAGTACGTAAAATTGCAGAACAACAAGATTTCATCACTCACGATAAAAAAGATAGCACGGGTATTTGTTTTATCGGTGAACGAAAGTTTAAAGACTTCTTAGGCCAGTATTTACCTGCACAACCCGGTATTATCGAAACCGCAGAAGGTATTGAAATAGGTAAACATGATGGCCTTATGTTTCATACATTAGGTCAACGTAAAGGCTTGCACATCGGCGGTAAAAAAGAGTTTGGCGATGAACCTTGGTACGTTGTCGATAAAGATGTCGAGCGCAATGTGTTAATAGTAGGCCAAGGCGCTGATCATCCGGCGCTTTATTCTGTTGGCCTGATTGCTAATCAATTACACTGGGTAGACCGTTTAGGTCCGCAACAAGAAACTCGTTGTGCTGTGAAAACACGTTATCGTCAGGAAGATATTCCCTGTACAGTTACCTCCTTACCTGATGGCCAAATTAAAGTGCTTTTTGATGAACCACAAAAAGCAGTCACACCTGGACAGTCAGCCGTATTCTATCAGCAAGATGAATGTTTAGGTGGCGGAATTATAGAGAGTTATTTGCGTTGAACATAGACCACGAAAAAGAAAAAACTTTAGCTTTAGCTGGCGTTTGTCAAGCGGCGACTTTGGTACAATCCATCGCCCGTAAAGGCGAAGCAGACACTAATGCGTTTAAAACAAGCATCAATAGCTTAGTTTTGACAGACGCACAAAGCACAATTGAAGTGTATGGCAGTATCGAAAACTTAAGAGTGGGATTAGGTACTTTGATCGGTCAATTGGGTAATACTCCTATGCAAAAAGATGCCGAAATCACACGTTATATTGCCAGCCTTTTAGGGCTCGAGCGTAAGCTTAAGAAGTCATCCAAAAGATTGGACGAACTATCTAAACGCATTGAACAAATTCAACGACAAACCGCTCATTTAGACTTGTTTGATGAACAAATGATGAGTAATTTAGCCAGCATTTATTCCGACGTCATTAGTCCTATGGGATCAAAGATCCAAATTGCTGGCACCCCAGAACAGTTAAAGAAAAATAGCAATCAACACAAAGTCAGAGCGCTATTATTAAGCGGTTTGCGTTCAGCTGTATTGTGGCGCCAGTTGGGCGGCAAAAGACGACAAATTTTATTTAACCGAAAAAGCATTGTGAGCAACGCTACTGCATTGCAACACTCTCTTCACCAATCCCTATAGGAGTACTTCATGGAATTGTCTGCACTCACAGCAGTTTCCCCCGTTGATGGCCGTTACGGCTCTAAAAGTTCAGCCTTAAGACACTTTTTTAGTGAATACGGTTTGTTAAAATACCGTGTTCAAGTTGAAGTTCGTTGGTTACAAAAACTAGCAGACACAGCTGAAATAACTGAAGTACCTGCATTCTCTCCAGAGTCAACAGAGTTGCTTAACAGCATAGTTGATAATTTCAGTGAAGATGATGCATTGCGTATCAAAACCATCGAAAGAACCACCAATCACGATGTCAAAGCGGTTGAATACTTTTTAAAAGAAAAAGTTGAAAGCAACAGTGAACTTAACAGCGTAAATGAATTTATTCACTTTGCTTGTACCTCTGAAGATATTAATAATTTGTCCCATGGTCTAATGTTAAGTGAAGCAAGAGACCAGGTTATTTTACCTTATTGCGATAAGTTGATTGCTGAAACAAAACGGTTAGCTATCGAATATAAAACTATTCCTATGATGGCAAGAACCCATGGCCAGCCAGCCTCTCCAACCACTATGGGTAAAGAAATGGCTAACGTCATGCATCGTTTGCAACGTCAACGCCAGCAAATACAAGATGTCACCATCTTAGGTAAAATTAATGGTGCTGTAGGTAACTACAATGCACACATTAGTGCCTACCCTAATATTGATTGGAATGGCTTTTCTCAGTCTTTTGTAGAAAGTTTAGGACTTGATTGGAATCAATATACTACGCAAATCGAACCCCACGATTATATCGCTGAGTTATTCGATGCCATGGCGCGTTTCAACACCATTCTTATCGATTTTGATCGTGATGTTTGGGGTTATATTGCTTTGGGTCACTTCAAGCAAAAAACCATTGCCGGTGAAATTGGTTCTTCAACCATGCCCCATAAAGTGAATCCTATTGATTTTGAAAACTCAGAAGGCAACTTAGGTTTAGCCAATGCGATGTTTAACCATTTGGCCACTAAACTACCGATTTCAAGGTGGCAGCGTGACCTTACTGACTCAACTGTATTGAGAAACCTAGGTGTCGGTATGGGTTACTCGGTGATTGCCTATGAATCGACCTTAAAAGGTATCAGTAAGTTACAAGTTAACGAGCAAAGTCTAAGAAACGAACTTGATAGCAATTGGGAATTGTTAGCCGAACCGATTCAAACGGTTATGCGCCGTTATGGTATTGAAAAACCTTATGAGAAGTTAAAAGAACTCACCCGTGGTAAAAAAGTTGATCAGGGTGCCATTGCTGAATTTATTGATAATCTCGACTTACCAAGCAATGTAAAAACGGAATTAAAACAAATCTCACCAGCTAATTACATTGGTGATGCAATTGCTTTGGTTGAAAAAATCACAGCATAACCTTCATGCACACCATGTTTATCGTTCCAAGTTGGTTAAATACCTGCTTGGAGCGATAATATCTGCTTAATTTCTTGCGTAAAAATTGACTCAGCGTTTTTATTGTATCCCCTTGAAGCCAAGTTCATAAAACCATGTTCGAACTCTGTCTTTTGACACTTCACATTGTCATGTAAAGCTAACTCCTCGATAACTGTATCAATATTGAAATTAGGTTCTTTATGAGGGAAGTAAAGTTGGCTTGGTATACAAGGTTTTAGCTTTGTAAAAAAGCGTACTTGCCCAGGATAAAACCCATAAAATCTATCAATGCTTTGAGAATAATCTTTTTCGCTTAGCAGCTTATACAGGGTTGCTGCCCCAGCACTAAAACCAATTACCGTTTTGTTGGCAAGGCTGGCTGCTAAAGCGGCTGAAATTCGCATGGCATATTTTTCGATGCCGCCTGCTCGTTGAAATGCTGAATAGGCCAAAGCTTCATCAGTAAAGTTAACCGAAGAGATATAAGGACTGACAATGGTTAATTGCCAGTCCGCAGGTAATACTTGGTTACACCATTGTTTGAAGGACGCCGTTTGTCCAAAAATATCCGAACAAACCACTAACTGATGAACCATGGAATTACCTATATTGATGACGTATTTACGCCATCATACCACCATCAACCACAACTGTGGTGCCGGTTGTGTAACTTGATGCATCGGATACCAAGTACAACACAGTCCCCGCCATTTCATCAGGATCAGCTACTCGGCCTAATGGAATAATTTGCAGAGCTTGTTTTAGGATCTTATCGTTAGTAGTTAACGCCGACGCAAATTTGGTGTCTGTCAAACCTGGCAATAATGCATTTACTCGAATGTTCAAACTGCCACATTCCTTGGCGAATGCTTTTGTCATGCTTACCACGGCAGCTTTTGATATGGAGTAAATTCCTTGCATATCGCCTGGTGACAATGCATTCACAGAAGCGGTATTTAAGATCACGCCACCGCCCTGCTCTTTCATCATTTTACCGGCAGCCACTGACATAAAGAAATAACCTCGAATATTCACATCTACAGTTTTATCGTAGGCGGCAAGATCTGTATCTAAAATGTGACCAAAAAATGGATTGGCCGCAGCGTTATTCACTAAAATATCTAGTTGACCAAACTGTTCTTTGATTTGCGCAAAGGTAGCATCTATTTGTGCAATTTCACCAACGTGGCAAGCCATAGCATGGGCTTTACCGCCATTATCGCGAATGCTCTGGGCAACGGCTTCACAACCATCAATTTTACGGCTAGAGACGATCACCTCAGCACCATAGGTAGCCAATAATCTAGCTATCGACTCACCAATACCTCGACTAGCGCCGGTGACTAATGCTACTTTTCCAGTTAAATCGAATAAATTCTTGTTCATTTTGTGTTCCTGTAGTTTTTCTTCTTCTTTATCTTCAAGGTAAAATATTAGTAGCGCCCTTAAATAAGGGCACTAAATCACGCTATTTAAGCAGTTAACCCACCGTCTAACACCATGGAATGGCCGGTCATAAAACTTGACTCATCACTGCATAACCAAGCAATGGCATAGGCAATTTCGTCTACCTCTCCAAGCCGTTTCATTGGATTAGCACTGACTAGGGTGTTTTGCTGTTTTTCATTAAAGTTGGCCAGTACGTTTTCGACCATTGGGGTCTTAACAAAACTAGGACAAACCGCATTAACACGAATATTTGACCTTGCATATTCAATAGCGACAGATTTAGTTAATCCAATCACCCCATGTTTAGATGCGCCGTAAGCAGCAATAGTTGGAGCACCAGAGACTCCAGCCACCGAGGCTAAATTGATTACCTGTCCACCGCCTACTGTCAGCATGTGGGCTATGGCTTGTTTCATGCAATACCAAACACCCGTTAGATTGATGGCGATATTACGATGAAAGTCTTCATCTGGCACATCTAACATGCGTGCTGGTGTGTGATCGACACCGGCATTATTAAGGGCTACATGAATCTGACCAAACTTGTCGATGGCAGCAGCGTAAAAAGCTTTAACTGAATCATTTTCAGTCACGTCTAGTTCACAAAATGCCACTGAATAGCCCTGATCTTGCAGGGATTGACTTAAAGCCTCACCGGCTGCCACATTGCGATCACCGAAAAACACCTTTGATCCTCGCGACGCAAGAAGCTCAGTGGTTTTAGCGCCTATTCCTGATGCGCCACCAGTCACCACAATATGCTTGTTTTCTACGTTAGCTGCTTTCATGATGTATGGTCCACCTTGAGTACTAACTTACCGAAGTTTTCGCCTCTGAAAAGCATCAGTAAAGTGTCAGGGAAAGTTTCAAGCCCTTCAACCACATGTTCTTTAGCAATCAACTTACCTTCGCCAATCCAGCCCGACATTTCAGCTGCTGCTTTACCGTAGTTTTCAATATTATCAAACACGACAATCCCTTCCATACGCGCTCGATTTACCAATAGCGTTAAATAATTTGAAGGTCCTTTAACAGCGGTTGTATTATTGTATTGACTGATTGCCCCACAAATAACAATTCTGGCTTTCATATTTATTTGAGTAAGGACGTCATCAAGAATTTCACCACCCACGTTATCGAAAAACACATCAACACCGTCAGGACACTGTTCTTTCAGGGCTTTTTTCACATTTGAATTTTTATAATCAACGACACCATCAAATCCGAGCTCATCAACTAGGTAACGACACTTGTCTTCGCCACCGGCAATACCCACTACGCGACAACCTTTGATTTTAGCAATTTGACCGACGACTGTGCCCACCGCCCCTGCCGCACCAGAGACCACTACGGTTTCACCGGCTTTTGGCTGTCCAGTATCTAAAATACCGAAATAGGCTGTCATACCAGGCATGCCTAATACCCCTAGATACCGTTCAAGTGGTGCTAAACTAGGATCAACTTTATAAACCCCTTGAGTTGAAATAACAGCGAAATCACTTACACCGAAACCACCATATACAAAATCCCCTGCAGTAAAGTTGGGATCTGTGGATTCTAGTACTTCCCCTACGCCACCGGCGCGCATCACTTCCCCAATCTCAACAGGAGGAATGTAGGATTTACCTTCATTCATCCAACCACGCATGGCGGGATCCAGAGAAATATAAAGCACTTTTACTTTAATTTGGTTTTCCTGAAGATCAGGTAATTCAGTGGTTACTAAATTCCAGTTATCTGCGGTCGGCGTTCCCACGGGGCGGGACGCCAAAAGAAATTGTCTGCTTTTCATAATAATTGATTCCTTTTTATCTGTGTTTAAAACCATTCTGGTTGCATGTCGCTGCAACTGCTGTCGAATGCTTGCAGTAGTTTTAAATCTCTATCTATTAAAGGGAGTTCCCAATTGACGTAATATTTTGCCGCTTGAATTTTGCCAAGGTAATATGACTTATCTTCAGCTTTGCACTCTGCCAATGCTTTTTCCGCCACGTTTGCTTGACGGATCCAAATCCAGCTCATCACAATGCTCGAAAATACATTCATGAAACATTGGGCATTAGCCAGTAAATTAGGCAGCTTTTCATTGCGCAATGCTTCTCCAAGCACCGGAATTAGCGGTTGCATTTTTGCCATATAGTCCAAAGTGGACTTCACTAAAGGAGCACAGTTCTCTCCCGTCGCAGTGTTAAAATCGGCCAGTATGCGAGTTTGCAATGTGTTTAAACCTGCACCGTTTGCTTGCCATAACTTACGGGTAAGCAGATCTAAGGCTTGAATACCATTAGTGCCTTCATGGATTGGGTTAAGACGATTATCACGCCAGCATTGTTCCACTGGGTATTCTCGTGTGTATCCAGCGCCACCTAGAATTTGTATGGCTAAATCATTAGCCTTTACCCCAAATTCGGATGGCCAAGCTTTGACCACTGGTGTTAATAAATCTAGTAACTCCTCCGTCACCTTTCTCTCTTCGGCTGATTCAAGTGTTTTTGCGTCATCCACTAAGCGAGCAGCATACAAGCACAGAGACATGGCACCTTCCACATAGGCTTTTTGGGCTAATAACATGCGCTTCACATCACCGTGATTGATAATTTCAGTGGCTGGATCTGTAGGGGCGTTTTTAGGAGGAACTCGACCTTGGGTGCGGTCTTTAGCATAGGCCAATGAATATTGGTAACCGCTATATCCTATCATAGCAGCACCAAAGCCGACTCCAATACGCGCTTCATTCATCATCAGGAACATGTATTTAAGTCCTTGATGAGCTTCACCGACTAAATACCCATGACAATCGCCATTTTCACCGAAACTTAATGCTGTTGACGTGGCTCCGCGATAGCCCATTTTGTGGATTAATCCAGCTAAGGCAACGTCATTTTTAGTGCTTGGCTCACCAGCTTCATCTAAGCGATATTTAGGCACAACAAACAAAGAAATCCCTTTGACTCCCGCTGGTGCCCCCTGAATTTTGGCTAGCACTAAATGTACAATGTTGTTAGATAACTGATGTTCACCGGCAGAGATATATAATTTACTGCCCTTAATACGGTAACTTCCATCTTCAGCTGCAACTGCACTGGTGCGGATATCTGCCAATGAAGAGCCAGCATGGGGTTCGGTTAACGCCATAGTCCCAGTAAACTCACCGGTTAACATTCGCGGCATAAATTGTTCTTTAAGGTTCTGGCTAGCAAAATTGCCAATCACATTGGCGGCTGCTACGGTTAAGAAAGCATAAGCTGAACTCGAAGGATTGGCGGCCATAAAGTAGCCTGAGGTTGCCATCATGATAGTTTCTGGAAGTTGCATCCCACCTTCTTCGAAATCATAACGACCAGCCATAAACCCTGCTTCGTTATAAGCATCAAATGCTTCTTTCACTTGCGGGATCATGTGTACGGTTTTACCGTCAAACTTAGGCTCATCAGCATCGGCTATGGCATTATGATCTGCAAATTTCTCAGTAGCGATTTTATTCGCAGTCGATAAGATGGCATCAAAGGTTTCTTTATTATGTTCGGCAAAACGTTCACGTTGCAGAAGTGATTCGATATTTAATACTTCGTACAGTTGAAAGGGTAATTCTTTTGGGTGGATCAATTCTTCATTCATTATGCGTATCCTTGATTAGATCATGAAGCTAGCATCACATATTTATGCCTCCTCGCTAACTGTCATTATTGACTCTTTTATGGCTAATATCGCCACACATTCATAACCGTGATAAACTTACAAAAACCCAACTTATATAGAGACAATTTTACGTGCACAATGTCACCATTTTAGGTTTTGAACATGCCTATGCCAGCGCAGTTACAGGTGCCTTAGATATCTTTGCTTTAGCAGGTGTAACTTGGCAACGAATGCAAGGCAAACCACCGGAACGCATTTTTAATGTGCAGTTAGCTTCGGTGGGAAAACGAGATATTGAGTGCATTAACCAGCTCACGTTGAAGAGTCAAATCGCCATTGAAGATGTTAGCGATACAGATATTTTGATTATTCCGACCATAGGCGGGAAACTTGAAGAAGTGTTGTCGGCAAATCGTAATCTGTTACCTTTTTTACAGTACTTCAATAGTAAAGGGACAGATATAGCGAGTAATTGTAGTGGTGCTTTTTTTCTTGCCGAAGCTGGTATTTTAAATAACAAAAAAGCAACTACCCACTGGGGTTATGCAGAGACATTTGCCAAGCGTTATCCAGCCGTGAATTTATTGTCCAATAAACTCATCACCCAAGATGGCAATATATATTGCTCTGGTGGAGGTATGGCTTGGTTTGATTTAGCTCTTTTGCTGATTGAGAGATATTGCGGTCATGATGTGGCCACCAATACGGCCAAAGCTCACGTATTGGATATTTCCCGTGGTAATCAAGCCGCTTATGCACAATTGAGAAGTAAAAAATATCATCAAGATGCGGAAATATTAAAAGCCCAAGAGTGGTTAGAGACCCACTATCACCAACAGATTTCATTAGATCAATTAGCGAAACAGGTGAGCTTAACAAATCGCACTTTTTTGCGTCGTTTTAAAATCGCAACAGAACAAACCCCATTTTCATATTTGCAGTCTATCCGCGTCGAGGCAGCTAAAAAGTTACTTGAAACCGAAAACTCTTCATTGGAGGCGATAGTGACTAAAGTCGGTTATGAAGATACTCGTTCGTTTACTCGATTATTTAACTCATTAACCGGTTTATCTCCAAGTCAATATCGCAAAAAGTTCTTTCGAACCTATAGCTAATCAAACATCTGGGTAACGTCATTAAAAAGTAGCCGTTAAATAATAAAATGAAATATAGCGCTTTTAGAAACAGTTAAATACACCTTTAAAAAGTCGCCTGTAAAGACAGCCATTAGTGAGTGGCGTTTAAGGAATTATGTATAAGTTATCGATTAATATTGGATTCTATTGGTATATAAAATTACACTAATACGCAACTTGGTTTCGTAGTCCGTTAAACCACCTTATTTGAAAAATACCCCCGTATTGAGCTCATGGGGTAATAAAGCAAAAGAATAAACACACAATTAAACTTACTAACAACTTGGTCATATTATGAAAACACTCAAAAAAACAGCCATCGCTTTGTGCATTCAATCGGCCTTAATCAGCCAATTAAGTTTTGCCCAAGAGCAAGACACAACATCATCCGAACGTAGTTTGGAAAAAATCACTGTCACCGCACAAAAACGCACGCAAAGTATTCAAGATGTTCCCATATCCATTGCCACCTTAAATGGCGAACGTTTCGAAAGTATCTTCTCTGGTGGTGAAGATATAATCGCATTGGCGGTAAGGGTACCAGGTCTGTACGCTGAGACATCTAATGGTCGTGTAGCTCCGCGTTTTTACATTCGAGGGCTAGGTAATTCAGATTTCGATTTAGCCGCATCACAACCTGTTTCGATTGTGATGGACGACGTTGTTAAGGAAAACGTTATTCTTAAAAGTTTTCCATTATTTGATGTCTCCCAAGTGGAAGTAATACGTGGTCCACAGGGCACATTATTTGGACGCAATACCACAGCAGGCATCGTCAAGTTTGACTCTGTCAAACCCAGCGAAGACTTCGACGCTTACATGAAGCTGGGTGTAGGTAACTTGGGCACATTAAATTTTGAAGGTGCTGTTGGTGGCGGATTAACAGATAATCTAGCGGGACGTTTTTCCGTTTTATCGCAAAACCGTAGTGATTGGATCGATAATGCTTATACTGGCGAAAATGATGCCATGGGTGGTTTCGACGAAAAAGCTTGGCGTGGTCAATTACTTTTTTCACCCAATGACGATTTTTCTGCATTATTAAATGTGCATGGAAGAGAACTGGACGGCACAGCATCGATTTTCCGCGCCAACATTTTCACTAAAGGCAGCAACGATTTAAATGAAAATTTTGACCGTGATGTGCTTTATTATGATGGCGATATTGACGGCAATGGAGCAGATAATAACCCGCAAGAATATAGCAATTATGGTGCCTCGCTGAAATTAGAGTTTGGTTTAGAAAACATGACGTTAACCAGTATCACTGCGTATGAACAAGCGGAAGGATATAGTTTAGGTGATATTGATGGTGGTGTTGTTTTAAACGAACCGGCAGACATTAATGGTGATGGAACAGAAGAAACCACCTACCCTGGCAACATTGCATTCTCTGCAGTAACCCAAGATAAACTGGATGATTTAGAGCAGCTAACCCAAGAAATTCGACTAGCAAGTGACACCGATGATGCACTAGGCTGGCAGCTAGGTGCGTTTTATTATGATGCTTCTTTTAATGTAACAAGTATTGACGGGTTTTACGGCGCAACTACTGTCTTTCATGAAAATACAACTTGGGCTGTTTTTGGTCAAACCTCATATCAAGTTAACGATAAGTTAGAAGTTATCGGTGGTCTGCGTTATACCTACGATGAAAAGTCACTTATGGTTGGCGAGCAGAATGTTGATGGTTTCGCCCTCGTAATTGGTGCGGCTTCTATTCAAGATTATGACGATATCAATGTTGATGATGGTCAAGTCAGTTGGGAACTCAGTGCAAACTATAAACTTGATAACAACACGTCGTTATTCGCTCGATTAGCAAATGGTTTCAGAGCGCAAACCATTCAAGGCCGTGATGTTGCATTTGAATCAAACCCATCGGTAGCTGAAGCTGAGACTATCAACTCCATAGAGCTAGGGATCAAAAAAGACCTACTTGAGGATACCTTACGGATCAATGCTGCAACTTTTTATTATGAAATTGATGACATGCAACTTAGCGCAATTGGCGGTGGTGCTAATACAACGGCGCTGATTAATGCTGACAAAGGCGTAGGTTATGGTTTTGAAATTGACGTAGAATATTTGGTCACGAATTATCTAACATTAACCGCTGGTTACAGTTATAACCACACAGAAATTCAAGATAGTGATTTGACTATCTTACCTTGTGGCGCAAACGCTGATTTTGCATTTACTGGAAATTGTACCGTATTTGATTCACGACCTGACGGCTATGCTGCTAGTATTGACGGAAACGCCTTCCCTCAAGCACCTGAAACTATTTTCAATTTCACAGCAAGATATGCCACTCCTATTGGTGATGATGGAGAACTATTTGTCTTCACCGATTGGGCATTCCAGGGTGAAACGAGCTTCTTCCTATACGACTCAGTGGAGTTTACCTCTGACAGTAATTATGAAGGTGGCTTGCGTATCGGTTATGAAAACTACCAAAACAACTACACTATTGCGCTTTTTGGTAGAAATATCACCGATGAAGAAAATGTTAAAGGAGCGATTGATTTCAATAACCTAGCAGGGATTATGAACCAACCTCGTATCTTTGGTATTGAAGCAAAAATTAGCTTTTACTAAAATACAGCTAAGCAGTGTAATGTTAAAAAACGATCCTTAAGGGTCGTTTTTTTTGCGACGTTGCACATTCGATTAGAACAAGCTTTACGCTTGTTAAACACAATTCAGCAAGAATCCTTAATAACTTTCAATTTCAGCAGCAGGTTAATTGCGTCCTACATTCAACGAGTTTGACTAACAAAGCGGTTTTAAACTGATATGAGGCTCATAATTTTCATCAATAATTGAATACTAATTGATCTAGATTAAAACAAATTGGCACAATTTCTGAGTTAATACATGTTAAAGACAAATTGATCGTTCAAAACGGGTTGTTTTACACTAAATAAGTGCATAAAATTTAATCGCGTAATAAATTTCGCACCGATAAAGGGCATGTTTTGTACGATTTTCAGTCAAAAATCGGAATATTTTGTAATTTCATTTCACAAAATCAGATTAAAACTGTAATATTGCTGAATTAATAGTCTATTGATGTAATTTAATTACCATGCGGAGGGGCATATGAGCTTCAAGAAACAATACCTTAAATCAAAACCAGTGTGTAAAGTGACTTTCAAACTTTCGAAAGAAGAAGCTAAAAATGCTGAGACAGTGCGTTTAGTGGGCGATTTCAATGATTGGGATATCGAAGCATCACCAATGAAGAAATTAAAGAATGGTTCATTTTCTTCAACCATTAATTTGCCAGCTGATGCGGAATATCAATTCCGATATTTGTTAGATGATGAAGAATGGGAAAATGATTGGAGTGCAGACGCTTACGTGACTTCACCTATTTCTTTTGATGACAACTCAGTAGTTTCTGTATAAACCGCGAATAGGATTTATTAGCGTATAATCCTGATATAAAGCGCAGACCAATAAAAAGGCAGTCATGCATACTTGCAGACTGCCTTTTGTTGTATTGAAACCGCTTATAGTGCAGCTTCTAACTCTGGCAATACGTCAAACAAGTCGCCTACTAAACCATAATCAGCAACTTGGAAGATTGGAGCTTCTTCATCCTTATTGATCGCTACGATCACTTTCGAATCTTTCATACCGGCTAAATGCTGTATGGCACCAGAAATTCCAACCGCGATATATAATTGCGGCGCAACAATTTTTCCTGTCTGCCCCACTTGCATATCATTTGGTACAAAGCCAGCATCAACGGCAGCACGAGATGCACCAATCGCAGCACCAAGTTTATCAGCGATACCTTCAAGCAATTTAAAGTTTTCACCATTTTGCATACCGCGACCACCAGAAATAATCACCTCTGCAGCGGTTAATTCAGGACGTTCAGACTCGGTTAGTTCTGCACTCACAAATGCTGATTTTTCAGACACCTTCACACTATCAATGGCTTCAACTGTAGCTGAGCCATTTTCTTCTGCACCATCAAACGCTGAAGCACGAACAGTTAGTACTTTTTTAGTGTCACTACTTTGAACTGTAGCAATGGCATTACCAGCGTAAATAGGACGAACAAAAGTATCTTCACTTTCGACGGCGATAACATCTGAAATTTGTGCAACATCTAAAAGCGCAGCAACACGGGGCATGAAGTTTTTACCCGTTGTAGTGGCCGCAGCAATTATATGAGAATAGTCAGCAGCCAATTCAGTCACTAGGTCACCGATATTTTCAGCCATTTGGTGAGTGTACTCAGCGCTATCGGCCAATAATACTTTACTCACTCCAGCAATCTTACTTGCTTGTTCCGCTACCCCAGCGCAATCTTGCCCGGCAACCAAAACAACCACGTCACCCGCCATTTTACTGGCCGCGTTAACTAGTTTGTGAGTTTCAGTTTTTAATTGTTCGTTATCGTGTTCTGCATATACTAAAACAGCCATTAGATCACCTTCGCTTCAGTTTTTAATTTCTCGACCAACTCTGCTACATCAGCCACTTTGATCCCACCTTTGCGTTGGGCTGGCGGCGTAACTTTCAATGTTTTAACATTTGATGTAAGTGAGACCCCAAAACCGTCTGCAGGCTTAACATCAATAGGTTTACGTTTTGCTTTCATAATGTTGGGAAGGGTCGCATAACGAGGTTCATTGAGTCGTAAATCAGTGGTGACCACGGCAGGAAGACTTAATTCAACGGTTTGTAAGCCACCGTCGATTTCCCGTGTCACTTTCACTTTATCTCCATCTACATCCACTACAGATGCAAACGTACCTTGTGGCATACCTGTTAAGGCCGCTAACATTTGCCCGGTTTGGTTGTTATCTGAATCAATTGATTGTTTCCCTAGGATAACCATTCCTGGTTGTTCTTCTTCAACCACTTTTGCCAATAGTTTAGCTACTTGCAAAGAGTCGAGGTTTTCACTGGTATCAATTTGGATACCACGATCCGCTCCCAGTGCTAGTGCTGTTCTAATTTGCTCTTGGCAGGCTTTATCACCAATAGAAACCACAACAATTTCATCAGCAATACCTTTTTCTTTTAGTCGAACAGCTTCTTCTACAGCAATTTCACAGAACGGATTAATAGACATTTTTGTATTGGTCAAATCAACCGCGCTGTTATCGGCTTTAACGCGTACTTTTACGTTGTAATCAATGGCACGTTTAACCGGCACTAAAATTTTCATGTTTACCTCTATAAGATATAAAGTGTCGAAAAGTTGTAACGCAAAATCTGCGTATTTGTAAGGTTGGCTAAATTTACTGACTGTTTACCTAAGCGTCAACTATGTAAGGACAACTTCCATTTCCAGTTTCTAAGATTTTGGTTGTAAATTGTATGTTATAAATTCCATTTGAGCTTAATTTTTATTGTGTTAATGTTAGAAAAATATGGTGATTTACAGAGCAAAAAATCTCACCCTAAAAATTGATATAAACAATTGATTATACTTACTTTTTATCTATTTAAACAACGCTTCACAGAGTAGTCTTTAGGTAAAATGAACTATATGGTTGATGAATGCAAATCATCAATCTTGGTAAGTACAGGTGATAGTTGTTTATTTTGTTTATTTGTTTAATTGATAGTTATCTATAAAGGGGAAAACCAGTGGAACGTGAATCGATGGAGTTCGATGTGGTGGTAGTTGGGGCTGGTCCAGCCGGTCTATCGACCGCATGCAAAATAATGCAGTTAGCTCAACAAAATGAACAAGAGTTGATGGTATGTGTAGTCGAAAAAGGTTCTGAGGTGGGTGCTCATATTCTCTCGGGTGCAGTATTTGAAACTAAGGCTATGGATGAACTTTTTCCAGATTGGAGTGAGCGTGGCGCGCCTCTAACGACAAAAGTAACTGAGGATCATATCTATTATCTGAAGAACGAAAGTTCTGCAACTAAATTGCCTAACGTTATGACCCCAAAGACTATGCATAATCAAGGCAACTATATTGTCAGTATGGGGAATGTCTGTCGTTGGTTAGCTGATCAAGCCGAACAATTGGGTGTAGAAGTTTTTCCTGGCTTCGCTGCTTCTGAAGTAATTTACAATGATGATGGCAGTGTTGGTGGCATCATCACCGGCGATATGGGTATCAGTGAGTCAGGTGATCACAAAGACAGCTATATGCCAGGCATGGAATTAAGAGCCAAATACACGGTATTTGCTGAAGGTTGTCGCGGCCATTTAGGTAAACAGCTTATCTCCAAGTTTGATCTTGATAAAGATGCTTCACCTCAACACTATGGTATTGGCTTTAAAGAAATTTGGGATATCGATCCAGACAAACATCAAGAAGGCTTAGTGGTGCATACTGCAGGATGGCCTCTAAGTAGTGAAACCGGCGGCAGCTATCTTTACCACGCTGAAAATAATCAAATATTGGTGGGGATCATTATCGATCTTAATTACAAGAACCCGCATTTGAGTCCCTTTGATGAATTCCAAAGAGTCAAACAGCATCCGGTACTAAAACAATACTTAGAAGGTGGTAAACGCGTTTCCTATGGTGCCAGAGCCATTGCTAAAGGTGGTTATAATTCATTGCCGAAAATGACCTTTCCAGGCGGAATATTAGTCGGGTGTGATGCAGGTACCCTAAATTTTGCGAAAATTAAGGGAAATCATACTGCCATGAAATCGGGCATCTTAGCCGCAGAGACGATAGTTGAGGCTATCAGCCAAGATAAAGTCGGCCAAGACTTAACTGCCTATGCTGAAAAGTTTGAAAATTCTTGGCTGTATGAAGAATTATATAGTTCACAGAACTTCGGTGCTGCACTGCATAAGTTTGGTACCTTTTTAGGTGGCGCTTACAATACTTTTGAACAAAATATTCTAGGTGGCAAAGTCCTTTTCAAATTAAAAGATACCAGTACTGATCATGGTGCAATTGGTTTAGCCAGTGATTTTCCAAAAATCGAGTATGCGAAACCCGACGGTGTAATTAGTTTTGATAAACTTTCTTCGGTATTTTTATCCAATACCAACCATGAAGAAGATCAACCTTGTCATTTACGCTTAAAAGACCCGGCAACACCTATTGTTATCAACTTGCCTAAATACGATGAACCAGCCCAAAGGTACTGTCCTGCTGGCGTATATGAGATTATCGACAGCCCGGAAGGTGACAAAAAGCTGCAAATAAACGCCCAAAACTGTGTCCATTGCAAAACCTGCGATATCAAGGATCCAACCCAAAATATCGTTTGGGTAACCCCTGAAGGTGCAGGAGGACCGAACTACCCAAATATGTAGTTAAAATGTAAATCACATGGCTAGAATCGTGCTAAATTCTGGCCATGTGCAATTAATTCCATTAAATTGCTTGTATATCTGATCATTTATCCCTATCTACACACTTATGCAATCAATTAATTATCACCTAAGCAGCAATCATGCTGAAAAACCCTATTTAGTCCTTTTACACGGTCTGTTTG
>NZ_JBDWYG010000011.1:0-72802 GCF_039982535.1 Aliiglaciecola sp.
TCACTTGCTTTACCACGCCAATATGACTTTCAACCTGGATGATATCGCCAATTTTAAACGGTTTTTGAATACTCAAGAGCAAGCTAGAAATAAAGTTTTCCGCAATATCTCTAAATGCAAACCCGATAATTAAACCCGCAACGCCCGTACCGCTTAAAATGGCAACGGCAAACTCACTTAAACCAGCAAAACGCAGAAAAATGTATGCGCCCAATAAAATAATCAATAATTGGAAAACTCGTCTAATAACCACCTTGATAAGTAAACTGGAGCTAATGTAAGAGAAGGGTTTAAGCATCCACTCTGAAATGTAGCGAGAAGATAGATAAAAAACGATGAAAACTACCAATCCAAAAATAACAGAGGGTAAAGTTTGCAAGAATTCCAACCAATAAGATTGGACTTCATTCCAGATAACATTCGACTCTTCAACGATAGTCGTAGGTGTACCTATCTCGCTTTGTGCGTGCACTTGGGCGCAACTCATGATGAATATGCATAGGAGATTAAGCGCTAATTGTTTAAACATAAAAAATAACACCTCACCTACAATTACTGTAAAACTTTACTCTACTATTCTTTCGTTGCGAATGCGCAGTTTTTTACTCAACCGGTTATCTAACAACTTTTCGCCCCTCAAATAACCCTCTTAGTACGCAATTTTAAATGGGTCACTTAGGGTATTGCTTAGACTTCATTTAACTGCATTTTTAGTTATCTTAGCCACCTATTTAGCCATTACGTTAAGCATTAAGCATTAAGCAAATAGATTTTGTAACTGTTGCAAACTTATTGGTTTGAGCAGTGCGCTTTTGATGCCGTTATCTGTTAATTCCTGATCAGAGACTTCTTCACCACTGATAATGATTAAATCACTACTTTCCTGAAGCTGATGAATTTCAGTAGCCAAATTAAGGCCGTTGCCATCAGGAAGATTTTTATCTAGTAAAATATGACTAAACTTGTTGCTTTGCGCAATACGATTTAGACATTGCTTACAAGAATTGGCAACCTCTGCCTTAGTTCCTAAACTTTCTAATAATAGAACAATGAGTTCAGCGGCGTCTGCATCGTCCTCTACAACCAATACACTTGCCTGTTCTTCATTATCAGCTTGGGTTTGTTTAGCGCTTTGTATTTCAAGCTCGGTTTCACTCGTCGATAAATAGGCAGCAATGGATTGATACAATACGTTGCGATCGATTGGTTTGCCGATAACGTTATCAAAGCCTAAGGACGTCAGCTCGATGTCAACACCTTTCATATTCGCTGCCGTTAATGCTAAAACAGGTTTATTGAAACCTTGATTGCGTATTTCAACAATTGCTTTTCGACCATCCATAACGGGCATATGAATGTCCATTACAACTAAATCAAAATCACTATCAGGCTCTTCAATTGCCATAAGAGCTTGACTACCATCTGCCGCGAAACAAACTTCAAGTCCAAACGAACGACACATTTCACCCACCAACTGCCTGATATCTAGCAAGTCATCAACAATTAATATTTTTCCTGCGAGCTGAGCAAAGCTGTCCATTTGTTGAGTGTCAGATACTTTAACGTCCAAGGGCTTAAGGGTAGTTCGCAGTTGCTCAGGTAGGTTCAAACTAACGGAGAATTCACTGCCTTCGCCTAGTTTTGACTTTACGCTTATTTCCCCTTCCATTCGCCTCACTAATTCAGTTGCAATGGCTAGACCTAGACCAGCTCCCTGCTCTTTTTTTAAGGTAACATCTTCTAGTTGCTGAAAAGGTATAAAGATGACGTCAATTTCACTCTCAGCAATGCCAATTCCCGTATCAGAAACCTTAAATCGAATTTTTTCGGGCTCAGCGGGATCATAATCAACCCATAACGCTACCTCACCAAAATCAGTAAATTTGATAGCATTGAACAGCAAATTGATGATGACTTGGCGAAGACGAGTAGGATCGGCATAAATGGACTCTGGAACCCTTGCAGAAGAGTAGAACTGCAGACTCAAACCTTTTTCACTTGCAGGCATTTGCATTAGAGTCAAAATATCCCCAACAAAACTATTCAACTTTACATTAGCAGGTTTAAGTTGCAGTTTTCCGGCAGCGATTTTTGATAAATCCAGAATATCGTTAAGCAGACTAAGTAGATGCTGGCCATTATTAAGAATAGTTGACAGCTCTTTAGTTGCATCTCGGGCTTTATCGCCATTTAACAATAATTCAGTGTACCCCAAGATTGAGGTAAGAGGCGTGCGTAATTCATGACTTAGGTGGGCAATAAAACGGTCTTTTGAGCGACTTTCTATTTCAGCATCTAGGCTCTGTTGCCGGGCTTTTTCTATCTCAGCTCGAGATATGGCGTAACGAATAGCGCGAGTAAACCTAGCGTTAGTAATATCCCCTTTTACCAAAAAGTCAGCTGCACCAGCCTTTAATGCCAGTCTATCGAGGTCTTCGTCAGACTGACCAGTTAACATAATTATTGGTACATGAGAACCTAGCGCTTGGGCCTTTTCTAATACATCAATGCCGGTATAAGCGCCAAGACGATAATCCAGCAGACAAATTTCATGAACATTACGCTCTAGTTGTCGCAATGCATCTTCTAGATTAGTAACCCAATCGATTTTAAAGCGATAACGATCAAGTTTCTCTAATTGATCTTGGGTGAGAATATAGTCATCTTCATCATCTTCAATAATTAAGATCCGCGCTGATTTCACATCCATATTAGACAATCACCCTAGTTTTTTATTCACTATTTTCAGGTAGCTCTACTATTTCTACCCAATATTTCCCCAACGCTTTCATCACCTCAACTAGCCCTTCAAAATTAACCGGCTTGGTTATATAAGAAGCGGCCCCTAAACCATATCCCTTAACTTTATCTTCCTCTTCTTTAGAGGTAGTTAAAATAACCACTGGAATACTTCTTAGGTTTGGATCAGCTTTAATTTCGACTAACGCCTCACGTCCATCTTTACGGGGCATATTTAAGTCGAGCAAAATTAAACCCGGTCTAGGATAGGTTTCCTTATCAGCGTATTTGCCCACCCGTTTTAAATAGTTCATTAACTCGACGCCATCTTCAACACACTTTAGGCTGTTCAAAACCCGGCTTTCATTCAAAGCGTCTTGTGCTAGTAGTCTGTCATCATCGTCGTCATCCGCCATTAAAATAATTAACGACTTTTTATTTGAATAAGGCATTTATTTCCTTTCTAGTTTATTTGTTTCATTAAATTTTATTCAGCACAGCATCAGTGGGTAATTTAATCACAAAAATAGACCCTTTACCTAATTCACTCGTAGCTGAAATCGTTCCACCATGTCGTTCCACAATTCGCCGACACACAGCAAGGCCTATCCCCGTACCTTTGTACTCATTACGCCCATGTAAGCGCTGAAAAGGAACAAATATTTTTTCAGAAAATTCATTTTCAAATCCAACGCCATTGTCTTTAATTGTGAACACATGCATGTCACCACTGGATATACCATTATCAATGATGGCCTCTTCGTGTCTGTATTCCAATTCAATAATAGGAGCAGTATCTGCTTTTCTAAATTTGATTGCATTTGACAATAAATTTAAAAATAACTGGTTCAACTGACTGGGGTCGCCTTTGATTACAGGCAATTGAGGAATAATAAGAGTTGTATTACTTTCATCTATGGCTATTTCTAAATCACCTTCAATCGCCTCAATCACCGATGACATATCAACGTCAGTAAAGTCTTTACCTCTAGTTGAAACCCGAGAAAACTCGAGTAAATCACTAATTAAATTAGACATACGCTCAGCCGCATTTTTCATCCGGTTTAAGTAGTCAGAACCTTTATCACCTAACTTTTCTGAATAGTCTGATTGTAATCTATCACCAAATGCGCGAATTTTTCGAAGTGGCTCTTGCAAATCATGGGATGCCACAAAAGCGAAATCTTCAAGTTCGCGGTTACTACGGGCTAACTCTTCAGAATAAACCGTTAATGTTTGAGTTCGCTCTTCCACTTTTAAGGCCAAGTTTTGGTTTTGTTTCTCCAATGAGTTTCGAAACTTTTCTTCGCTCACCAGATTCAGTCTTGCTAATACAATTAACCCCAACAACAATAATGCACTGGTTATCGCAGAGGTGAAAAATGTAAATACGGATTCTTTCTCCGCTCGATTTAGCTTGCTGTACAGAAAGTTTCGATAAGTTAGCTCGTTATCAATTACTTGCGAAAATAATTGACCAAGATCTTTAGTCAACTCGTTACCTTCTCCCCCTTTCACTAAGCGAATTGCTGAACGTTCACGATCAGATTGCGCTAAGGCAACGGTTTTTTCCATCTCATCCATTTTCATTTCGGTAAGTTGGATTATTTCGTTGATCAGCGTTTTTTGGCCTTCTATATCCACTTCAACTACGCGTACTTTTTCAATCTGATCAGACAGTTGTTTAACTGAACTTATATAAGGGGCAAGATATTCTTCAATTTCAGTTAATAAGTATCCTCTTTGACTACTTTCCGCTGCAAGTAACATGATATGTAACTCATCGAGCACTAAAATCACGTTACCGGTATTGGTCAGGTTTTCCTGTACTTTGGCTAGATCACGGGTAGTTTTAACAGCCAAATAAGCATTTACGCTGATAACACCTAAAACGATAATAGTAACTGCAAACCAAGTAAAAACGGTATTGCCAAATAAACGACCTTGTCTCATAAATTGTTACTCATTGTTAAGTCATACTGAAACGACAACACTAATCGTTTTTGTTTTTTTGAGAATCACTAATCATCTGAAGTTTGTCGCTGCAATCTTGACAGGCTGTAATAATTTTACTCAATGCATCAACCGCTTTATCGCGAGGTAAATCATTCTCCAAAACTAACTTGACCAATTCTGCGTTCATCGAAATACGATTTAAAGGACCTCGTGCATCGTGAACTAAGGTGCGAAGATCAAGGTTTTGATTACTTTCTGTTGTCATTGAATATCCTGTTATTGTTCAAAGTCACCATAGGCATGTAAACGGTTATATAATGTTTTGGTGCTTATACCGAGCATCTCAGCCGCAAGAGTCTTGCTGCCATTTACTTTTTCCAACGTTGCGCGAATTAACTCTTTTTCAACGTTTTCTATGGTTTGTCCTGCTGAAATCTGATTCGTTGAGCTTGAATTAGATGCAAAAGGAGAAGCAAAACTATTAGGTAAATCTACCGTCGACGAATCTGGATCGCTCATTATAAATGCCCGATGAACCGCGTGACGAAGTTCTCTCACATTGCCGGGCCACTCATACTCAGTTAATCGTGTTAACTGCGGTTGACTCCAAGCAAAAGATGTTCCGTTTTCTTGATTAAGCTCATTTAAGAAAGCCTCTGCCAGTAACGGGATATCTTCTTTGCGCTCACGCAAAGTAGGAATATCTATGGGAAAAACAGCTAATCTAAAATAGATATCTTCTCTAAGAACCTTACTTTCAGCCAACTCACTAACGCTTCTATTGGTGGCTGAAACCACTCGACAATTGACGTCAATTTCCTTAGTTCCCCCCACCCTAGTAACTCGTTTTGACTCTAGTACACGTAGCAGGTTAGGTTGCATATCAATGGGCATCTCGGTCACTTCATCAAGAAATAACGTTCCCTTCTCTGCCCGCTCAAATACGCCATCTTTTCGCCCAACAGCGCCGGTAAAAGCCCCTTTTTCGTGACCGAAAAGTTCGCTGCCAATTAGTTCCTTAGACAAGGCTCCACAGTTGGTGGCAATTAGTGGGCCTTCGCATTCGCTTGCAGCATGGATAGCTTGAGCTACGACTTCTTTTCCCACGCCACTTTCACCCATTAACATAACATTGGCGTTGGTTTTAGCGACTCGCTCTATCATTAGGTAGAGTTCTTTCATCTGAGCAGATTCACCGATTAAACAACCAAAATGCAGAGACTTACTTGATTTTTTAGGCGCTTTTTTTGTTTTGCGATTCAATACCTGTTCAATATCTTCTCGCTGAAGAGGTTTTACTAAATAGTTAATATTTGGACCACACAGGCCAGCTAACATGCCTTTGACAGAAGGGTGGCCTGTAATTAAGGTAATAAAAGTTTGCTTTCCAGCGCTTACCTCAAGTTCATCAATAAGATGTAATCCGCTACCATCAGGCAACATAAAATCAAGTAATATATGATCAAACTGTTGATGCTCTAACCATTGCCGAGCTTCCTTTAACGAGCCCGCTACGGACACCTCATGGCCCAAGAATTCGATAATTTGATAAGCCACATCTGTAAACTCATTATCATCATCAACCAATAAAACTTTTAACACATCATCGTCCTTTAATAATCAATATGTTTAAACTACGAACATTTATTACGAAGTGAAAGAACATTGCCCTACTAACTTGTTTTAATCAACTTTTACGTACTACATAAATTCGGAGTTTTTCGTTAAAACGTGCAAATTTTTCACACTAATGAAAGTATTACTCAAATAAGCATATTTCGATCACTCTAAAACTCAGAAATTTTTAAATGGCGGATTCACGAATCGGTTAACAACACAGCGCCAGTAATAGTAATAACTTCCGTTACTTTCATGTAAATGTTGCTTTGGTGTAGATATTGCTGTTTTAAGCAAAATGAATCTTCGTTTAGTACGTTTAAGCCGTTTAGCAGACTAAAACGATGAGTTTTCAAAAAGGTTTAGCATTTACATTTTGATTATTTTAAATCGGTAAACGGAATCACCGATCTGAAAAATCTCAGTTGATTACATTAAAAAGGCAAATCCTTAAGTGAAAAGATTAGCGGGTTTAACGATATTAATTGCAGATGACAACGCATTAACGTTGGAAGCTTTGAAGCGATTACTTAAAATGTCTGGAGCAGCGGTTTCCGCCGTTGCGAATGGAGAAGAAGTGATTGTTTGTCTGCAATCTTCGCCAAAAAAATTTGACGTCATCTTATTAGACATTAATATGCCTACCATGGACGGTCTAACTACAACTAAAAAAATTAGATTAGATCAACGCTTCGACAATTTACCCATTATCGCCGCTACAGCAGATTGTCAGCCTGAAGATCAGCTTAAGTGTTATGAAGTTGGCATGAATGCACACCTAGCTAAACCCATTAGCTTGCATAAACTTTGTGAAGGAGTACTCGCAGTTTTGCAAAAACACCCTAGTAATCAATCCGTTGAGAGTTTAAAAGACTCTAGCGCTGTGACCGATTCAGAGCTTAGACAACAAGTCTTAGACCGCTTCGGTCAAAACCATGAGGTGGTGGAAAACTTAATTCCCCTTTATGCTCAAGAGTTTTTAGAACAATTAAATATTCTAAAACACACTCGTGATTCAAAAACGATTATCTCATCGTTACATATTCTCAAAGGGTTAGCCGGAACAATAGGTGCTAACGATGTATATAATTATGTGGTTAATTTTCATGCTTCGGCTAAAAAAAACCAATTAAACGAACAGCAAATTATAGAGATGCTGGAAACCCTTTCTAGATTACATGCGTTCAACCTCCAACGTTTACAACAATTGTTTATAAAAACTGAGATGCCGAAAAACACCGAACCACATAGCAACCCGAAAATTACGCAAGAAAGTCGTCAAAAGATCATTCATTTATTAGAAGAAAGTGATCTATCTATCATCCGATACGTTAACAACCTGATTAAACAGTTTCCCAACGACAATGAATTAGCAACTCTCAACAAATATGTAGAGCAGTTGAAGTTTAAAGCAGCATTAGAATTCATTTTAGGTCAATCATGAAACTGTATACAGAGTACCAATAATGACAAATAAACAGGTAAGTTTTGGCAATATATCTCATCGGACACCTATTATGCTTATCGCAGACGATCAGCCTTTAGTGGTGAGACAGATATACGAAGTGTTTCAGGACGACTTCCACATTTTTATGGCAAGCGACGGCGCTCAATGCGTTGAAATGGCCAACGAATTACTACCGGACATCATCCTCCTAGATATCAATATGCCGCATTTAGACGGCTTTCAGGTTTGTGAAAAAATAAAGGAGAATGTAATCACCTCACATATCCCGGTAATTTTCATTACCTCAAATATTGATGAAGCTGATGAAGTAAAAGGGTTTGAGGTGGGTGGTGTTGACTTTATACGTAAGCCAATTAACCCCACTATCACTTGGGCGCGAGTGCAAAGCCATGCACAGATCAAACGACAATCGGATTTGCTACGCAGATTAGCCTTAATTGATGGTTTAACTGGCGTCAGCAATCGTTATCAATTCGACGAACAGTTGCTTACTGATTGGTTATCCTGTGCACGAGAGAAAAATCCCTTGGCACTACTGATGATAGATGCGGATAA
The DNA here is from genome assembly GCF_039982535.1 of Aliiglaciecola sp. Taxonomy (NCBI): domain Bacteria; kingdom Pseudomonadati; phylum Pseudomonadota; class Gammaproteobacteria; order Alteromonadales; family Alteromonadaceae; genus Aliiglaciecola; species Aliiglaciecola sp. Next base: position 8,336 of record NZ_JBDWYG010000011.1, read on the forward strand.
CTTCAAACAGTTAAACGACACCTATGGACATCAAGCTGGAGATAAATTCTTAAAAGTACTTGCTGAAAAAATAGCTACCTGCGCTCATCGTCCCGATGACTTAGTGGCGCGATACGGTGGCGAAGAGTTTGCGTGTATCCTTCCCAATACTGATCTTGCAGGAGCGTTAAAAGTTGCAGAAGACATTCGCACTTTAATTGAACAAACCGTAGTTTGCTTAGAAACAAGCCAAGACCAAAACTCAGCCATTAAAACCACCGTTAGTATTGGTTTGCACTGCTTAGTGCCAGACCGAAAGGATCAACCTGATGTTTTAATTAAAAGTGCAGATCAGGCATTGTATCAAGCCAAGGCCATGGGAAAAAACCAAGTGTGTGTTTTTGAACATGAACATATTGAACAGGCTTCAAATTAAAATAAAAGCAGACATACCCAACCTAGGGTTCCGAATAATCGTCTTGTATAGTATTTAGAAAGGTGGAGGGCAGACTCCGTGCACTTTTTTGCCTGTAACGGGGTGCTCAAAGACAATACTTTCCGCATGCAACATTAGCCTGTTAGCCCCTTGATGACTTTCGCCAGTAGCATATAAATCACAACCTAAAATAGGATGTTGTATAAACTGGCTGTGAATACGTAATTGATGGGTCCTGCCCGTGTGAGGATAAAACCGAACACGGGTAGAAAGAGGGTTATGTAGGCGTTCTAAAACGGTATAGTGAGTTATGGCTTCCTTACCTTCTGTCGAACAAATTTTTACTTTGGGAAATAGGCTTGCATCTTTAGCAATAGCTTGATTAATTTGGCCTTCATTTTCATGCAAATGCCCTTGGAGCAAACTCACATAAGTTTTGTGTACTTTACGCAATTGAAATTGGGTTGCTAGATGACTGTTAACCTCTTTGTTCAGAGCAATGACCATAATGCCAGAGGTTCCAAAATCAAGGCGATGAACCATAGTTGCAGAACTAAACTGTTTCACTAACCGAAAATGCACAGAGTCATAGTTCTTGGGATTTTTACCCGACAAAGAAAGCAAACCACTTGGTTTATTGATCAGTAAAATAGACTCATCTTGATAAAGTACGCTAATGTCATCTAAACATTTTGGTGCTACAAAATTATCGACAATGATGTTTTTCGTAGCTTTGGTCGTGGCTAAGTCAGGCTTATTTTCCACCGACAAAGTCACACCACGAATTTAGAACTTGCTTGAAGTCTTCCAGTCCACAGCCTGAGACAGATTCTTGATCATATAACTCAGTCCCTTCGGGAAGTTCATCAGGCCCCTGCATATCCAAGTCCTTAGATCTAACTTCCACTTCATCAGAGTCCATTTGCAGATCAAACTCTAATCCCGTTGACCGGTACTCTTTGATTTGGCGTTTTTCGAGTGAATCAATAGCAGAAAAGATTTCCACTATCTTATCTTTATTTGTCCCAAGCTCTTCTGAAAACCAACGGGAAAAAGCCTCATGTCCCATCTCAAATTGAGCTTCAGGAATACCTCGTAAATTGCGTATAAATTGATAATTCATGGTTACCTTATTAAGGGTGTTATGGCAGGTTCTGATAAACCTCGCCTTTATGCTCAAGATGCGTTAGATAAACTCGTACATCAAACTCTACCTGGTGGTAATTGGGTAACATATGACAACAAAGTTGATAAAACGCTTTGTTATGTTCCTTTTGTTTTAGATGCGCCAATTCATGCACCACTATCATGTTTAAAAATTCAACGGGCGTATTTTTAAATAAGGTACTGATACGAATTTCATTCTTACTTTTAAGCTTCCCCCCCTGCACCCGAGAAACATAACTATGTAAACCTAGGGCGTTATCAACCACATGGATCTTCTTATCAAATACTACCTTACTCAGAGGTTGGGACTTTTTAAGGTATTGATTTTTTATAGCGATGACATATTCACGCAGTGCATTATCGTTTGGCACACTGTGCACCAGCGGATATTTTTTCAGCAGATAATCAGTTAAACGATCAGACTCTAACAATTCAGTTATTTGCTGTTGTAAATCAGGGGAATAGGCGGATAGATATTTGAGCGACGACACAGTGTTACTTTCAATAATGGGTGAGAACCTAGTTTAACTTGCTAACAACAGTTAGTCACTAACGGTGTTAGTGCGCTATTCAACTTAATAAGCAGTTTAAAATTTTGGAAAAATGTTTGCTAAAGACTCTTGCCAGCAAATGATGAACTAGGTTTTGAATGTAACGCAAAGGTTGCTAAATATGCTTTAGCAAAATCAGGGTTATTTTAGCGGTTAGCTTAGTACACGCAAAAAAGGCCTCAAATTGGCCGTCCAATAGCAGCGACGTACGTTACGTGAAACTCAGTGGTAATAAGGCGTATCGATTAGAGAAACTTGAGATGGACGTGACCTAGGTATGATTGACTCTCTTCAAACAATGTAGATTAAACTTAGTTCATGGGCCCAAAGAATCAAATTTTAATATCATAAGGTGGGTGCCTGGATAGGTAGCTTACTCTTTGTCGCATAAATTTTACCTGCGTAGCAGAACACTCTACAATGGCGCTACTGAACGAATGGTCCATTCAATTATATATATCATCTCAAACCTATGAGATCGTGACAAAACACCAATAGGAAACATTAATGAAAAAGCTCGTTTGCCTTTTAACGTGCAGCTTGGGCATTTGGTCGGCCAATGCAATAAGCGAAACCCAATCAGCTGAATCACTAACAATAGAACGTATTTTTGAATCTCCTACTTTACAGGGATCATCGTTAAAAAAACTAAAAGTATCGCCAGATGGTCAACGCGTGACCTTTTTACAAGGCAAAAAAACAGATTATGAACGTTTAGACCTTTGGGAATACGATATTAAAAGTGGTAAAACCCAATTGTTATTTGATTCAAACGACCTAAGCTCTGGCCCAGAAATATTGTCTGATGAAGAAAAAGCCCGTCGAGAACGCATGCGTTTAAGTGGTTCGGGCATAGTAAGTTACGATTGGTCTGATGATGGCAAAGCCTTATTATTTCCTTTAGCCGGTGATGCTTTTTATTATCGTTTAGGCGATAAAAAAGCCCAGCAAATTTTAGACACACCAGAGTTCGAAACCGATGTTAAGTTATCACCCAAAGGTAATTACTTGTCTTATGTGCGTAATCAAGATTTGTACATAAAACATATTCAAAGCGGGGTAGAAACGCGCTTAACTACAGACGGTCAAGGCCCGATTAAAAATGCTATGGCTGAATTTGTCGCTCAAGAAGAAATGAAGCGAATGACAGGTTACTGGTGGTCGCCAGACGAAAAACACATCGCTTTTACGCAAATTGATGAATCTCCTGTTGAGCAAATCACCCGCAGCGAAATCTATGCTGATTCAATTAAAATGATCACCCAACGTTACCCTAGTGCTGGTACCAACAATGTACTAATTAAACTAGCGGTAATTGATTTAGCTTCTAAACAAAAACAATGGATAGATTTAGGCCAAGAGCAAGATATTTACTTAGCCAGAGTCAATTGGCTGAAAGACAGCCAAAGCTTGTCATATCAAATACAAGACCGTAGCCAACAGCATTTAACACTAAAAGCATTCAATTTAAAAACCAACAAACAAAACACACTGCTTGAAGAAAGCAGTAAAACATGGGTTAACTTAAACGAAGACTTACGTTTTTTAGATGACCAACAACATTTTATCTGGGCTTCTGAAAAAGACGGCTATAAGCATTTATACCTGCACAAAAACAACGGCCAATTAGTACGCCAATTAACTAAAGGCGAATGGATAGTCGATAAAATAGAAGCCATAGACCAAACCAATAATGTTGTATATTTCACTGGTCGGGCTGATACCCCAACCCAAAGCCACTTATATAAAGTTAGTTTAAAGGGCGGGCCTATAACTAAAGTCACTAAACGTAGCGCTTATCATTCTATTTCGTTTAGTGATGATGCTAGTGTCTACATTGATAGCTTTTCTACTACTAATACCCCGCAACAGGTTAGTTTGCATAATGCCAACGGTAAGCAACTGACTTGGTTAAGTGAAAACAATATCGACAATAATCATCCTCTTAAGCCATACCAGGCTAATTGGGTCAAACCGACTATCGATAGCTTTAACGCAGAAGATGGCACCGAAATATTTTATCGCTTGTACAAACCGCAAAATATTCAAGGCAAACACCCAGTAATTGTTTATCTGTATGGTGGACCAGGCGCGCAAGTCGTTAAAGATAGCTGGGGCGGCAATCGTGGCTTACTAATGCAATATTGGGCTAATAAAGGTTATGTGGTATTTAGTATCGACAACCGCGGCTCAGAAGGTAGAGGCAAAGCCTTCGAAGATCCACTCTACAAAAAAATGGGCAGTGTTGAACTGACCGACCAAATCCAAGGCGTGAAGTTTCTACGCAAACTCCCCTATGTAGATGTAAACCGTATTGGCGTATATGGCCACAGCTACGGTGGTTACATGACATTAATGGCCATGTTTAAAGCGGGTGATTATTTCAAAGCAGGCGTATCGGGCGCTCCCGTCACCGACTGGGGATTATACGACACCCACTACACTGAGCGTTTTATGGGGCACCCACTACAAGAAGTAGACGCTTATGCTGCATCGTCGGTGTTTCCTTACGCAAAAGACTTAAAAGGCGACTTGCTGATTTATCATGGTATGGCCGACGACAATGTTCTTTTTACTAATAGCACTAAGTTGTACAAGCACCTTCAAGATTTAGCCATTCCATTCGAAAGCATGGACTATCCAGGTAAAAAGCACAGCATAAGAGGCAAGCAAACCGGCATACATTTATACAAGACGATTACTAACTTCTTTGATAAACATTTTGGTATGGAATAGCTGTAACAGCCAATTTGTAATTAAGATAAAGTGAAAACATTGCCGTCAACGGTGACGGCAATGTTTGTATTGAGAATTTGTTTTAGCTCAATGATCATAACTAGCAGCTCGAAATCGATATTCATAAAATCGACACTAAGCAATTGAGTTAACTTGCCTTTTCTCACGCTATAAACACTCTTTCGGTGATACCCAGCCAGATAATTGATCCTGCATGCAACTGACAAGGAAGCGACAAATCAATATTTCTGATACCCCTTATTACCATTGTGTCTCTCGCTGTGTTCGACGAACATTAAAATATTTTGTTGACCTTTAATCATGATTTTTTACCCAATCACAACTACCTGAAAAGATGCCTGTCCATGTATTTTCTCAAGAGCTTGAGTCGGGAAATTTTCTAAAGAGGCCACTATTGCTTTGCGTTGATTGGTAGAGAAATTAGAGCTTAAGGCTGCAGGAAATGTAGATTTAGTTTTAAACCCTTTGGGTTTAACACAAACAAAAAAGGCCTCGAATAATCGAGACCTTGAATGTGGTTGCGGGAGCAGGATTTGAACCTACGACCTTCGGGTTATGAGCCCGACGAGCTACCAGACTGCTCCATCCCGCGCTTGAAACTGGTGTTGATTAAAGAGCGATTTAACTCACTTCCTTATCAAGAGGCGCGTATTATACATCGTTAGTTGAGTAGCACAAGACTTTGTTTATTAAATACAAATAAACGCGTTCACTTGAAACAAAAAAAGGCCTCGAATTATCGAGGCCTTTGAATGTGGTTGCGGGAGCAGGATTTGAACCTACGACCTTCGGGTTATGAGCCCGACGAGCTACCAGACTGCTCCATCCCGCGCTTGAAACTGGTGTTGATTAGGGAGTGATTTAACTCTGTTCCCTCTCAAGTGGTGCGTATTATACATAGCCATTAAGGCCACGCAAGAGGGATATGCAAATTATTGCAATAAAAGTTTAATATAACTGACCAATAGGTCAAAAATAGCACTCAACGCTTATTTTACGTACGATAGCGGGACTTTGCTAAGTAAGTCTTAATGAAATAAATCCATTTTCTGGGCTAATTTAAAATCTAATTCACTGATCCCATCCACATCATGGGTGGTTAATTCAACTTCCACCTTGTTATAAACATTAAACCATTCTGGATGGTGGTTTAATTTTTCTGCCCAAATCGCAACTTGTGACATCCAACCAAAGGCACGAACAAAACTTTTAAACTTGAAGGTCTTAATTAATTTACTACCGTTAACTTGCCACTTTTGTTCTTCACTTTTTCCTTCGTTAAGATCTAACAGTGCATCTCTGATTTGTTGTTGGTTGTATTTTTCAGCCATAACGTAGTGTCCTTAAATTAACTTGTGGATGTTAAGTGTTGATAAAAAATTAAAGAATTGAAAGCTTTCAGGCAAAAAGTGATTGCTCAATATGGCAGGGCTTATTTACAAAAAAATCCCCGAACTTAGTCGGGGATTTTGTATGGTCATTATATGGCTTAGAACTCTACCGCTAATCTAGCGTATATTTGTCTGCCACGTGGATCATGAACTTTCGAGTCAAATCCACTGTTAGTGAACAATTGCGGAGGCTCTTCATCCATTAAGTTAATACCACCAATAGATAGTACATAGCTCATGTCAGTTTCAAGCATAGAACCTAAGTCCAGGTTATATTGAGCATCAATAGTTACATGGCTATCTACTTCATAATAACTATTGGTTGCACACTCACCGCCCGTTGCCAAAGTACCATCGCTACAGTTTTGGTCATCGTCATAACCACTGATGTAACGAACAAATACATTAGCCGCATGAACACCTGTATTCCAATGTAAGCCAACATTCATACGTAACTCCGGTGAGGACACACCGATATTATTGAAGTTACGTCTGCCTGCCCCATCAATCATTCCAGCTTGAGGATCATCTAAATCATATTTAGTAATGTAAGTGGCATTAATCGATGGCGTAAAAGTACCCGCGTTGTCGGTTTCGATTTTGTAGCTACCGACGATATCTAAACCAGAGGTTTCCAACGAGCTCGCATTAACATAAGTGTTGTTAACTTGTAACACTGGGCCGGTTAATGGGTCTCCCGCTCGCACTACACGATCAGGATTGGTTGCATCAGCGTTTAACACAGCTTGTGCATTCTCTTGAATGATCAGGTTATCAAACTCAAACGTCCAGTAGTCCACTTCAATTGACAAGTCATCAATAGGTTCGAAAGATACACCTAGGTTGTATGCCGTTGACTCTTCTGGAGTCAGGTCTTCATTCCCCGATGTACGTACTGCTGCAAATGCCTGAGCTTCTTGAACAGGATCAACTAGCTGTTGTAATGACGTGGCTCCACCATTCCTTAAAAATACCGTTGGCGCTCTAAATGAGGTAGAAATTGAACCCCGTAGTGAAAATGTATCACTTACTCGATAAGAGACAGCAAGTTTTGGATCTAAAGTATCCCCTATAGTACCGCCGTAATCTTCGTAACGTAACGCAATTTGAATATCAAGATCTTCGGTTACCGGCAGAGCTAGTTCACCGAACATTGCCCACACATCTAACGAACCGTCAAAATCGGGGTTACCAATAACAAATGTGAAACTGTCTTGGTTTGCAAGTGAATCATAATCTTGTGACAGTTGCTCTTCTCTATATTGCACTCCCAACGCAATCCCTACAGCACCACCATCCAGTTCAAATGCCTCAAAAGATGCAAAACCTTCGAACACTTCTAGATCAGATTTGGAATCAATGACTTGTTCGCCAGTAAATGAGTCAACCACATATTGAGAATTAGGTGCGGTTGTATAAGAATTAGCAAACGGATTAAAGTATTCACAATCCCCTTCTCCAGGTGTTCCTGTTAACGGATTACACTGTCCACCGCCTAAACCATTTAAGGCTAAGTTAAACTCAGTATTTAACACATCAGGTACTTTAAATAAGAAATCATTCACCGCTCGGGTATAACTGACTTCCCAGAAGCCATTTTCTAACTCACCTTGTAAAGCCGTATTGAATCTAAAGGTATCCGATTCAGTTTGTGCAGGATCGCCATCAAATCCATTTCCTTCTGCACGGCCGAAGAATGCAACGGGTGCGCCAAAGGGATTTTGCGGATGATCTGCTGGTACTATGGGTGAGGTTAAAATAGGGAAGCTTGGTGCACCACCACGCTCAGCTCGGTTTCTTGCGTAACCAAACTCAGTAGTCCACATAATTTCGTCAGTGATTTGATAGGTACCTTGAGCATAAATATTCGTACGAGATTCATCTGCTACGTATGAATAGTAAGGGCCAAAGTCAAAACCACAAAGACCAATTTCAAGGCCAGGAATAGTGCCACTTGGAGCACGTAAATCAGGATAGCCGCCAAACTCTTCACAACCGTAAGGGTCAATAATAGGTAAGGTCCCTACCCCTGGAATAGTTAAAAAGTAAGAACCTGGGTTACCCAAGGCACTAGTATCATCTTCTGGTCGACTTAAACGGCGGTCGCTGATAAACAGAGGGGAACGATTTGTATAGCTAACGGCAGCCATAATATTGCCTTTATCACCGTTAGCGCCCCATAAACCTTGAACTACGTATTCTTTGTTATCGCCATGAGCACCGTCCTGATAGTCAAAACTCATCATAGCGCCTTCATAATTGCGTTTAGTTATGAAGTTAACCACACCTGCCACCGCATCAGAGCCATAGAGTGCAGAAGCACCATCTTTGACCACTTCCATACGGTTTATGGCAATCATAGGCACCAATGAACTGGTATCAACGAAGTTTAGACCGTCATTTGTTGGTTGTGAGTTAACAACCTGACGACGATTATTTAAAAGCACAAGGGTTGACGCAACTCCTAGGCCACGCAAGTTAATATTAGATGTACCTGCAGTTGCATTTTGGGTAAACGCATCAGGATTGTTTTCGGCTCCTGAGTTGATGGTTAAGGTTTGAGTTATGTCAGCTATGTTTTTAGCACCGATAGCGTCTATTGCGACGCTATCGATGACGGCTAATGGAGATGGTGATTCAAAATTTTCGGAGCGTCTAACGAAGCTACCGGTTACCATTATTAGTTCAACTTCTTCATCAGCCTGTTGCTCTTGCGCAACTGCCAAATTAGGCATCGCTAAAAATTGCGTAGAGACAATTGCCGCTATCGCGCTAATACGAGTCTTGATTTTCATTGAGTGTCCCCTAAATCAATGTGAGTAGTAGCGGTCGAAGCAACATCCAATCGCAATGTGTTTTAACCTATACTTTCACTTGATAGTTTAATTTTTGTTTTGAGCTAGCAATTTCTCCCAGCCTCAATCAAATATTAGGGACATATTCGCCATATGTAAATTTACTGTTAGTTATATGTAAACATTTTCTAAATATATGGCCCTACCAGTCAATGGGTAGGCAAATAAACTTCTATTGAATCAATAGCATCAAAAACTTACCAATCATGGCAGGCTTTTCTCTATTTTCAATTTCTACTTGCGTATTGAAGCGATAAAGTACGCCTGTAGATTTAGTTGTTTTAGAATCCAAACTAACCTGATAGCGAATGCGATCATTTACTCTCACCGGCTCTAAGAAGCGCAAAGTATCAACACCATAATTCAGTAACGTTTGCTTAGCTGGATTCAATTTAATTAGTTGATAAAACGCATTTGGCATTAATGCAGTTGACAATAACCCATGGGCAATTGGCATTCCAAATGGGCTTTCTTTTTCACAACGAGCTTGGTCCACATGGATCCATTGATGATCATTAGTTGCATCAGCAAATTGATTAATTGTTTCTTGATCAATAGTAATCCAATCGGTATGACCCAACTCATCACCTTCCACTAAATCGATTAACGCTTTTGACATGTATCATCCTTATTTATTTACATTTATTAACAAATTCTTTAAATCTTACCAACCTAAGTACTATTAATAAAATGAATGTTATGTATAATGTTCTATCATGATTTCTAATGAATTATCCATCTTGGTTAAGTGCAATTTAAATATAGGAACCACATGAATTTAAATCGAATTGACTTGAATTTATTTGCTGTTTTTGATGCGATTTATACCGCAGGCAGTCTTACCAAAGCAGCAGATGTATTATGTATCACCCAACCAGCGGTCAGTAACTCTCTTGCTAGATTAAGAGACATGCTAAATGATCCATTATTCGTCCGTACTGGACATAGCATGACACCAACGCCAGTGGCTCAAAATATTATTGGACCCGCTCGTGACGCACTCTCTTTGTTGCGCAAAAGTGTACAAGACAGCCATACATTTAATCCTGAAACCGCAGAAAAGACCTTCCACTTTGCGACTCGAGATCTTTTTGAAGCCAGTCTAATGCCTCGCCTGCTGGCCAATTTGCAAACACGAGCGCCCAAAATCGCTATAACCAATTTTGAACTATCGAGAAGCGCAGTGGTTTCAGCAATGGCAAGTGGCAGCCTAGACTTCTTTGCTGACTCATCTACATTTACAGACCCCCATTTGTGCAAACATCAATTTGCTCAAGATAGATTTGTAGTAATGGCGCGAAAAAACCATCCTGATCTTCGTAATGGCATCGATTTGGAAACCTTTTTAAGACTCGGTCAGGTCAATGTATCCCATAGAAGAAGCGACCCAGGACCAATTGAATTGGCCTTAGATAAAATAGGCAAACGTCGTAAAATAGTCTTACGCGGTCAACATTTCCTGACGATACCCAGTATCATCGTAAAAACAGATTTAATTGCTTGTATCCCCTATCATTTAGCGAAGCATTACGATCTGTCTTTTTATGAACTGCCTTTTGATGTGCCCCCCGTAGAGCATTATTTATATTGGCACGTAAGTGCGGATCACGACCACGCGCACATTTGGATGCGAGAGCAAATTTTGGAAGTAGCTCGTCAATTTAATCATCATTAAATTGTCATTTTAGCCATTCCAATTAGCACTCAGGCTCCACGTTAAACTTATCATTCCCCTACTCTAGGGGAATGACTTTATGCTTGCTATTTCCCCAAAAAGCTCAAACGATTATGAAATTAGAGCTGACTTGCTTCGTATCTGACTATATACCTTAGTATTAACAGTAAGGTTTTAATTGTTCAAAAATTGGCTTTTAATTAAAACCGTCAAACGCAGACGCAACTACTATTTTAAATTACTGAGGAATTTAACCATGTTGAAAATTGTTAAAACTTCGATCGCCATCGCAGCCACTTCTTTACTTTTAACGGGCACCGCTCAAGCTAATATTAACGATGCTTTGCAAAACATTTGCACCATTGTCAAAACCGATGATAAAGGTGAACTTCGTAAGAAGATGAAAAAAGTCCAATCTGACTACAGATTGAAATTAAAAGATTATTACGCCGGCGTATCCTGTGGCGGAAATAGTCTAATACGTACAGCAATGTTAAATGATGCTGTTGAAACAGGTACATTAATGGTTAAAAAAATGCCGAAGTCGGACCTAACTTCGCCAGAGAAAGACGGAAAAACATTACAAACTTGGATAGCAGAAAAGGGCTTAGATGGATCGCCTATCTCAGCCGTCATTAAAGACCGTATCTAAAAACGAATATAGAACTGAACCAGTTCAACATGGTAGGTAGACATGCGCTGTCTACATCCTCGGAAAACAGCCTCTTTTGAGGCTGTTTTTCGTTGGTCAGAATAAGCGTTGCCTAATTACTAATTAATTAAAATTCCGCCTGAGATTTTGAGGTGCTATGTAACAAAAAACAATTGAATGGTAACCATAAAAAAGCTTATTCACTCAAACAAAAAAATAAATTAAATGATTAAAATCATATAGATAGAATAAACCACCACCATAAAGGTATGACTTGGAATACCTTAGTATCAAGGTTAAGATTTTAAACTAAAGTCTAATACTGTTTAATTGAAAGCGTCGAAACACGAACCGAAACTATTAACTAATGAGGACTTTAACCATGTTGAAAATTGTTAAAACTTCTATCGCCATCGCAGCTACTTCTTTACTTTTAACGGGCACCGCCCAAGCAGATATTAATGATGCTTTGCAAAATATTTGCACCATCGTCAAAACCGATGATAAAGGTGAACTTCGTAAGAAGATGAAAAAAGTCCAATCTGACTACAGATTGAAATTAAAAGATTATTACGCCGGTGTAACCTGTGACGGGAACAGCCTAATACGCACAGCAATGCTGAGTGACGCAGTTAAAACAGGTACATTAATGGTTAAGAAAATGCCAAAGTCTGACTTAACCTCGCCTGAACATGACGGTAAAACGCTACAAGCTTGGATAGCAGAGAATGGCCTTGATACTTCGCCTATCTCAGCTGTTATCAAAGAACGGATCTAGAAAATCAAATAGAACTGAACCAGTTCAACATGGTAAGTAGGCAGGGCGCTGTCTACGTCCTCGGGAAACAGCCTCTTTTGAGGCTGTTTTTCGTTTCACAGACAAAATATTGCTTATCAAACACTGGCAAAACTGCATAAAATCAACTCAGCCCTAACCCAAAAAATGTTCAATTTGTTGGTTTACTTGTTGCGGGTATTGATGGTGTAACCAGTGATTAGCATTCTCAAAGGGAACCACTTTTAAATCCGCTACAAATTCATCTAAGCCATTTAACACCTCTGGCACAAATGCTAAATCTCGGATCCCCCACATCACTAAAGTAGGTACATTAATTCTAATATTTGGGATCTTCATATTATGTGTGTCAGTCACAGGGCCTGACGCATGACCATTAGTATTAACCGGCGCTAATTGCGGCATAGCGCGATAATAGTTCAACATGGCATCTAGAACCCCTGGGATTCGCCAACTGCTTTGATATTCTGCGATTTCATCATCGCTCAATGCTGAATTACCATCTTCATCTAAGAACATATCGGTTAAGAAGCGAAAGTTATCTTTTGCTACCGTTTCAATTGCATCCTGAGCAATCAATTGATGTATGTAGCCACTTTTTTCCCGTTGCTGTTGATTGCATATCATTTCACGAGTAAATGTACTTGGGTGAGCGGCGTTTAGAATAATTAAACGTTCAAATAAATCACCATGAAAGGCCACAAGCGGCCACGCAATTGCCCCGCCCCAATCATGTGCTACAAGTGAAACAGGCTGGCCTGACGACACAAAGCTGATAAATCGACTCATTACCTCAATTAAATTGGTAACTTGATAAAACTCAACGTCATTTGGTTTCGATGATTGATTATAACCGGGTAAATCAGGTGCAATAACACGATAGTGTTTTGAAAAGTGCATTAATTGATAACGCCAAGTTTGCCAATTTTCTGGAAAACCATGCAAAAAAACAAGGGTACCTTTTGGCGACTCGCATTCACACATCTCTATGTAGTGAATATAACATTCATCAATTTGAGCCAATTTACTTTGCATTCTCATATCCCATAGTTGTAATGAACAGAACAAAAAAAGCGGATGATACTTCATCCGCTTTCATTATTTATCGACTTACATTTTTAATGTCAGTTTAGTCAATTAAGAAATAATCAACAGGCATACTCATTAAGTTTTCAGAACCTGTTTCTATAGCCGATGCATGAGAACGCGTACGTGAAAGTAAACGTGCAAAATAGAAGTCAGCCGTTTGCAGTTTCGCTTCATAAAAAGCGACTTCAGAAGTGCCAGCATCTAGCTTTTCCTGTGCAACAACAGCCATTTTCAGCCATAAGTAACCAACAATGATGTAGCCAGAATACATTAGGTAATCTACAGATGCTGCGCCCACTTCATCAGGATTACTAGCTGAACGTTTAGCAATTTCCTGAGTCATTTGAGACCACTCATCAATGTGTGATTCAATTGCATTTGACCATGCATTAAATTGAGACTTATCACGAACACTCAAGCAATACTCTTGAACTTCCTTAATAAAAATCGTTAACAGTTGGCCTTTAGAACCTAAAATTTTACGACCTAATAAATCAATTGCTTGAATACCAGTGGTGCCTTCATACATAGTACAAATTCGTGTATCACGAGCTAATTGCTCCATGCCCCACTCTTTGATAAACCCATGACCACCATAGACTTGCATACCATAACTAGTAGCTTCTTGGGCAGTTTCCGTTAAGAATGCCTTAACGATAGGGGTCAATAATGCCAATTTAGCTTCAGCAACTTGTTTGTCTGCTTCGTCTTCACTGTAAAGGGTAACATCTACCATTTGCATACAATAAATGGCTAACGCACGATTCCCCTCAGCGAAAGCTTTTTGGGTTAGCAGCATACGACGAACATCTGGATGTACAATAATAGGATCTGCTGGACCGTCTGGATTAACAGCGCCCTTAGTAGAACGGAATTGTAATCTGTCTTTAGCGTAAGCTAATGCACCTTGAAACGCGGCTTCTGTTCCAGCTAGACCTTCTAAACCGGTACCAATTCGAGCACTGTTCATAAAGGTAAACATACAATTCAAACCACGGTTTGGTGGTCCAATTAAGTAACCTTTAGCATTATCAAAATTGATCACACAAGTGGCACTCGCTTTAATTCCCATCTTGTGTTCAATTGAGCCACAATTAACATTATTGCGATCAACAATTTCACTTTGCTCGTTAACGTTAAATTTAGGTACAACAAACAATGAAATACCTTTAGTTCCTGCTGGTGCATCTGGCAAGCGAGCAAGTACGATGTGCACGATATTGTCAGAGAAATCATGTTCCCCAGCAGAAATAAAGATTTTTGTTCCTGTCAGACTATAAGTACCGTCATCATTTGGAACCGCTTTGGTTTTCAACATACCTAAATCTGAACCACAATGTGATTCGGTCAAACACATGGTGCCTGTCCAGCGACCTTCAATTAGTGGTGGTAAGAATGTTTGTTTTTGCTCTTCTGTACCATGACTATTGATAGTGGCAATACAACCCTGGCTCAACCCTGGGTACATTGCCCAAGAATGGTTTGCACCAGAAGTCCATTCAGCAATTGCTGAGGCCAGAGAATACGGTAATGCTTGACCACCAAACTCAACTGGATGTGTCATTGACGGCCAGCCGCCTTCACAATAGGTTTTATATGCTTCTTTGAAACCTGGAGGAGTGGTGACGTTGCCGTCTTCCCACTTACACCCTACTTCATCACCAATAGCATTGATTGGCGCTAATACGTTTTCAGTAAATTTCGCAGCTTCTGATGTAATAGCTTCAACCATTTCTGGATTGGCATCTTCAAAACCTAATTTTTCATAGTGTTTTTCAAAACCAAGCAGTTCGTTCATAACAAATAAGGTATCACGTACCGGAGATTTATAATTTTGCATAATTTTTACTACCTTATTATTCTATTAATATACTTCAAACAGACCAGCAGCGCCCATGCCACCGCCAATACACATAGTACATACTACGTATTTAGCGCCTCTGCGCTTGCCTTCAATTAATGCGTGTCCAACCATACGCGCACCACTCATACCGTAAGGGTGTCCAATAGAAACCGCACCGCCATTTACGTTAAGTAGTTCAGCTGGAATACCAAGGGTTTTCTGGCAATAAAGCACTTGTACAGCAAAGGCTTCATTAAGCTCCCAAAGACCAATATCTTCCATTTTCAAACCATGCTGTTTAAGCAACTTAGGAATGGCAAAAACCGGACCTATGCCCATTTCATCTGGTTCACAGCCAGCTACAGCAATGCCTCTATACGCACCTAACGCGTTAAGGTTCAATTGCTCAGCTAGTTTGCTGTCCATCATTACACTGGCTGAAGCGCCATCAGATAGTTGACTTGCGTTACCTGCCGTAATACAGCCACCTTCGATGACAGGTTTAAGGTTATTTAAGCCTTCAAGAGTCGTCTCAGCACGATTACCTTCATCTTTCGTCAAGGTAACTTCTTGTAAGCTTTGCTCTTTAGTTTCTTTATTAAAAACAACTTTGGTTGCAGTTACAGGAACGATTTCATCGTCAAATTTACCTGCTTCTTGTGCAGCAGCAGTACGCATTTGACTTTGATAAGCGTATTCGTCTTGTTCATCACGACTGATGCCATAACGATTAGCAACCACTTCAGCGGTTTGCAACATAGGCATATAGATATCTTTGTGCTTGGCTACTAAAGCTTTATCAACCGCGCGATACATGTTCATTTTATCGTTTTGAACTAAGCTGATTGAATCCAATCCTCCCGCAACCATAACAGGCACATTATCGGTAATAATGTGTTTCGCTGCAGTGGCGATAGCATACATTCCAGAACTACATTGGCGGTCTAGCGTCATGCCACCAACAGTCACAGGTAGTCCGCCAGCAAGAGCACCTAAACGACCAATATTCATACCGCCAGAGCCTTGTGTTAAGGCACTACCTAAAATAACGTCATCCACACTTGCTGGATCAATGCCGGCTTTTTTAACCGCAGCGCTAATAGCGTGACCGGCTAAGCTTGGTGCTTCTAAATTATTAAAGGCACCGCGATACGCGCGGCCAATTGGAGTACGTGCTGTTGAAACAATTACTGCTTCTTTCATAGTCTTTCCTTAAATTCTTGTTTTCTTAAAATCTTAAAATACGTTTGCTGTTGATAATGCTTACTTACGGAAGTCAGCGAATCGCTTACCTTGCTCTGCTAGTTGTTTTAATAAAGGCGCTGGTTCAAACCAAGCTTTTCCGTATTCGCCGAACTCATCACGGTATTTACACATGGCGGCATACACTTTATCTAAACCAATTTCATCCGCGTATTGCATAGGGCCACCACGATGCACAGGGAAACCATATCCGTATACATAGATCACATCGATATCACTGGATTTAGCGGCAATGCCCTCTTCCAAAATGTAAGCACCTTCGTTGATAAGTGTGAAAATACAGCGTTCTAGAATTTCTTGATCACTATGCTCACGCTGCTCAACGCCTAGACGCTCAGCTTCTTTTTTGGCAATCTCTGCTACTGCAGGATCTAAAATAGGTTTTCTATTACCCTTCTCATAAAGGTAGGCACCTTTACCCACTTTTAAGCCCACTCGGCCATCTTCGACCAAACGATCGGCGACCACGGCATAAGTTGGATCATGAGCAATATGTTCTTGTCTAGATTGACGGATGAAATAACCAATATCCAAACCGGCCATATCACCCATAGTGAATGGTCCCATGGGTAAGCCAAAATCATAGATGACTTTATCCACGTGCTCTGGAGATGCGCCCTCAAGAAGCATTCTGTTAGACTCTCGGCTATAAGGTTCGATCATACGGTTGCCCACAAAACCGAAACATACGCCAACTAACACACCCACTTTGCGAATTTTCTTGGCTAATTGCATGCTTGTTTTGATCACATCAGCAGAGGTCTTTTCACCTTTAACCACTTCCAACAACTTCATTACGTTGGCTGGACTGAAGAAATGTAAACCAATCACATCTTCTGGACGTGAAGTACACTCAGCGATCTCATTTACGTCTAAGGTAGAGGTATTGGAAGCTAAAATTGCACCTGGTTTACAAACGGCATCAAGTTGAGTGAAAACTTGCTTTTTCACATCCATCTTCTCAAATACCGCTTCGATAACTAAATCGACATCGGCTAAACCCGCGTATTCTGTTGTGCCTTGTAACAATGCCATGCGGTCTTCAACATCTTGTTGGCTAAGCTTGCCTTTCTTCGCAGAGTTTTCGTAGTTACGACGAATAACACTTAAGCCTTTGTCTAGGGCTTCTTGCTTAAGCTCTAGCATGACAACAGGGATACCAACGTTCGCAAAATTCATTGCAATGCCGCCGCCCATGGTGCCTGCACCAATAATACCGACAGACTTAATTTCTCTGACTGGGGTGGATTTATCAAAATCGGAAACGTGCCCTGCTGCTCTTTCAGCGAAGAAGAAATGCTGTTGCGCACGAGCTTGAGGTGAATTCATGCACTCCATAAACAATTCGCCCTCTTTTTTGAGGCCCTCATCAAGAGGTAAGCGAACTGCAGCTTCAACAGCTTGAATACAGCGCTCTGGAGAGAAGAAACCACGGGCTTGCTTGGCAATTCCTTGACGATACTGCGCAAACAATTCTGCAGGGGCAGTAGCAGGATCAATCTCGATGTCTTTTACTCGTTTGATTGGACAACCATCGCTGATTAGCCCCTGGATGAATGCCAAACTATCAGTTAATAAGCTTTCAGGTTTTTCAACAATTAGGTCGAACACACCAGACACTGAAGAAGCTTTAACAGGCTTACCAGACACAATCATATCCAACGCTTTAGCTACACCGGCTAAACGTGGTAAACGCTGAGTACCACCAGCACCAGGTAAAATTCCCAAATTCACTTCTGGCAAGCCAACTTTATTGGCAGCAAAAGTAATTCGGTAATGGCAGGCTAAAGCAACCTCTAATCCGCCACCAAAGGCTGGACCATTTAATACTGCGATAATGGGTTTGTTGGCATTTTCAATTAGATCGAGGACTTCGGGTAAAGGAGGCTCAATATCTCCTGAAGAAAATTCGCTGATATCAGCACCACCGGAAAATAAACCTAGCTGAGATGAAATAGCGATTGCTTTCACATTTGAATCTTCTAGGGCTTTTTTTATCTCGTCAATTAATCCTATTCGTACCGACTTCGACAATGCATTGACGGGTGGGTTTTGCATCATCACTAAGGCGACTTCACCTTGAATTTGACTTACTACAGCAGCAGATTGTTCAGCGCTCATAAAATCCTCTATTTTTAGATTATGAATTAATAGAACGAAGATACTAGGCCAGCCCAACCAATCATCCAAATTTATTGATTTTATAATTAGAAATAAATGAAATTGATATACCCGATAACAGTTGATTTTGCTGATTATCAGCCAAACTGCTTATAGACGCTTACTTCACAGCTGTTGACTTTCGGTTTTGCATCTGATTTTCTAAGTGTCTAGCTTTACATGCCATTAACACAAAGATATTTTTTAGCTTATTAAAAAATGGTTAGATTTAGACTGATTTTCAACAACTAAATCCAACATCATTGCGCGCTAAAGTAGTAGCTGAAAGGTTGTTAATACGATTTAAATTGTTTTTAAAGAAGGTATATTTTTTTGGACTCACTTCTCAATTTTAGCGGCCAAGTGGCCATGATCACAGGAGCTGCCAGTGGATTTGGTCGTCTGCTGTCACAAGGATTAGCAGCTAGAGGTTGCAACTTAGTAATAAGCGATATAAATCGTGAAGAACTAGACAAAACGGTTTCTTCTCTTCAGTTGGGTGAAAACCAAGTTATATCAATGCTTTGTGACGTCAGCGAAGAAGACCAAGTTAAGGCAATGGTAGATGCCGCCATGGAAAAATTTGGTAGGTTAGACATAGGTGTAAATAACGCTGGCATTGCCCATGCTTTAACGCCCCTGCATAAAATCGATCAAGGCATTATGGACAAGCAAATGGCAGTTAATGTAAATGGTGTTTTATATGGCATGAAGTACCAAATTGAGGCCATGTTAAAACAAGGATCTGGACATATTCTCAACCTAAGTTCAATGGCTGGCATCGGTGGCGCGCCTAAAGGTGCAGCTTACGCCGCAGCGAAACACGCAGTGGTTGGTTTAACCCGTACTGCCGCCGTGGAATATGCCAAAAAAGGGATCCGTGCTAATGCTATCTGCCCTTTTTATAGTCCGACTAATATTTTAGCAGTAGACGGTTTTGACTCTCCAGAAAATCAACAACGTTTAGCTCAAGGATCACCCATGCGACGCTTAGGTGCCCCCCAAGAAATAGTGAATACCATGATATTGATTTTATCGCCTGGCAACTCGTATATGAGCGGCCAAACCATCGCGATTGATGGAGCCGTTAGCGCTTGGTAAAGGGCGTCAGCGCTTGGTAAAACGCCCGAAGTGCCAGCTGAACTAGCTGGCACTAAACAGCAATCACATAAACACTAAAATACTGATATTAAAGGTTATTAATAAACTGATACTGCACCTCCACAATAACCAATATCGCTATATTAAATGACAATTTATTTCCCTAAATAGGAGCCGATAAATGCAAGGACTAATGATGAAAACGCAATTGATGATATCGTCAATTTTGCGTCATGCTGAAAGAAACTTCCCCACCCGTGAAATTGTATCTGTCACCGCAGACAATCCAAGACATCGATATACCTATAAAGATTTTGCCAAACGTACTCGCCAATTAGCTAATGCGTTGGAGTCCATGGGTGTCGAATTTGGCGATCGCATAGGCACCTTAGCTTGGAATGATTATCGTCACCTTGAACTATATTACGGCATTTCCGGGACAGGTATGGTCTGCCATATGATCAACCCAAAACTTTTTCCCGAACAAGTGAATTACATAATCAACCATGCAGAAGATAAAATTTTGTTCGTTGATGTGTTAGTGATGCCATTAGTGGAGTCGTTACAAAGTCATCTGAAAAGTGTCGAAAAGATTGTAGTATTGACCGACAAAGATCACATGCCACAAACGACCTTAGACAATGTCATTTGCTATGAAGATCTCCTAGCCCAATTTGATGATAACTACCAATGGCCTGAGTTCGATGAAAATAGTGCTGCAGGTATGTGTTATACCTCGGGTACAACGGGCAATCCAAAAGGTGTTGTATACAGCCACCGCTCAACTATTTTACATGCCTATGCTGGTTCATTGCCCGATACCACAAACGCTTCATGTAAAAGCGTTACCATGCCTATCGTACCTATGTTCCATGTTAATGCGTGGGGTATCCCTTATGCGGGAGTCATGGTTGGCAGTAAATTAGTTATGCCAGGGCCTAAAATGGCAGATGGTGAAACTTTACAATCTTTGATTGAAAACGAAGGGGTTACCCTCAGTTCAGGTGTCCCCACCATTTGGATGGCGTTATTGGAATACCTTGATAAAACAGGTAAAAAAGTCCCTACTTTAAGCGCCGTTACTTCCGGTGGAGCAGCTTGTCCTAGAGGCATCATTGAGCGCTTCAAAAACGACTATCAAACAGAAGTGAAACAGGGTTGGGGCATGACTGAGATGAGCCCCCTTGGCACTGTGTTTACGTTATCTCCAGGCATGGAAAACCTCACTGATGAAGAAGATACCGAATTAAGACTCAAACAGGGTAAAAGCGTATTTGGCGTCGAAATGAAAATTGTCGACGAAGAAAACAACGAGTTACCTTGGGATGGTGTTGCTTTTGGTGCGTTAAAAGTCAAAGGGCCGTGGATTGCAACAGGTTACTACGGTATGTCACAAACTCCTGGAGATGCTGATTGCCCAGTAGATACAGATGGATGGATGAACACCGGCGATGTTGCCACAATAGATCCACAAGGCTATTTACAAATTACCGACCGTACCAAAGACGTGATTAAATCGGGGGGGGAATGGATAAGCTCAATCGACATCGAAAACGCGGCAGCCAGCCACCCACAAATAGCCGAAGCGGCAGCAATTGGACGTTATCATCCGAAGTGGACAGAACGCCCCTTGTTAGTCGTGGTGCTAGCTGAAAATGCCGAGTTAAGCCGTGATGATGTGATTGAATACTTGAAAGACAGAATGCATAAATGGTCACTGCCAGAAGATGTTGTTTTTGCTAAAGAACTTCCTCATACAGCAACCGGCAAACTGAATAAATTAGCATTACGGGATACCTTTAAAGACTACGAATTCCCCAGCAAATAGTGCAATCAAGCATATATCATAAAGTGCTAAGCACTTTATGATATATCCCCCTCCTGTATTACTCCCTATACCCGTGTATCAATCCCTCTGTATCTTTGTCCAACTAAATTAATTTAAAGTTAAGCCCTAAAATTTTTATTAGTAAAACGGACAGCTCTAGAATGAAAATACTCACCGCTTTGATATTGATCTGCTCTTGGTCAGCACACGCCTCCATTATAGGTACTGAGGTAGTCTGTGGTATTGAGCCGTCAATTATTTGGGATTGTGACAATAAAATGTCTATTGCTAATGAGAATGAAAGTGAATTTAACTTATTATTGGTGGGCACCCCCTATCTTAGTGTAGATTTTGAAGATAACTCACTGATGATCAGTAACCTACAAGACAACTTAGGACTTGGTGCTAACGAATTACTAACCCTATCTATAGTTCCCAGCCTATTCAATCCTGCCGACTTTGACTTACTGACTAATGTGGTGGGTTTTAATGCATCTGATATTAATTTTAATGGCGAGTTATTGGCACTGGATTTACATAATACTCGCTGGTCATCGGACGACTATATTTTGCTCAGCTTCATAAATAGCGCTAGCGCCATATCAAACGCGCCCACCTTGTTACTCTTTTTGATTGGCATCGTTGCTTTAAGGCGACGTTTAATTAAAAACAATCGTAACTTCCCCCTCGAAAAATAATCTTAAATTGATTAGCAATTTGAAACAGGGATAAATCAGTTGATAAGAAAATTATTTATTATTTTAACCTTTGTAATGATAAATGTTTTTTATGCAAGCAACGCTAAAGGAGATATCAATACGGCTTTAAATAGTCTTTGTGCCATCGTCGCTTCCGATGATTATTCGAACTTGCAGCAAAAACTGACTGAAATGAGAACCCAATATAGACTGAAGCTACAACACTATTATGACGGAATTAGTTGTGGTGGGCAGAGTCTCATTAGAACCGCTTTGCTAAATGAAGCTCACCATACAGCGCAACTGTTGATGAAAAACCTGCCTAAGAGCAAATTAACGGCCCCAGAACGCGACGGCAAAACATTGCGACAATGGATTAATGAAAAAAACCTAATGGGCACTCCCAGCTCAGATGTTTTATCAAACCAACTGTAGAAACCTGATGGTTCTTAATCACTCTCACTTAAATTATCAACGCTTTGGTGTATCAATTGAACTCCTTGAGTTTTCTTAAGGTCATGGACTCGAGGATACTCTTCCTCTAACAATGCCAATACAGACATCATGCCCCAATGATAACCAGAAGATAACATCAGGTACGCAAAGTCATTGTGCTTGTTTTGCACCTCGACTTCGCTATAACGAATTGACAGTCGAGATACTTCTTCGCCATATAATTCAACGTTTTCAAACTTATTGATTTCAAAAAACAAAGATTGATATGCCTCTGATTGTTGATATGCGTGACTGTAAACCAATGCATCAAATTGTGCGTAATGTTGATCAAGTAACTTTTGAAATGCTTTGTCGCCATTACGAGCATGCGCCTGTAATCCATTTAAGTTTTCCAGAAGAGCGCTATCAAAAGAACGCCAGACAACCGAATTTCGATACCCCAAATAGTAAGCGTTGCCTTCATCCACTTTTCCATCGCATAGCTCGTCTCGCAAACCTGGAGACAGTTCATTCGCCAGTTTTATTTGGTGGGCATAACCCTTTGCATAACTGATGCTAAAAAGGCGATATGCGAGTTGAGAAACATCTGCTAAAACATTTTTCTCTTGTTCAGAGGTAAATAGAGACTCAGACTCTGCCAAGGTTTGCATAGCGTCAGTGAAAATGGGTTGGTTTTGATTATAAGAGTTGTCTAGTGTTCTGTGGTCTAGATCAGCTGAGCAAGAGTAGGTTTTTAAAAGGTTATTCCAACTTTGTAAGCTGCTAGCCCGCACATGAACCATGCCCGTAAAAATGTTTCCATGGACAAAATGTTCTGCCTGACTTAATAGTTGATTGTGCTCATTGAACGCGTCTAACTCGGCTTTGGTTAATGCCTTTTGGGTCGAACAACCACTTAGCAGCATCCAGCCTGCTAGCAGTAAAACGATAAATTGACGCGCAGATACATCCATGAATAAAAAGGGCCTCAGAAAAATGAGGCCGCAGTGTATTATTTCACTTGCAGTGATTCAAGCACGATTATTAACCACTTATATCATCTACAGTGGATTAATCGGTTTAAGGTCGCAATGCCATTTTACCTTTTACTTCACGCCCTAGTACCTTGTTAAGGGCTTCGTGCGCTCGTTCTAAAGGCAATGTTTGATCAACAATTACTTTTACTTTGCCTTGCAAATACCAAGTAAGTAGCTCTTTCATATTAGCTTGGAATTCTTTAGGTTGATGCTGAGTAAATGAACCCCAGAACACTCCTACCACCGAATACCCTTTCACTAACGCTAGGTTAACAGGGAATTCTGGGATAGTGCCCCCAGCAAAACCGACCACCAACAATCGCCCATTCCAGCCCATACTGCGTGAACATGCATGGAAGGTATCCCCACCAACACACTCATAAACCACATCAGCACCTTTGCCGTCAGTCGCTTCTTTTAACGCTGTTTTCAGATCCTTTTCGGTGTAATTGATCAGGATGTCCGCACCATTTTGTTTGGCAATATCGAGTTTCTCTTGCGTAGAACAAACGGCAATCACTTTCGCGCCCATGGCTTTACCAATTTGGACCGCGGCTAACCCTGTGCCACCAGCTGCACCTGTAACCACTAAGGTTTCCCCTGGTTGAATGTTGGCGCGCTGTTTTAACGCATGATGAGCCGTAGCGTGGGCGGTAACTAAGGCCGCAGCTTCATCGTCAGGAATTTCATCAGGTAAAGGCAGAACATGGGTAGCCGGAACAGCGACCTTTTCAGCATACCCACCTAACATGCACAGAGCGATAACACGACTGCCAACTTTTAAATGTGGAACCCCTTCCCCTACTTCGCTGATCACTCCTGCAACTTCACCACCAGGAATAAATGGAAAGTCTGGTTTGATCTGGTATAGGCCTTGTACTAATAGCCCATCAGGAAAATTCACCCCAGAGGCACTTATATCTACAACAACCTGACCTTTTTCAGCTTTTGGATCAGGTACATCTTCGTAACTCAATTTTTCGACGCTGGCGAACTCTTTACACACTATTGCTTTCATTGATGTTCCTCAATTAATTCTACTGCCATTCTGGCTAACGGCGGTACCATGGCTCCCACCTTATTCGCTTGTGCACTGGATGCATTGCCTTCTTGGGCACGTTTAGCGACACCTTGGGCGATGGCCGCCAGACGGAAGAAACTAAAGGCTAGATAGAAATGCCAATTTTCAATTTTATCTAAACCTGCACGCTGACAATACCAATCAACAAACTCCTGCTCACTGGGTATGCCTAAGGCTTGCCTATCTACGCCACCTAAACCACTAGAATGGCCGATATGCGCTGGCAGACGCAATTGCATGCACTGATAAGCTAAATCAGCCAGTGGGTGCCCTAGAGTGGATAATTCCCAATCTAAAACCGCGATAATCTCTGCTGATGTTTTCGAAAACATTAAATTATCTAGACGATAGTCACCATGAACTAGGGATACTTTGCCGTCATCATCTGGAATATGGTTGCTTAACCAAGTGATCAATGTGTCCATGTCGGGAATAGGATCAATCTCTGATAATTTATATTGTTTCGACCAGCGACTAAGCTGCCGTTCAAAATAATTACCGGCTTTGCCGTAGTCACTCAGCCCTACCTCTTCCACATCCACAGCATGCAAATCAGCCAACACTTGACTCATCTGCTGATACATTGCATGACGTTTTTCATTGCTATCAATCTCTGGCAAGCTACTATTCCAGTAAACCGCGCCATCGACATATTCCATCACATAAAACATACTGCCAATGACACTGGTGTCTTCACACAGGTGATAAACTTTGGCCACTGGCACTTTAGTATCTTGCAATGCATTGATAACTTTAAACTCTCTATCTACTGCGTGAGCAGATTTGAGCAATTTACCTGGCGGTTGACGTCTGAGTACATAACTCGTGTCTCCCGCCGTGATCTTAAACGTGGGATTCGATTGACCGCCACTAAACTTTTCAGCTTTAAAGGCCCCCGTAAAATCAAATACGTTGGCACGAAAATAAGCTTCTAATGTTTCCATATCAAGTTGGTTAACTGAATCTGATTTCGTCACTTCAACCTCTTTAAATAGTTAATTTAGCTGATTAATTGATACTGCGTTTAAATCTAGCTTTGTTGCTTTCCAACATGATCTTTAATCAAATTGCGACCGAGTTGCATCATGTGCACTTGATCTGGGCCATCTGCTAATCTAATGGTTCTTGCATAGGCATAAATAGCTGACAATACAGTATCTTGACTGGTTCCCTCAGCGCCATGCATTTGGATAGATTGATCAATCACTTTGCACGCCATGCTCGGAGCAACAATTTTAATTGCGGCGATAATATCTCGTGATACTTTGTTACCGTAACGGTCCATTTTGTCAGCCGCTTTAAGAGTAAGCAGTCTAGCCTGCTCTATGTCACAATGCATTTGCGCAATAGACTCTCTCACCGATTGCTGCTTACTTAGAGGTTGACCAAATGCAACACGCTTCTCAACCCTTTCACAGGCTAAGTCTAAAGCACGTTGAGCACATCCGATAAGACGCATACAGTGGTGAATTCGACCCGGCCCTAAACGACCTTGGGCAATAGCAAATCCTTCCCCCTCACCGACTAATAAATTGCTCGCAGGCACACGCACATTTTCAAACAACACTTCAGCATGACCAATAGGCTCATCATAAAAGCCCATGGCTTTCATTGGACGCACAACAGTAACACCAGCGGTGTCCATTGGTACCAATATTTGAGATTGTTGTCTGTGTCGGTCTGCAGAAGGATCTGTTTTGCCCATGACAACCATGATTTTACAGTTGGTATTCATTGCACCACTGGTATACCACTTACGGCCATTGATCACATACTCATCGCCATCGCGAACGATAGCCGTTTCGATATTGGTAGCATCACTGGACGCTACCGCAGGTTCTGTCATCGCAAATGCGCTACGAATTTCACCATTTAGCAAGGGCTCTAACCATTGCTTTTTGTGGGCTTCACTGCCGTACTTAGATAATACTTCCATATTACCGGTATCTGGCGCGCTACAGTTAAATACTTCTGGGCTCCATAACACTCGGCCCATTGCTTCACACAATGGCGCATATTCAAGGTTAGTTAAACCCGCCCCATAAGGTAAATATTCTTCAGGTAAAAACAGATTCCACAAATCCGCAGCTTTAGCTTTCTCTTTCAACTCTTGCATTAAAGCAGGCGTTGTCCAGCGTTGCGGATTATTGTCCACAAGCTCAATATATTCTTGTTCTATGGGATAGATATTTTCGTCCATAAACTGGTTAAGACGATCAAGTAAAGCTTGGGTTTTTGGAGAGTAATCGAAATGCATGAAATGTATCCTCTGATTTAGAATACAAAAATAGTAGAGATATTAGTTGTATAAGTTTAATTAATTATTCGAATACTTTTGTATTAGTTTTATATATAAATTGTAATTAACAACCCAATATAAAAGCCAAGCTATTGTTTTTAATAAACTTTTAAAACAAAACAAACACAACAACAACTAAAAACAAAGCAACTTATTGATAACAATTAATTTACACAAAGGGTTAAGGCAAGCATTTACGCATTTTTAAAGAAGCCACTAATGATGAATTCAAAAAAGATCCATATTTGTGACCGATGCTTAAGCCAGAAACAACAGTATTCAGTTGAGATTTACCGAGTTTTATTAAACCTTAATTAACCGTTCGTTAAGCGGTTTTATACTCGGAAAGACATTAAATTTCGGCCAGGAAAACTTGATGGCCAGTATTATCACGCAGTGATGCCAGTTTACACTGGCATCACTCGCTAATTAGGCTTCATCAAACCAATGGCGGGTGCGATTAGCAAACCAAACTAATGAAAGCATTACAGGAACTTCCACCAACACCCCCACTACCGTTGCCAAGGCTGCTCCTGAGTGCAAGCCAAATAACGAAATGGCCACTGCCACAGCTAGTTCAAAGAAGTTAGAGGTGCCAATCATACAAGCTGGGGCGGCAACCTTGTGGGTGAGTTTCATCTTCTTCGCTATAAAGTAAGCAATGGCAAAAATACCGTAAGTTTGAATTAACAGTGGAATGGCTATCAATAGGATTGCTTCAGGCTTGGCTAATATGGTTTCTGACTGAAAACCAAATAACAGAACAACTGTGGCCAATAAACCAATTATTGACCAAGGTTTCATGGTCCCTAAAAATCGATCAATTTGGGTACTTTGTTCGTTCTGCTCTAATTTTTTACGAGTAATTGCACCCGCCACAAGTGGGATCAAAACGTAGAGCACAACAGATAGAAATAACGTATCCCAAGGAACTGTTATATCAGTCACCCCTAACAATAATCCTGCAATAGGGGCAAACGCAAAGATCATAATGATGTCATTGATAGAAACCTGCACTAAGGTGTAGTTCGCATCTCCTTTAACCAGTTGACTCCAAACAAACACCATAGCTGTACACGGTGCTACACCGAGCAAGATCATCCCGGCAATATATTCAGTGGCCGTTTGCGGGTCGACCCAATCTGCGAATAGCCCTTTGAAAAACAACCAGCCTAAAAACGCCATAGTAAAGGGTTTGATTAGCCAGTTGACGACTAAGGTAAGTGCTAAACCTTTGGGTTTTTTACCCACATCTTTTAATGATGAAAAATCAATCTGTACCATCATTGGGTAGATCATTAACCAAATCAAAACCGCAATGACAATATTCACATGGGCATATTCGATACGGGCAATTACCGCAAACGCATCCGGTGCAATACTACCGGCTAAAATACCCAGAATAATGGCTAATCCCACCCACACTGATAAAAAACGCTCAAACATTCCCATGATTTTCTCCTTTATTTTATATGGAGCGCTGGTTCACCCGCTGACTTAGTTGCTCAGCAGATTCCACACGTTCAGAATAACGGTCAACAAAATAGTCTTTGTTGTTGCGCAATAACAAAGTGAATTTCATCAACTCTTCCATTACATCAACGATGCGATTGTAATAAGCAGAGGGTTTCATACGATCGTTTTCATCGAACTCCAAATAAGCTTTTGCCACACTAGACTGATTTGGGATCGTTACCATACGCATCCAGCGGCCTAAAATGCGTAATTGATTAACTACATTAAATGACTGGGATCCACCACAAACTTGCATCACCGCCAAGGTTTTGCCTTGAGTTGGACGCACACCGCCAATATTTAGCGGCACCCAATCGATTTGGCTTTTAAAGATACTGGTCATAGAGCCATGTCGCTCAGGAGAGCACCATACCTGGCCTTCCGACCACAGCATAAGTTCACGCAGCTCTTTGACTTTTGGATGATTTTCATCTTCCGTGTCGGTTTGCGGCAACCCTTCAGGGTTGAATATTTTGGTTTCTGCGCCAAAGTGGGTTAACAATCTGGCACACTCTTCAACCACTAAGCGGCTAAAGGCCCGTTTTCGCATGGAGCCATGTAACAACAAAATACGCGGTGCATGCTCAGCAGGTTCTGCCAAGCATTTTTCAAAACTTGGTTTATGCAAGCTTTGCTCGTCAATGTTAGCTAAAGAGGTATCCTGAATCATAATTAGTGCGCTCCCAATTCAGCTAAAGCTTGTTTCAACTGTGTGGAATTAAGGCCTTTTTCTGCTAAGGTTTTTAATTGTTTAACCCTGGCGGTAATTTCCTCAATGCAGGCTTCAAAAGAGGCGGCGATCTGTTCTTCTGACCCTTGAACTTTAGAGGGGTCACTTAACCCCCAATGAACTTTCAAAGACTTTCCAAACCATAGGGGACAAGACTCTCCTGCGGCAGAGTCACAGACTGTGACCACCAAATCTGCATCGAAGTGTTCAAAGTCGTTCCACGATTGACTCTGCAAACCCGCAATTGAAATACCCGCTTGTTGCAAATATTTTATAGATAAAGGATGAACTTCTCCCGCGGGCTGACTACCCGCACTCTTTGCTTCAATCACCTCCCCCGCTAACTGATTTGTGATAGCTTCAGAAAGGATGCTACGGCATCGGTTGTGAGTACAAATGTATAAAATTTTCATGCTAAAACCTTAATTAACAGCAGTTGGAGGGAATTATTTGTGCAGCCTTAAGTCTGTCTAGTGCCTCTTCGTAGTATGACTTGTTATGCACACTAGATTCGCTGATCACCTTATTTGCCCATTCAGGTAATTCAGGGTGAAGTCGGTAATACACCCACTTTCCCCGTCTTTCATCAAGTAACACACCACATTTACGTAACTCGGCAAGGTGGCGGGAGATTTTGGGTTGTTCAAGACCTAGCGCCTGCATAAGATCACAAACGCACAACTCGCCAAATTCCGCGATCAACATTACGGATTTCAGTCGAGTATCGTCAGACAGACATTTAAAAATTTTTAAGGGGCTCATACACACATACGATTATTCACATATGTTATTTATCATATATATGAAATTTCATATGTCAATGGAAGAATATCAATTGCTGTTAATTAGAAAATGTAGATTGACCCTTGGAGTTACGCTCTTTTAGGTTTAGTGGAGATAACCATTTTAATGCCAAATAGGGTTAATAAAATTAATAGCATCAGGCCAAAAAAACCGAAAATTTGATTAAACTCTTTGAATGGGGTCCACTGCAAATAATGTATTTTGTACAATAAATTTATAAGCGCAGTATCTTGGCCACTTTGTCTTAAACTAAGTTGCGACCAGTTCAGGCTCACCTCAACGCCAGTGTTTGTAATAGCTTGGTTGCCGTCTATGGATGCCACTACCCCATAACGTTGAGGATCATGTAAAAATGTATCATTGATGAGCAATTGCAAGGCTTCACCGTCGACTAACTTCTTAGGTTGATAGGAAATAGGATCTAAATGCTCAAAACCATCTTTTGTTTTCACCAATAAATGATGGCCCAATAT
This sequence comes from Aliiglaciecola sp., assembly GCF_039982535.1. Classification (NCBI taxonomy): domain Bacteria; kingdom Pseudomonadati; phylum Pseudomonadota; class Gammaproteobacteria; order Alteromonadales; family Alteromonadaceae; genus Aliiglaciecola; species Aliiglaciecola sp. The sequence goes on from NZ_JBDWYG010000011.1 coordinate 38,951, forward strand.
GGTTTTAACAACTTTTGCTTCCAACCAGTTAGCCTCTGGCGGAATAACAAATGCTCTCTGTAAAGGATAGGTTTTAATCGCTAGTTGATCATAAGCACCTTCATAGCCAGGCTTGGTAAAAAATATGAATCCAGTTACCACCCAGCCAAACATAGGTAAAATTAACAACATACCGATAATTCTATGCATTTTTCTACTTTTCATTGCTGTTCCCGAATAACCTATAACCGCTGTTAATTCATAAAAAAGCCGGCAAAAGCCGGCTTACATATTATTTATGAATATTGATGTTTAGATTGGCGAACCTGGAGGAAGTGGTTTCACTTCAAAGTTGCCTTTCCATTCACCTGTTGCCATAAACCAATCCAACTGTTTGGCCATAACTTTGTTTTGACCATAACGTGAATTTTTCTTCAACCAAGTGTGTAAATCCATCAAGCCATCTAACAATGCGCCTTGGGCTTCTGGAGCAATTTCCTTAGCCTGCATTGCTTGGATAACACTATTAAGCACTACATAATCTACCCGCAGCTTAACATCAGCAGCAAATTTACTCGATTTTTGCTGTATTGTCGCATCGAATAATTTCTCCAATAAGACAGGGATAGTTAACTGATCTCGGCTATTTATCGGACGCGCAGCAAGGCGATTTAAGCGTTCTGCTTTAAGCAGTAGACCCAAAGTATATCCTGCTCCTGATTCCGCAGCACTAATGGGATCAAAGCTCAATCCATTACGACCATGGAAACTTTCACGGCTATTTGACTCACCCAAACTCTTAGGCGCGATTAACGCTGTAATATTAGCTGGGATATGCAGAAATTCAGGTGAAAGAGTTTCAAGCATGGCATCTAGTGCCGCCATTTGTTTACTTTGCTCTACATAGGATACGCCCTTAGGTTCTGGGTAATCACCTTTGCTTTCATAAGCATAGTTTAAACCACCAATCAGTTTAACCACAGCGTCTAGCTGATAACGGTGGAGGTAATAAACTGGCACTAGGGTTTCTTGCAATGACGCTAGGGTTTTCCCCTCAGGAATGGAATTAATGCCAAACTCTGATAAAGCAACATCGCGTACTTCTATTAGGTTGTGTAACTCTTCAACCGGATCTTTACCGTTATCCCACAAATGACCAATAGGACTAATGGCATGGCTAGGTCTAGCATCACGATCGCTAATATAAAGTAAACCAGAATTAAGTGCTTTTTGAATCGTATCTTCTAGATAGTCTGCTTCATTTACATCATCAGGTAAATCTTGGTAACCATAAGCTATGGTGTGGTCATCCCATTTTCCCATACCCACTGCATAGGCATCAGAGATATCTACTTTGCCATTTTTTATTCTGACCGTAGGATGGGGATAATCCATTACCGACTCACGACCATAAGCACTAGCGGCAAAGTTATGCGCCAGACCTAGGGTATGACCCACTTCGTGTGCGGAAAGTTGCCTGATACGAGCTAAGGCCATTTCCTTTTGCTCTTCGATACTGCTATCACTTTGTTTAAATGGACTAGTTAAACCCAAAGCAATGAGGTAGTCCTGACGTACCCGCAGTGAACCTAAGGTAACCTGGCCTTTAATGATTTCACCTGTACGCGGATCGCGCACCGACATACCGTAAGACCAGCCACGAGTCGCGCGGTGAACCCAATTGATAACGTTGTATCTCACGTCCATGGGATCTGCATCTTCAGGCAACATTTTCACTTGAAACGCATTTTTGTAGCCAATTTTAGTGAACGCTTGATCCCACCACATTGCACCTTCATACAAAGCACTTCTCACCGGCTCAGGTACACCTGGATCTAAATAATAAATAATAGGCTCTACGGCTTCACTGACCGCAGCATTGGGATCTTTTTTAAATAAACGATGACGTCGAATTAAACTTTGCTCCATTGAATCTTCAATGGGCACCGAATAATCCTGAAATGTCATTTTATTAAAGCCAGAGTTAGGACTAAACGCTCTTGGCTCATACTTATCGTCAGGTAATCTGATTAGTGAATGGTGCAAATGTACGGTTACGCTATCAGGAGAAGGAGTAACTTGTTGTAGATATTTGCCAGGATTAGTACCACCAAAGGTAACTAATGATTCCATTTCAGTATTGTCGACGAAGGATTTAGTGCGTGGCATATAAACTGCGCTGCGCTTAGTATCTACTTTAAAACTGCCCTGTTTGGCACGAGTTAAACGTGCTGAAATACCGTGGATATCAGATAGTAGAAAGTCCGTATAGTCGACTAAAACGGAGCCATCTTGTTGGGCTAAGATTTTGAAACCGGCAATAACCGAATCAGCAAAAGCCTCATCAATACTGGCCGCTTCTGCAGCATTATCCGTAGTCGAACGGAACTGTGTATTAAGCTGTTTTAGGAGGACTTTATCGCCAAAACGTTCGAAAATCACTAAACGTGTTTTACCAAGTTGCAGTCTATCGAGGCCAATATCATTTGAACCAATACCTTGAGGTAAACTACTTTGGAATATAATTTGTTCCCCAAAGTTATCAATTTGTAAGTATAACTTCCCACTATCTTGTTGGTAATAGACGGTGTAAAACCCCTCCTTTGACTGCATTCCGCTAGTAAAATCACTGATTGATTTACTTTGGGAAAACGCTACTGATGAAAATAACATCAAGCAAATAACTACGTATTTCTTCACACCTGTCTCCTAAATTTTTAGTTTATTACCTAATAGAAAGCACTCTAAAGCATGTTTGTCACATGACGATGTGCAACTATTTAACGGTTAATATTATAATTATGATTAGTCTGTTTCAGGCTATGCCGATTATCACAAAACAAGTACACTATGCACTCGCTAATTCTACACAAGGACTTTTATGCTCTCCTCAACTCAACTTAATACTATGCTTAACCTTCAAGCCAAAATGAATCAAAAGGTTAATGCCCAGTGGTTAACTGCCGGATATCAATACCTTAGAGCTGCAATGATAGAGGCGGTCGAGGGGATTGAACATCATGGGTGGAAATGGTGGAAAGCGCAACAAAAAGACCTACCCCAGTTGCAAATGGAATTAGTGGACATTTGGCACTTTGCACTTTACGCAATCATTATCGACTTTGATGGCAACATAGAGTCCTCTGCCGAAACTATTGCAAGTGAATTAATTAGTGGTGTCCAGTCCGTTACGTTCGACGGCAAAGAATATGCGTTTAATGACCAAGACATTTTAGATAATTTGGAATTAATGGCTGGCTTGTGCGCCGCTAAACGCTTTTCAGTACCATTATTCATTAAAATTGTTGAACAAGCTGAAATGGACTCAGATGAGCTTTATCGTCAATACGTTGGTAAAAACGTTCTTAACTTTTTCCGCCAAGATAATGGCTATAAAGACGGCACCTATTTAAAAGTTTGGTTAGGCCGTGAAGATAACGAACACCTAGTTGAAGTATTAAACGAGCTAGATATCAGCCTCCATAATTACAGCGATTGTGTTTATCAGGGCCTGCAAAAACGCTATCCAAACTAAGCCGTTTGCTAGTTAACCCTGTGTGCAAGTTAAAGGTTAAATCACAAGACCAATTTTATGAAAAATAAAGTGACTCCAGCACCTGTTATTGATGAAAAATTGAAGCTAGTGAATAAACCTAATGGCAAAGGGTTAACGCGAATAGTCAAAGCCACACAATGCTCTTTTCGTGGTTTTGCCGCGGCTTGGCAGCATGAATCAGCATTTCGCCAAGAATTGATCATGGCACTGGTTTTGTTACCATTTTCATTTGTGATTGCATCTTCGACCTTACACCTGCTGATGCTGATTAGCTGTTTACTTTTTGTATTGTTTGCGGAGATTGTTAATTCCGCCATTGAAGCTTTGGCTGACGCGATTACTCTGGAAAACAATGTTCTCATTGGTCGCGCTAAAGACATGGGATCTTCGGCAGTATTTATCGCGTTAACCTTGCTAACCTTAGTTTGGCTTGAGGCAATTTGGCGGTATGTAACACTTCATATTTAATCAAAAAATTTTGATTCTTCACGGTATAAAATCAAAAAGACCTCCAATTGGAGGTCTTTTTATTTATTGGCTTTTTAACTAAAGCACCAAGGGTTTAGAAACTATATTTACCCTGTACATAGTAATATCCGCCATTGTAATCGAAAGGACCACTTTCATAATATATGGCACCTAACTCACCCAAAGTACCATCTTTAAGTTTTTGAGCTTCTTGATCAAACAAGTTGTTTGCTCCGGCAGAAATGGTAAATGAGTCATTGATGTAATAGCTCACTTCAATATCTACAGTTACCGCAGAATCAGCAATCTCAGAACCCCAATCAGAGGTATCATCTGCATGCGTCGCGTAATATTCACCAAAGTAGTTAGCACGAATGAACATGCTTACATCTTCCCAGCTCTGGGATACTGTGAATGTTCCACGATGGTCTGGCATGCCTCTTTCTAAACGGCGCACTTTACCTTCATCGGTTGTTTCTGGGTTAAATGAATCAACTGAAGTTTCATTCCAGTTATAAGCAAGACTTAAAGTTGTATCACCGTCAAACAAATTAAGAGAATAATTTGCCACTAAATCGATACCTTGAGTAGTCGTATCGAAATCGTTTGCGTAGTAAGTAACGGCTGAAATCAACTCAGGATTTTGCACACCTAGACTTCTAAGTTCCTCATAGTCTTCTTCAAGAACAGTAATCTGACTTGACTGTGCGATACGATCTGTCACTTCGATATTGTAGTAATCAATGGTGAAGAAAACATCACCCGTTTCAATTACAGCACCAAATGCAAAACTAGTTGATTCTTCAGGATTTAACTCTTTACCGCCGTAGAACGATGACAAAGGATCCGTTGGTGGCGCGATAAAGGTCTGGATTAAATCACCATTAACAATTGAAGTCTGGGTATTTACAACATTCGCCTGACCAACAGTTGGCGCTCTAAAACCAGTACTGTGAGAACCACGTAGAGACACAGTCTCGTTAACAACATACTGAACCGTCAATTTATAATCTAATGTGTCACCAAAAGAAGAGAAATCCTCGTATCTAAGTGCTGCACCTAGTAGGAAATCGTCGGTTAAGTAACTTTCCACATCTAAATATGCACCCACATTGCGACGTGTGTTTACACCTGCAGACTCTGGACCAAAACCTTTGAAGCCGTGAGAACCGATGTTAAAGCCTTGGTCTGCGTATTCACCAGCTTCCCAAGAAGCCTGTTCACCTGCAACAATTTCAAAGCTTTCTTCACGCCACTCTAATCCAGATGCGAAATTAACATCTTTACCGCCCATTTCTAATTGTTTAACTAAATCGAAGTTAAAGGTTTTTTCTAATTGGATGTATGAGCCTGTTTCAAATTCCGTAGGTGTATCTAAACCTAAAGAAGGGTTTAGGGTATTTTTCAGATTAAATTTAGATTCACTGCGGCCTACTGAACCACTTAAATCAAAATACCAATCCGCCAAAAAGCCTGATTTAATCTCGCCTTTGGTTCCCATTGTTAAAGATGTATCGGTAATATTACCACCGAACTGAGGTGTATAACCGCCTGCAAAACCAGGAACCATGTTCATTGAGAAACAATTTGGATCTGCAACCATATCCAAATATTCTTGCGTGTTTAACACGTTAGGAACATTTGCAGGCACTACGGCACAACTGCTTTGATCGCCATTTACAGCACCAACCAACAATGTTTCACCGCCGTCATTTGAATAAACGTTACCGCGGTTGTGGGGGTTACGGTAATAAAAACCACCTGTCACGTCACGCTCTGAGTAGTTACCGAATAAATAAAATTCTTTATCATCACCTAAATCAAGACCGATATTACCAAAAATGGTTATATCGTCATCAATCTCTGGGTTACCCCATATTTGTGCAGGGTTTTGTATTTCTGTATTGCCGGCTTCAAATATAGCCTGAGCATCTGGTCTTTGCACACTGCGGCTTGTGGCGTCTGCAGTTTTATATTGAAAACTAAAGTTGGCAAAACCTTCGGTTGTGAATGGTAATCCAATGTTGCCGTCGATTACTGTTGAATCGCCGTCACCTTCATAATAACCACCTTGGCGAATAGAGAAGGATCCTCCCTCAGAATCGTCTTTAAGCACAAAGTTCATTACCCCAGCAATGGCATCAGAACCATATTGCGCTGCCGCACCATCTCGTAACACTTCAACTTGCTTAAGGGCTACGCTAGGAATAACAGAAATGTCTGGGCCTTGAGCCCCATCGTTTACACCACCACCTTGGAAAGCAATTACCGATGCACGGTGACGGCGCTTACCATTTAACAAAATCAACGTACTATCAGAGGATAAACCACGCAAATTTACTGGACGAATTAAGGAAGCCGCGTCACTAATAGGTTGTGCACGGACGTTAAATGACGGAACCGCTGCAACCAACATATCTAGCATGTCGGTAGATGCGTTTTTCGACAGCTCGTCTCCGCCAATTATATCGATGGGTACAGGAGAATCACCTACTGAACGTGGAGCTCCACGACTACCAACTACCGCAATTTTTTCAACGTCAGCGTTTGCATCAGCAGACTCTTGAGCCATTAGTGATGAGGTCATTGTCAAAGATAGTGCAGCCGTTGCCGACAATCCCATCTTTATTCCCATCGAAAGTTTAGAAAAGTTTTTCTTCATGTGTTGTTCCCATAAAATTATGTTTGGATTTTTCAATAAATTTTCCAATATAAACACGTGATTTAGCTAAGCTCTTATGTGCGAGCTGATACTAAAATCAACATGATGGATTGGTTTTTTTGATGTATAAGATTTTTTTAACCTATCCACAGTTTTATTTATAGATAAGTATGACCAATAATTCAACTTATTTGATTAAAATCCCTTTATAAAATAGTAAGTTAGTCAATATTTTTCACAATGAAATGGAATTAACATTAACCCCAAATAGCCTAGCACTAGGTATAACCTAAGGCTATACCTTTCATTTAATTTCATATGGTAAATTAACTTCACACAAAGATTTCATAAAGTTTCACTTAAAAAGGTTACCACGATAAGTTTTTTTCACATTGAAATTTTCCAACCTAGCTTTAAAAACGCTGGAAATAAAAAAGCCCCGTATAAAACGGGGCGAAAGCATCCAGCTAGACTGGAAAATTGGGGAGAAGCGTTTCACTTGTTGCATTAAGGTCAATCATTGACGAGCTTTGATCAGCAAATATTATCCACAAAGTGAACAGTTATTTAATCAACCTTAAGCAATCCAAGAAAACAAGTTCACTATTAGTTTACGCTTTGCTATGTAATTCAACATACCATCTACCGTATAATTCCTGTCATATATCGCATAACCAACTGAATTTTGGTTAGAAATGAAAAAAGAAGTCTTTTTTGATGATCCACGGTTTGCTGTTATGGGCAGAACCTTAAGCACAAATAAAAGCCTTGAGCTCAGTTATCCTGGGGTCAGTGTGCACTTTAATGTTTCAGCCAAAAGCGTTCAATTGGTTGCCCACAGCCCACACGGCAAAGGCCGAATAGACGTTGTTGTAAATAATAAACTAGCCAAGATTTTAGTGGTTTCCAAGACACCTAAACCTTTTTATCTAATCAAAGCTAAACAAGCAAAACTCAACAAGATAGAACTGATTAATCGCGGAGAATCTTGGCATGGCATCATTAGTCTCAAATCACTCATTTTAGAAAGTGGCGACTTGTTAGAGACACCTTCACTGCCTTCCAAAAAATTACTTTTTGTTGGCGATTCAATCACCTCAGGTGCTTTAATGGAAAGGCCGGCATCAACCAGTAATACCCGAAAAGGCCCTCACTTATCCAATGCTAGACAATCCTTTGGCATGCTCTTAGGCAGAATGTTAAACGCCCAAGTACACTTAATCGCTTACGGGGGACGAGGACTGCTTCAAGGTTCAGATACGTCAGTACGTTTACCACAGTTGCCCCAGATTTTTCCTCTGACAATTCCAGAAACACCTTATAACCATAGATGGCCCATTGACGCCTATATACCAGATGGCATTTTTATTTGTTTGGGCACAAATGACTTCTATAATGACATTCCCAATATCGATTTATTCAACCAGCACTACACTGATTGGATTGAGCATTTATTGAGCCTATATCCTAATACTCAAATTATGATTTCAGAAGGGCCAATGCTCAGTAATAGCTTGGAAAACAAGCTCAAAAAACACTGCTTGAACCAATGTTTGCTCACCATAGTCAAACAAGTAAATCACCCACAACTTCATCATGTACCCTGCATAAATTGTGAGGGGGATGAGTTCGATCCCCACCCTACAATTGACCAGCACTTGGCAATAGCAACGCATTTTTCGCCACTGTTTGCCGATATTTTAAACTGGTAATCTAGGTTAAATTGCGGACATAAAAAAAGCTGCAAATGCAGCTTTTTTAAGCCTTAAATTACTTACACATCGTAGGTAGTTGAAGCTGTATCTCCGCCTCTGCCTGTCCAATTTGTATGGAAGAATTCACCACGCGGTTTATCTTTACGCTCATAAGTGTGAGCACCAAAATAGTCCCGTTGAGCTTGCAATAAATTCGCAGGAAGGTTTTCCGTGCGGTAACCATCAAAATAACTCAAGGCGGATGATAAACAAGGAATCGCAACACCTTGCATAGCTGCGGTAGAAACTACTTCACGCCAACCTTGCTGAGCGTTCGCAACCACTTGGTTAAAGTAGTCATCTAACAATAAATTATCTAAGCCAGGGTTGTTGTCGTAAGCGGCTTTGATGTTATCCAAGAATACCGAACGAATAATACAGCCTTCGCGCCACATCATAGCGATGCTGCCATAATCGAGGTCCCATTTATATTCTTTAGCAGCTTCTTGCAAAACAGCAAAACCTTGGGCATATGAGACGATTTTAGAAGCCAGTAGCGCCTGACGTAAGCTTTCAAGGAAAGCTTCCTTATCCCCGGTAAATTCTGCCTTAGGACCTGAAATAGTTTTCGCCGCTTGCACACGCTGATCTTTTATCGCCGAAAGACATCGAGCAAACACAGCTTCACCGATCAACGTTAAAGGGACGCCTAAATGCAACGCAGTGATGCCTGTCCATTTACCAGTACCTTTTTGTCCTGCAGTATCCAATATACTATTAACCAGAGCTTCGCCATTTTCTTTATAACCTAGAATATCGGCGGTAATTTCAGTCAGGTAGCTAGATAATTCAGTTTCATTCCACTGTTTAAAAACAGCCTGCATTTCATCGGTGCTCATGCCCAATAAATCTTGCATTAGAATGAAGCCTTCGCAAATAATTTGCATATCGCCATATTCAATACCGTTATGGACCATTTTCACGAAATGTCCTGCTCCGCCTTCCCCTACCCAATCACAACATGGGATCGATAGCTCACCGTTTTCATCTTTCACTTTAGCCGAAATAGCTTGGAAAATAGGTTTAACGTGTGGCCATGCTTCTGGGTTTCCGCCCGGCATAATTGATGGACCAAGTAATGCGCCTTCTTCGCCACCAGACACACCGGTACCCACGTATAACAAACCTTTTTCGGTTAACATGGCGGTACGACGATTAGAATCTTCAAACTGACTATTGCCGCCATCAATAATAATGTCACCTTTATCTAAATGGGGGATCAATTGTTCGATAAAGTCATCTACTGGTTGGCCGGACTTCACCATTAACATAATCTTGCGTGGTGAACTTAATGAGGCAACAAGAGACTCTATAGAATCTGCTCCACGAATGGTTTTGTCTTTTGCTCGCGTTCCTAGAAAATTTTCCACTTTGCTATAAGAGCGGTTATAGGCCGTAACCGTAAACCCTTTACTAGCCATATTTAAAATTAGGTTTTCGCCCATTACGGCTAAGCCAACTACGGCTATGTCAGAAAGTGCTTTCATAAATTTCCTCGTTGAATATAAGTTCAATCTACTCTGATGTTTGCACAAGTATAATCTAGACAGTGTCAGATTGATTAAGAATGATGACAAAAAGTGCGCGTAATTTACAGGAATATGGGCTGCATTTATAGTTTGATACTTAATCAATTGCTTAAAATTTCCAGTTTTAAACATTTTTCATATAACTAGACTTTATAAGACGCTAATTTTATGCTGTTTAGCAAATTAATTATTCGTGGATTATTATGCTATTTCGACGCTCTTTATTCTTTTCTCTCACTCTATTTTCTGTGCTTGTAAACGCCGCTCAGGTTAGTCCGCGTATCGAAGCTAAGATTGTTGATACTTTGAATCAGCAATTGCCTGAAGCCAAAGCGCTGTTGATAGAGTCCGTTAATATTAATAGTGGCACCATGAACTTTACTGGGGTCAAACAAGTGGGCATGTTATTTAAGGATGAATTAGAGCCCCTAGGATTCGATGTACAATGGCAAGATGGTGCTGAGTTTGGACGAGCTGGACACTTAGTTGCTAGCTACGGGAGCAAAGGTCCCAAAATTTTGATGATCGGACACCTTGATACTGTGTTTGCGAAAACGGACAGTTTTCAAAGCTATCAAAGTTTAGCAAATAACAAAGCCGCAGGCCCGGGCGTTACCGACATGAAAGGCGGCGACGTTATCATTATTGAGGTGATGCGAGCGTTAAAAACCCTAGGGCTGCTGGATGAAGTGAGCATTCAGATTGTGATGACAGGTGATGAAGAACGCAGTGGCAAACCTTTGTCAGCATCAAAAGCCGCCATAATAGACGCTGCAAAATGGGCAGATATTGCCCTTGGATTTGAAGATGGTGATGGCAGTATTAAAACCGCAGTAGTGGCGCGCAGAGGCTCTGTTGATTGGCAATTAGAAGTCAGCGGACGGCCAGCTCATTCGTCGCAAATTTTTAGTGAAAAAGTAGGCTATGGCGCAGTATTTGAAGCCGCTCGTATCTTAGATACCTTCCGTCAAGAATTAGCGAATCTGGGGGATTTAACTTTCAATCCTGGTGTGATTTTAGGAGGGACTGAAGTAACCTTCGATGATGAGTCAGCCAGTGGCACTGCATTTGGGAAAAATAACGTAGTTGCGCAAAAGCTGCTAGTGAAAGGCGGAATACGAGCATTAACTCAAAACGAGTTAACGACAGCCAAAACCACTATGCACAATATTGTTAAACAAAACTTGCTGCATACCAGTGCCACCCTGACGATTGGCGAAGGGTATCCGCCCATGGCACCAACGGAACAAAACTACCAGTTACTGCAATGGTATAGTGATATCAGTGACTCCCTTGGTTACGGTAAGGTAGAAGCGGTTAACCCACGTAATGCGGGAGCAGCAGATATTTCCTTTGCCGCTGAGCACGTGGATATGGCGCTGGATGGATTAGGTTTAATGGGCAGCGGAGGTCATACTAAAAACGAGATTGCGGATATGGACAGCTTTGCTAAGAATATGCATAAAGCAGCGTTATTGATTTACCGCATAAGTCAGAATTACCCAAGCCAACAACCATAGTTAGCAATAGTAATTTACACTCTTAACTCCTATCGTTAATCCAAAAAAGCCTGAATGGGGTTCATTCAGGCTTATTCAAATATTCAAAACTAGCTTATTAAGCCCAGGTTACGTTATAAACGTCTTTTAAATAACGCACAAAATTTTCATCATCACATAGGTTTTTACCCACAGTGTCAGATATTTTGGCGACGGGTTTTCCATTTACTTTAACTAACTTCATTACCATGTTTAGAGGTTCAACCCCTTCAACATCGTTTGATAAAAAAGTGCCTATACCGAAAGAGGTACGAATCCGACCTCGAAAGTGCAGAAATAGCTCTACCATTTTTTCAAAGTTCAGAGCATCACTAAAAATCACTGTTTTGGTTGTCGGATCGAGCTTTAAATCTGTGTACATTTTTATGGCTTTTTCACCGAACTCAAAAGGGCAACCCGAGTCTTGGCGTAGGCCCTCAAACAACTTAGCAAAATACAAATCAAAGTCCCTTACAAAGGCGTCCATACCAATAATATCAGTAAGTGCATAACCTAATTGTCCGCGAAACTCCTTCACCCAACATTCCAAAGTATGTTTTTGAGAGTGAGCTAATTGAACCCCAACTTGCTGGGATAACATAAAGATTTCATGGGCCATAGTACCAATAGGATTGACGCCCAACTCTTTGGCAATATGCATATTAGATGTCCCCAGAAAAAACTCTGGAAGTTGCTTGTTAAGCATATCAACCACGGTCAATTGGGTTTCGTAGCTAAATCTACGTCGAGTTCCAAAATCCGCTAAGGTTAAGCCTGTAAGGTCGTGCTTTTGATGCTGTGCCTTTAACCAATCAATTTTGTTGAATAAAGGTTTACGCACATCTTGATAGGACTTATTCGGGTAATTTCGGCGGTTATATACCTCGGCTACTGTGGATAAAACCGGCATTTCAAAATTATGAATGTGCATTAATGGCCCGCGAGCACTAATAGCCAATTGACCGTTTTCTTCAGTAACGAACAAGAATCGACTTTGAAACGACCACATTCTTGCCCACTCTATGAAATCTTTGGTGTACCAAGGTGTTTTCTCTAACCAACGAATTTGATCATCGGTAAACTTCAAACCGTCGAGCTTTTGTAACTCTTGTTGAATCTCTGCCTTATAGGGCCTCAGATCCACATCGCTTCGCATAAAAAAACGATATTCAGCTTCTTCAATATATGGGTATTGGTGCATGAAACACTGCCACATATTCATTTTATAATAATCGTTGTCTAGGGTAGAAAAATTGAGATTTTTACGAAAAATAGAATTACGTTTAACTGAAGCCTTCGAAAAGTTCACTAACCTACACTCCGCTTAGCAAGCCATTTTTTGACTTCATGACTGTTTTGCAAGATTGTAATTCCTTTGTTTTTCATTATTTCAATCTGTTCCTTTACTCCATCAGGGGTAATTCCCCGACACGCTGCCAAGTTCAGGACAACATTAAAGCGTTGCGAATTTTGCAACTGAATGGCTGTAGTGGCAACACAAAAATCGGTAGCTAAGCCGCCTACAATGACAGTATCAACATTGTTAAACACCAAATATTCAATCACCCCGGTGGATAATTTTTCGGCGAGATCGTGATAACAGGCCCCATAAGGATGAAGCTCAGGTGCTACTCCCTTCCACACAAAAAAGTCATACTCTGTGGCGGCAGGCAGACCATCCAATAATTCAAACCCAGTGGTTCCAGGTCGACAATGCATTTTGAATGTACAATCGGTATTGGCATATTCAAGGGGTTTAAATTGATCTTCATCTTTTTCTACTCTGAACAAAGCTTGTTCACAATGGGCATCACTTGAACCAATAATAAAATCAGCTAGCGCATTTTGAGCAACAAGTTCAGGGACAATTTTATCACCTTCATTCACTGGCAATTCATCTGGGCAAATAGGCGTAAAACCTTTTTGAGGATCCACGTTAATTGACGCAATTTTAGATTTCATTAACACCTTTCCCTGAATTTTAATGCTGTATTTACGCAGTATACATTTCTACAACATTTTGATTTTTATGTTTATATTTTTTCGCGGTTTTGACTACACTTTTAGTCAAAGTTATGGCTCAATAGTAAGGCGTTAAAACCGAGTCAAATTAGTCACAACACTTATTTTTACTGGAACCTGAAAGTATGAAAATAGCGATTTTTGGTGCTGCATTTAACCCCCCCACTTTAGGGCATCAAGACGCAATAGAATACATATCTTCTCAACAACCAAGTTTCGACAGCATATTGCTTATCCCCTCATATGCCCACGCTTTTTCTAAGAAAATGCTTTCCTATGAGCACAGAGTATCAATGTTGCATTTATTTGCACAGCAACTAAATGATCCGAAGATTGAAGTATTCCCCGTTGAAGATCAACTTAGCGATGGTACCAATCCAATTTATACATTTGATTTACTTACCTATTTACAAGCAGAATACTTTCCTGATGCAAAGCTAACCTTCGTTATGGGACCAGATAACCAGGTAAACTGGCACAAATTCTATAAATCCCAAGAAGTAACTGATAATTGGGATATATTAGTCGTGCCTGAACGTGTTGCTATCCGCTCAACTGCCGTGCGAGATAATTTAGTTAATCATCAAAACATCGATAATCAAGTTCCCAAAGAAGTGGCCCAATACATAAACCAACACGATTTATACGTAAACTAGCCACATCACTTGAGATTGCGGGTTAACGGAATGTAAACCCGCTTAGTGGTCCTTCAGCTCAGCTTTACGCTGATTAAATAAGTCTTCTAGTATGGCTAATTTGTCTGCTCGTACCTCAGGTTTAACCGCAATTTTGTCGGCAATCTCTAACCAGTCATCTGCTGTATTCGTTAACCTTGGCCATTTTGGCAAGTTCGGGCCGTTGGGGTTTTGCTGTTTAATAAAGTTATACCAATATTGACGCATTTGATTTAATACCGGCACATTATCAGATTGAAACAACATATAGGTTTCTGAGGCATGCTTAGCACCGTGGGGAAATGCTTGTTTATCACTGACGTAATTGTAAAAGTAGCGATACCCTGCTTGACCAATTTTAGGCATACTTTGAGTGGTCAACTTAGCGGCTAGTAGATAACGTAAATCACCAAATAAATGCTGATAAGGTACTGCAGAGGTGGAAACCTCATCGAGTTTATATAGCTGTTTTATCCGCTGTTTATGTTTCCCCATTAACGAAAATAAAGCTGTTGGTGCTACCCCAGAATAAGGGTAAACGCTGCCTTCGTAACTATTCCCGCCACTGATGTAAGGTACCGAATGTTGCCGACCTTGCACAAACATAATGGCCGGCTCTTCAGGTAAGGTTTTGCCATCAATAATGGGAATGTGAAAACCATCAATGGCGGCCACTAGTGCTGCTGGTGAGGCCTCATACAGTAGACTTTTTGTCACCTTTTGAGGCGTGTGGTCTTGCGCTTCTATACTTAGCGCTTTGCGTGCAATCTGATCAGATATATGTTCGGCCCTAGGGCTAGTTTTAAGTTCAGTAACTAACTTCGTTCTAGGCAACGGCCAAGCGCCATAACCACTTTGTGCAATAGCACCTTGAAACAGTCCCTTACTTTCGGGGTTAACCATTAGCATCTGCACGGCCATACCCCCTGCGGAACCACCGGCAATAGTGATGCGCTTTGGATCACCACCAAAGGCACTTATATTGGCTTTTAACCATTTAAGTGCAGTGACCATATCCATTACACTAAAATTATTTCCCTCAGGCGTTGTCAGTGCACTCGGGGCGAAAATACCTAACGCTCCCAATCGATAATTAAAAGTGACTAAGATAATTCCATTGTCATTCCAATTTTTATGTCCTTGGGCTGTCATATTGCCAGAACCAAAAACAAACCCACCGCCGTGGATCCAAACTAATATGGGTAAACCTTGAGCTTCTAAATCAATTGAATCTGGACTGAATATGTTTAGGGTTAAACAGTTCTCACTTTGCTTTAATTTTTGATTTTTTTGCGGGCAAACTGGGCCATATTGATCTGCGGAAAATTCACCAGAAAATTGACTAGCAGAAACAGGCGGTTGCCAACGTAATTCACCAACGGGAGGTTGGGCATAAGGTATCCCTTTGAATTGAATACTATTGCCTTGATGTACCCCTTTCACGGTTCCCTGAGATAGCTGTTTTACGGTCAGTTCGTCAACAGCCTGCCCTTGTAAAGACACCAACAACAGTGATAACACTGCCATTAACCTTATTACACCCATTGGGTTTTTAGATAAAATATTCAAAGTGACTCTCCATTTCTAGCCAATTGTTGGGTCCATTAGATTTTCTGTTGTTCAATCCACTCTTTAGTAAGTTGTTCGAGCAAATCCAAGGGTAAACTGCCATTTTTTAGGATTTGATCATGGAATTTGCGAACATCAAATTGCTCACCTAATTGCTGCTGGGCAAAATGACGTAACTCCATAATTTTTAATTCACCAATTTTGTAAGACAAAGCTTGTGCTGGCCAACTAATATAACGATCTATTTGGCCTATCACTTCATTCATACTTAGCGCGGTATTTTGTGCTAAATAATCAATGGCTTGCTGCCGAGTCCAGCCTTTGGCATGGATACCGGTATCGACCACTAAGCGACATGCGCGCCACGCTTCGAACGTCAAGCGACCAAAATCACTAATGGGATCTTGATAGAACCCCATCTCCTTGCCTAAACGTTCTGAGTACAAGCCCCACCCTTCACCGTAAGCAGAGTGATAAAGTTTTTTCCGAAAGTTTGCCATATCTATTTCTTGGGCAATAGAGCTTTGAAAATGATGTCCAGGTTCTGCTTCGTGGAATGTTAAAGCTTCTAATGTGTATAGGGGTTGGCTTTTCAAGTCTTGGGTATCTAAAAAGTAAGTGCCGGGCGTAGTACCACTGCCATCAGATCCCACGTAATAAGCTCCACCGTTAGGACTGGATTTAATATCAAATGTGGTGCGTGGCAACACGCTAAACCACTTTGGTAATTGGCCTGCCATCATACGAGTGATGTAACTGGCTTTTTCTAACATATCTCGAGGGCTATCCGTATAAAACTTATCGTCGGTTCGTAAGTATTCGATAAACTCACTAAAACTGCCTTTAAAGCCCACATCTTCAATAATACTTTGCATTTCTGCTCTGATACGAGCCACTTCATCTAAACCAATTTGGTGAATTTCCTCAGCGTCCATATTGGTTGTGGTGTAATACTCAATCAGATATTTATAATACTCAGCCCCCTTATCGACACTGCTAATACCGGCAGTTTTGCGACAATTAGGCATGTATTGCTGGGTAAAGAAGTCGTAAAACTTTTGGTATTCAGGAATGACCTTTTGCATTATCAGTTGTTTGGCATCTTGTTGCAGTTTGCCTTTCACTTGCTCAGAAATCCGCGCTGGAATATTGGCAAATGGACGCCAAAACACACTATCTTCAACATTATCCACTATGTGTTTACTGATGGACTTATCATAGTTTCTAAAGGTCTCACAATAATGTACATAGCCTTTGTCCACGGCTTCAGACAGATCATCTAAGAACTCTTGATTGTAGCGAGGAAAGTCAGCCAAACTAATCAAATAGTTGTCATAATCTTTACGGGTTAAAAATGACATATTCGCTGGTGCGCCAGCGAAATAACTATGATAACCGGAATAATAATTTAATGGGAAAAAGCGGTCTAACTGTTGATAAGTTTTGGCTTCAGCTTGGCGCTCATACGCGAACAATTTGTAGGTGACCTGATCATTTTCTGACAGCTTAGAGACATCAATAGTCCCTAAACGCTGAATCAAGGTTCGATTAAATTTTTCTCTTCTATCCCGCCCTGCTGCTGACATATCTGGTAATTTACCATTAGTTCTAAAGGCATCTGGATCATTGCGAAAAAACAACTGCTCCTTGTTCTCATGTTGCCAATGATCATCGAGTAATTGTTGAAATAACTGGGCGTTTTTTTCGCTGTTACTATTAGCATCTTCGTCACTGTGGGCGTAGGCTAAACTCGAAAGGCAAGTAAAGGTGATAATGAAAACAATGAGTTGACTTAAATTTGTGACGCGCATACTAGCTCCTAAGGTTCAGCAAGCAGTGTAATATTTTTTGTCATGTCACACCATAAGCACTGTTACTGAACTGATTTTATTATTATTGATGAGAGTTTTTTAATGCCTCACTAAACAAGGTGGGAACAAATGGGGCAATCTGCATGCTTATTGACCTTAAAGCTCTGCCACTGCATTGTCATTGCATCAAACAGCATTAGTTTGTTACTTAATGATTGTCCAAAATTAACCAGAATCTTAATTGCCTCTAAAGCTTGCATCGCGCCAATGACACCTACCACTGGAGACAGCACACCGGCATCAACACAACTCAGTTGTTGCTCGCCAAAGAACCGACTTAAACAGCCATAACATGCATCCTTGTTTTGCGGTTGCATACTAAACACCTGCCCTTCCATTCGAATGGCTGCCCCTGACACTAAGGGTACGTTTTTTTGTAGACAGGCAAGATTAAGTTGATTTCGAGTGGCTAAATTATCGCTACAATCCAGCACAATATGATGCTCTGTTAGGACTTGGCCTAAATGATTGTCATCCAATCGCTGAGCGATGGTTTTAATCGTTGTTTGGCTGTTAATTAACGCCAGTTTTTGTTTTGCTGATTCGCATTTTTTGACCCCGATATCAGACTCAGTGTGTAAAATCTGGCGCTGTAAATTAGAGTGCTCCACAATGTCATCATCAACTAGGGTAATTGCCGCAATCCCGCTGGCCACCAAATATTGGGCGGCAGCACAGCCTAAGCCGCCAACTCCAATTAACAATACTTTTTTAGTAAGCAAAAGCTCTTGTTTGTCTAAATCAAACCCTGGCAACATCACCTGCCGACTGTATCGCATTGCTTGCTCATGAGTCAGTTGGCGAGGTTGATTGTGTTGGCTCATTTGCTAGTCAGGCCGTTTTGAATGGACTGACGATAGGCGCTAATTGCAGGTATACACGCAATTAAGAAAGTCGCGCCACTGACTATGCCAATAATCGCCAATGAACGCAGTCCAAAAATACTGTTTTCAATAAATAAACCGTATTCAGCGCTTAACCATTTGGCCCCAAATTGGAAACCTAACCAAACTAACACTAAGGCAATCACACTGGCTGTCAGGCTCAGCAACATTGCTTCCATTTGAATTAATAAAAAGACCACTCGGGAATGGGCGCCAATGGCACGAAGCACGGCCATTTCTTGTCGCCGCTCTCTGACAGTAGTGAGTAACATAGTGGCTAACCCCAGCAATGACGAGAACAAAATGAGTGCTGAGATAAATAACAATAAGCTTTCCACATTGCCCACCAATTGCCATAACTCAGCAAACGCCACTCCAGGTATAATGGCCAACATAGGCTCTTTTTTGTATTGGTTTATACCGCGCTGCAATTGAAACAATTGCATTTTAGAATTAAGGCCAATAAACATGGCGGTCACACTATCAACGTCGATATCAACTTGCTCACCAGCTTCAATTTGATGGAGAATTTCGTGGATCTCAGACTCACTTTTATGGGCCGCTTCTAAACCTTCTAAACTCACATGAATGGTTTGATCCACGGGGGTGCCTGTTGGCTCTAAGATCCCCTTTACAATAAAGGGAGAGTCAGAATGTTTAGTAAAGCTAACATCAGCCAAACCATGGGACATCTCAATTTCATCGCCTATTTGATAATTCAATTTTTTAGCGACGCCAGAACCTATGACTGCATCAAAGGTTGAAACTAACGAGGTTCCTTGAGCCATCACTAAAGGTTGTTTACTGCCATATTGAAAATGCTGAAAATAGTCATTGGTGGTACCCAACACTCGGAAACCACGATGTGAGTCACCTAATGCGATAGGTATGATCCACTTAACACTCGGCAGTTTTGCCAAGGCTTGATAACTATCCCAAGACACATTGTTCGTTGGGTTACCAATTCTAAATACCGAATAAAGCAGCAAGTTGGATTGTCCCGTTGGCGCCCCCACAATGAGATCGACACCAGAAATGGTGCGGCCAAAACTGTCTTTGGCTTGGATCCTTAAATGTTCAACACTGAGCAGCAGCGAAACACTCACAATTATCGATAACATAGTAAGTAATACTGCGGTTAGCCTATGATTGAGACTCTTTATGGCAATACTGAGAATCATTCACTCGCCTCCCATGCTTGGTTGATATCAGCAAGCTTAATATGCTTTTCAAAATAATGCGCCAAGCTTAAATCATGGCTTACGAATAATAAGGTAAATTGGTAACGTTTGGCGCTATCCATTAAAAGTTGCATAAAACTATCTCTAGCCGAGGTATCTAAAGCGGAGGTAGGCTCATCGACAATTAACAACTCAGGTTGATTAATTAACGCACGGGCAATGGCCACCCGTTGCTGTTGTCCAACACTAAGTTGGCTGGCAGGCTTCTGGAGCAATGCAGAAGGCAAATTCAACTGATTACAAATATTGATAATCGTCTCAGATGGCGCAATTTTAAGACCTTTGCCGAAGTAGGCTGCTAGTTCAATATTTTGTTTCACACTTAAATATGGGATCAAATTAAACTGTTGGAAAACCACTCCGATATGTTCTGCGCGAAACCGGTCACGTTTGCCCTCTGACAACTCAGAGAACGCTTGCCCCAAAATGGAGATAGTGCCACTTGTGGGCTTCAAAGTGCCACAAATCAGATTTAGCAACGTACTTTTACCGGAACCCGACTGACCAGAAATAAATACGTTTTGGTTTTCTTCCACTTGCCATTTTTTGATATCAATTGTAAGACTTTGGCAATCCGCTAAACTCGCCGCGTTTTGATTGGGGTAACCAAAAGTCACATTATCAAATTCGATAGACCATCGCTTAGTTGTCATAAAACCTGTATCTATTATGCTGCCGTTGATAGCTATAACTTTATCCCTTCATTGCTTCAGAAACAAACACTTAGAGTTGAATGTATCTTAGTTCACGGTGAATGTAAGTTCATTTCGCCCAACTCAGGCTAACCAACGTCAGTTGGGAAGTCTGTTTGCCTAGCAAGTGAGCCAGCACCATATTGCTTGATAACAGAAACGTTGCGCTTAATGAGACCAAATAAATTTACGTTCTCTCAATTTGTTCATGGAGTTAAATTTCAAACCTTTTGTTTGGGCAAAGTTTAGCATACCGCTCCAACTGTAACGATTAAGTAACAAACTTGGGGAATTAAATTTATACCCGTTACACCCCTTGTAAAAATCATGTTAAAATCGTAAAATCCTAAAAACCCCGAAACTTAAACGAATAAGTTAAATTATATTGTGGTGAATAATGAATCTAGAAATTGAGAGCAAACGCTCATTAAAACGTATTTTAGATAGTATTGACTTAACAGCGCTGACCAAAGCTGACAAATTGTTATTTGAGCAGCGTTTACACAGCCATTTCCCTAAGTTATTTGCTCTTTATCTAGAAATTTACGGCCACCGTTATGATGTTTATTTTTACCTTCAAGAACTTGTAAATTGCTTGGCTAAAGGTTTTAGCGAACGCTCTAGGGCATTGAAACTAAAAGACAAAAAACGTCTTGCTGATCCATTGTGGTATAAAAATGAAAACATGCTCGGCATGGCCTGTTATGTCGACCTGATCGCCCAAGATCTACAAGATTTGCAAGCAAAAATTCCCTATTTAAAATCGTTAGGGATAACCTATCTGCATTTAATGCCTCTGTATGATTCCCCAAAAGGTGACAGTGACGGCGGATATGCAGTTTCCGATTACCGTAAGGTTAATGAAAAGTTAGGTACCACTAAAGATTTAATCGCACTGGCTAAAGCGTTAAATAAAGAGGGCATCAGCTTAGTTTTAGATTTTGTGTTTAACCACACCTCAGATGAACATAAATGGGCAATGGCTGCGAAACAAGGCGATCCCGAATTCCAAGAGTTTTATTATATGTTCGATGATCGCACTATACCGGATCAATACGAACACAATTTACGAGAAATTTTCCCTCAGGTTCGTCGCGGTAACTACACCTGGAACGAAGACGCAAAAAAATGGGTATGGACAACATTTAATAACTTCCAATGGGATCTGAACTACTCCAACCCTGCTGTTTTCAACGGAATAACCTCAGAAATGCTATTTTTAGCCAACCTAGGTTGCGAAGCATTGCGCTTGGATGCCCTCGCCTTTATTTGGAAAGAAATGGGAACAACTTGTGAAAATCAAGATAAAGCACACAAATTAATTCAAGCATTTAATAGCTGTTTACAAATATCAGCCCCTGCTGTTGTATTTAAATCTGAAGCTATTGTGCACCCAGACGAAGTAGTGAAATACATTGACGCTGAAGAGTGCCAGTTATCTTACAACCCTTTGTTAATGGCACTGCTGTGGAATAGTCTTGCTACCCGCAAAACCAACTTATTAACCCAATCAATGCAAAAAAGTTTCAGTATTTCACCTAAATGTACATGGGTTAATTACGTACGCTGCCATGATGATATAGGTTGGACGTTTGATGATGAAGTCGCCGCGCAACTAGGCATCAATGGTCAAGATCACAGACATTTCTTAAATCAATTTTACACAGGAAGATTTGAAGGGAGCTTTGCTAAAGGTGTGGCTTTTGGAGAGAACCCAAGTAACGGTGATTGTAGAGTCTGTGGTTCAATGGCATCTTTAGCAGGGTTAGAACAAGGGATCGAGCTAGAGGATCAAACATTGATTGAAAATGCCCTTGCTCGAATCCAATTAATCAATGGGATTATTTTATCAATTGGCGGCATTCCACTGCTCTACTCCGGGGACGAAATTGGCTTGCTTAATGATTACAATTATCGCCTTGATGAAAGTAAGTTGCACGATGCGCGATGGGTCAATCGTATAGCCCTTACTGAGCAATTAATTGACGAGGCAAAGAACCCTAAATCTGCCTCTAATAAAGTGTCCAAGCAATTACAAAACCTAATTGAATTACGTAAAAATCTACCTGTACTTGGTGATGCGAATACGCAAATTTTAAGTAACGAAAATCCCCATGTATTTAGCTATACCCGATACTCAGACACAGGTGAAGTTTTACTCGCCATCAACAACTTCAGTGAACATCCGCAGCTTATTGGCTCGCAAATTTTAGGTCAACTTGGTGAAGGCCCGTATCATGAACATATTTCTAACGAAACCATTGCCAGCACGCAAAACGGGGTTCAATTGTCTGCTTACCAAGTAATGTGGATAACCTTGAAATAACAATCATATTGTTCAATTACGAGCTGTTAGTATAAATATACACGGCTTTGACAATGGACTTGTCAAAGCCGCTTGTAGAATTGCTTAAACAGGTTTACAACTGCCTCGCACCACAAGCTTAGTTTCTAACACCACATTTTCATTGTCCTTTCCGTCCAATAATAAACTGGCAGCAACACGCCCTTTCTCAATACTTTGTTGACACACTGTGGTCACAGCAGGTTCCGATCTTGCAGATTCAGGAATATCATCAAATCCGGTAATACTCAGCTCTTGTGGTACTTTAATATTCAACTCTTTAGCAACCCGAATGGCTGCTAAGGCGATAATGTCACTCATACACAATAAAACACTGGGGCGGGGATTCATGGTGAGGGCTTCACGGGCAGCTATTTCTGCCAGCTCTGCATCATTAATAGGAATATGCCACATTGAAGCAGCTGCAATCGAACAGTTTTTACTATCCGCGGCTTTAAGGTAGCCTGCTAATCTAGCATGAGAGACTTCTTGTGAGTCTTGCACTAAATCAGCCTCAGTCAGACGGCATACTCTATCACTATCAATTAAACGCAGACCTAATATAGCCACCTGTTCCTTTTCATCACGAATGGCATACTGTGCAATTTTGAACGCACCGTTTTTATTATCGATATTTACCGATGCAGTTTCTTTATACTCCGAGTCCACAACCACCACCGGTTTACCCGTTTTCAAGATAAATTCAAATGAACGTTGATCGATAGCACCGTATAAAATAAAGCCATCAGGCAAGGACTCAGCCCCTCTCTGTTGACCCGCGTCTCCATGACTAGACAACAGCAACATATGCTTATTGCGGTCCACTAACACTTCCGCAATGCCCTGTAGTAACTGATTCGCCACAGGATCAGAAAGACTGTAGGTAAGTGAATCCAATAACATAACGCCAACCACATCAGACTCACCACGGCGCAACGTTCGAGCTGCTAGATTAGGACCGTGATAGCCCAGCTCTGCGGCCTCCAATAGGATACGTTCTCGTAACTTTGCAGATAATTGGTCCGGACGGTTAAATGCGTTAGAAACACTCGCAGTGGAAACACCTAATGCCTCTGCGACTTGTTTCAGATTTAACTTCTTAGTTCTTGCCATGCTACTCACCTCAGTACCAAACTACTTAGGTACCCGTCAACTCCTGATCAAATCAATTGAAACGGCTTTATATACCTCGTAGTGATCTCAAAGGAATACCATCTTAATCGATACCTTAAATTTAAGAATAAACTTAATAAACTCTTAACAATCTTAACGATTATTAAAATTAAAGCTACTAAAATCGAGTTTCAGTTAGCCAGCTGACTAGTAACTGTGTTAATAAAAATCAACCAAAGCTTACTAGTTTCCACGCTAGTAGCACTTCGTTTAACTTATCAAATAACATAATAAAATCAAAATCTTAACCAAATTAAACTTAATTGTATTGCCGCTAAAAACTTGAGTATAAGTTAAATAAAATCCAATTTTTAAGGTACTTAGGGTTATTTTATAATTTTCGACGCACTGCCTAGCTTGCCATATGTAGGCAAAAGGGTTTCTAGAAAGCTTAAAGAAATACCAGAACTCTCCATCTTAAAGCATTAAGATTCTAACTAAAAATAATAACATTGCCCCCTAAGTTGCCGTTGTTATTCATAATTTAATAAGGTGTTATCTGCATAACTGAAATTTCCCTCACCTCGCTGACTACTATAGAAATTACTGAAAATGAGGAGTATTAAAAGGCTTCGGGCAAAAAAACACCGTCAATAAATAGCAGGAGGTTATTTCCACGTTCTAGTGGAAGGTGAAGTATAAGGCTGAGAGTCTCTGCGAGGGAAGTGAGTGTATTGAGTTATTACACCTTACACTATTCTTCATATTTTCTAATAACGGCTACTTTACCGTCCTCGATTTCTAAAACTTCCATTGTAGAATAATGCAATTCTATGAGCTCATTAGTTTGAGGATGAATACCTCTACTAGAGGTAGTGTATGTAATGACTACAGCGTTATGAGCAGGAATAATTTGCTTTAAATCTGCTGTATATGCCAAATGAGTACCCAAATAAAATCGCATCCCCTTGCGAATACTTTCTTTACCGTCAGGTGAGCGCGAATCGTCTGAATCATAGGGTAAATGTTGATGAGCAACATCAGATTTAAGGAAAGACAAATAATGTTCTAAGTCTTTATTAGAAGCATCTGGGGATTGTGTCGCTACCCATGCTGAAAAGTATTCGTTACCAAGTTCGGTTAAATCAGTTTCTGCTAAAGAGCCAAAGGACCACAATAAAATAATAGAAATAACAATCCATTTTTTCATAAAACCTCCGATGTTAACAGTAGGTATAAGGCAGCGTGTAAGGTACTTTTTTTGGAGTTTAGTTTAAAGGCCGATGTGCCCGCCCCCAACCCCGCAAGACGAAACCAAGTATACTATGACACCTTTATTATGCCTTTGATTTAAGTTCACTTATTGCCTTTAACAGAGCATCTCTATTTTTTGATGCCTGTATCCATTTGGGAAGCCTACTTCCTAAAGATGCGTTACTCCACCCCTTCTCATCATCTTTCGTTCGTTCCCTTAACGTTGCAGAAACGTAGGACTCCAAAAATTCTAGGTGTCGAATATTGAAAGCCCATAAAGAGTTACCGATACAATCTATTCTTAACCACAAATTAAAACCAAAGTATCCATCTGTTGGGTTTTCGCCCCCCCAATCGAAAGCACGACCATTTGATGATTTATCTATGCTATATCCACACTTAGTACAAGACGCCCGAACCTTATCTTCGCCAAAAGGAATAACAACGGCTTTACTTGAGCACTTAGGGCAAGAAATTAACACTGGATCAACTTCTGTAGGTTTACTAATTGTAAACCTATGCTCCCGCCCATCCTTAAATCGAGTGTCACTCATTATTGAATACCTTGTATGTGATTTGACTATGGCAAATTGATGCACTGCCATCGAGCCCGTGCAACATGTTATAAAGAGCACCTATAAGAGCTTCGGAAACAAAGTACTTTGTTAGCGCAATATGCTCTTCGTTAAAACCTGATTATTCCGGCATACTGATCCATAACGATCCCCAGCTGGAGCAAAGACTTGTTGGCTATACTTGGCGAGGCACGAGCTATAGCCCGCTGTTTTATGTCCTTTTAGGTGATTTTTTATAAGCCACTTATTACCAAGCTTAACGGTTCTGTAACTACTGAACTTAACCAAGTAAAACCAGAGAAGTTTTTAATTAACCAATAGATTAACATTAAGTTAATTAGTAAGAATAGAAAAAAGTAAACCTGAGCTAGGTTGTTATTACCGCCAACTTTGAAACCATTTTTAGGAACAAAAGTGGTGATAAAACCAAGCAATGAATACCCCAAGGACCAGACAATAAAAAATGCAATATCTAATGTAATTTGCGCTGATTGCGAATAAGCTAAAACGACAAAAGAGATAGCCATGAATGCACGATATATAGAAGGTATATACTCAACAGAGTATTCGCCCAAATCATTGGGATCTTGGAAGTATTGTTGTTCTGTTTTTTCAGCAAAAACAAAACTAATTAGTAAGCAAAGATAGACAAATGAATGAACACCCAGACCAAGTTCTATTAAAACACCGATAACGAAAAACGCCACTAAAGCCCAAAAGTTCAGTTGGCGATTTTCTAGTTTTAGGATCCTCAAAACGACCATGTTAACGAAAAACGTCCTGTGCCTTATAACGCTTTGAATTTGGGGCAAATGTGAGCACTTCGCGAGTATTTGTCCCAGTGAGTTTACGATCGACATTATTCACTTGTTAGATGACTTACTTATCCATCCAACACGAGTCATAAATGAGTGTTCCATTACTGATGAATTTAATCTTATGTACTTTATTGTACTCGTCAATTGGCTTGGGTTCTTCACCTCTTTGAAGAGTGAACGTACTTGAAGAAACAACGTCTCCGTTAATTGTAATCATTGCTTGTGAGTTAAAAAGGCCTGTTTGAAAGCCTTTAATTATAAAACCATAAACATTGATGGCTATTTGTTGCTCTTTCCCCTCTAAAGAACTCAAATCTGGCAGCAAGAAGCTAATGTTCGTGGTTGGTTCTGATATTCCTTTGAGGCTACTTGTAAAGTATTCAATTGTTTCCTCAAGGTATGGGATGTGCGGGTTGGGATTTGACGTAGAAAATTCTATTAGATCCGTCACCGACAAATATACTCTTGAATTTTTATTGGCTAAAAATACAGCTGGTTGCACAATAATCGGTGAATGTTCAACTTTCCTGTTTTGAATTGTGGGATAGATATCAAGTGAGCAAGGATCATATTCACCAACGGCAGCGCTACTGAAAAGTATAAAAATCAATGAGACGAGCACAATTTTTTCCTTTGTCATCTAACTTTTCAATAACGGGCACTGGCGCGCAAGGCATAATGACAAAAAGCCACCCTGCGTATATGCGTCCCAGCGAACGCAATGAATAAGTCTATTGTCTCGTTATGCACGATTTAAAACCAACCTAGTAATTTTAGCTAAACCATAACCTAAAACACCAACCACTGCACTAAGCCAAATTGCATGAATTGGGATAAAGATAATAGCCAATGCCGAAGTAGATGAAGTGTGCTCAGAAGTGAAATGCGAATGCTGCATGTCCCAGTATCCCCAAAAGTGAAAAAGGGAGATAGCGGCAAGTGAGCAGTAAAGCGCGATTTTTCCAATGCTAGATTTTTTAAGGCTAGAAAAGAGAACTACAGCTACAGCAGAAAGCACTATATAGGGAATGACTCTGAAAGAAGCTGAAAACAAAAAGCTATGAACAGTGAAATATTGAGTGGCTCGCTCAAAGCCAGGTTGAGGAGCGTACCCACCAACAACAACAGCCAGTAGCCACTCTACTGTTATCTCATTTATTAAGAGAAAAGACAGAAATAATAACATCCAAAATAACCATTTCATACCAAATTCCTTTTCGTGTGTAACGTCTGTTAAGAAGTAAATAATATGTTGACTAAAATAAGCGAAGCAGGAGTAAAAACTAACTGTAATTTGTCCTGCTTTAATAAGCTGTCAGGCATATTTGGCCAATAATTTAATTATTAATGCTAGTCCCCCAATTAAAAAACCAAAAAAAGTTCCGAGCTGATTAAATACAGGTGTTTTATCTGTTGAGACCAAAAATAAAGAGTGTGTTAGTAACCTTGGAAAAACATTTAAAAGGAAACCTAGCAACATAATAAACATAAATATAATTAATGGAATAGCCTGAATCAAACATAATAAAATTGATGAAATAGCGGCTATTAAAGCCAGTCCCAATTTATTTAGAGCTAAAATAAAATTATTGTTACCTTGCTCATTAACAGTATTATCGATAACTTGCGTATGATAAAAATCATAATAAAGAGAATCATAAAAAAATGTGCCTGCAAAATACCAAATACAAAATACACTAAAAAGGCTAAGTATTACCTTTAAATTAATAACAAATAAATTTAAAGTTTTGGGTAACATCAACGTATGAAAATAAACAATAAATAAGCATAGGATATTTAAAAAACTTAGAAAAAAAGCATGAAAACCAAAAGCGAATATATTTTTACTATCAACAACCACGCTAGCAGATATTAAAAAATTAAATAGAATTATAGCGTTTATTGCAAAAATTAATAAAAAGTACATTCCTATCTGAGTTCTTTTTATCTTTTTAAAATTTGAGTTTATAACCACTAATGTAAGAAGGATTAAACTGTTACTTTTTTGAACGATACTTTTACGATTTATATAATCCCAACTAAGATCAATCCCTTTCCGGATTTGGTTGTCCGAAGCTTCTTGAGATAGCCAACCAAATATTCCAAATGACATTTTGATAAATCCAAAGACTAAAGCGGCGTACCCAGCATTTATTAAAAAAGATTGTAATTCACCCATAAATCAAAATTCTCTATATGCCTAACACCTGCTTAAGCGGCGAAAATTGCTCTTCATTTTTATCCGCTTAAGCTTTTGTTATGATTCAATTTCTAAAGAACCTAAAGAAAACACCCCAGGTTGTCCAAAAAGACTGCCACCATTTTTTAGATCAGAATATGCACCTTGCAAAACTGGCCGACTAAAGAGTTTGGCTTTAAACATTTTATTTTTAATGTGCCTATTAAGCTTGCCAGAAAGACTTTTAAATTCAGTCCAATTAACTTCATTGATATCATTATCAGATAAATGGGCGCGCTGGAGCGCACCTTTCTGATTCCAATGAGTAAACCGACTTAAGTCCAGTGCATTTTCAGCTGAATCTTTTGGCCGACCTTGAAGTAGTTGAAAAATCCCGACTCCCTCAAGCGACTGTCGATACTTGCCAATATTAGGATTTAAATCAAAGGTTTTAACAAATGGCGTAGAAGTGACAGATTCCCACCAACCTCGAACGAACACTCCTCCGTGATTATCTTCAATATGAGAGGACAACAATATATCTTTACTTGATTTAAACTCCCTAATTTTATGATCTTTACGAGAATATGCCTCAAATAGTCTTAGTGGCGATAACTCGGACATATAGTCTATGACTTCAAGAATGTCTGAACTGTTGGCGTAAAAATCTAGCTGTGCCACATACACTCCTTTGAATCATAACGCTTTGAATATGGGGATTTTAGGAGCGCATTGGCCGAATGCGAGC
This sequence comes from Aliiglaciecola sp., assembly GCF_039982535.1. Lineage (NCBI taxonomy): Bacteria > Pseudomonadati > Pseudomonadota > Gammaproteobacteria > Alteromonadales > Alteromonadaceae > Aliiglaciecola > Aliiglaciecola sp. The sequence goes on from NZ_JBDWYG010000011.1 coordinate 68,421, forward strand.
GAATAAAATTTCGGGTGAGATTACGAACAACATTATAATTATTCATTTGTTAGGTGCTCTGTACATTAGGCCATCCGTTATTGTCTTTTACTACTTTGAACTTAGCATTGAACTTGGGAAAACATCCAGAATTTAAAGAGGAAAAATCAATGTTGCTTCTTGGGGTTTCAAAATACTCTATGACTTGACTCCCCTTTGTAGCGATAACAAGAGTGATACCGTCCAAAATAGAGATCCCACTTTTCTCTTCAACATTAAAATCGAAACCCAACACCTCTTTTGCACCGTCGTTATCGGTATAAGGAGTGATGAAGCACACCTTGTCCCAGTTGTCGCCTAACTCAATGGATAAGTCTACAACTCCACTAGAAATATCGAAAATTCGAGTTGGAGCTGTTTCAAATTTGGCACACGACACAATTGCAAAGAGTAAAAGTAGTACGATAAACCGATTCATCCTTTGAACACCTAACGCTTAATATAACTGGAAAATACGAGCGCTTTTGCAACGAAGTTGCAGCGAGTAGTTTTCCAGTTGATGTTTTTGTTAGTTCTCATTCTTTAATCAACACCCATCGCGCGGTTTTTAGCCACTTTTTTAAACAGGCAATTTCTTCCATACAGCCTAGTTCATTTAAAACCGACAAATACTGCTCTTCATTTGACGTATACATAACAAATGCATCTCCTTCGCTATCAAATTGAACAGATGCAAAATTTGTATTTGCTCTCACTACTTGCTCTATAGATGGGCCATTGCCGCTGAAACCATAAGCTTTAAACAATTCTATGAATGATCGTTTACCATCCTTTAAATTAATTTCCACTGGGATCGAAATTGAAAAATAGGTCTCATCAGAATATATGATTGGGGGGTAATATTTTGTAACGTCAGGGTTAGCCAGTGGACGAATCCAATAGAACACGAACAATATGATTAATATGCAAACTACAATTATTTTCAAAATGTTCATCCTTGAGAACTAACGCTTCACATATGGGGCGCAGGCTTGCTGGCTATACTTGCGAAGAATGAGCTGAGCCAGCGAGTATGCGTCCCAATGAGCGAAGCGAATGATCATTATGTGTTTGTTATGCATAGCCAAACCCCAAAAATGCCATGAATGCAAAGAGTGAGAGTATGCTACCACACAAGTAAATCCTAGCTTGCTTGTAGCCTTGGGGATTGCCTTTTTTGTTAAGTATTTTGACTATGCCAGAGTTGAATGATTTTAGGCTAGTCACGGAAATTCTCTTTTCCAAAACAACCATAGCTAAGTTTGCTGCAAAATACATAAACAACATAAGTAACGCTATTGTTGTAATTATTGTCGATGAACCTTCAATATCTACCAAGCTAAATCCTTGCTATGCATAGACATAATGACTCCCCTTGAGCCAGTTTGAAATAGTGCTGATCTCCAATTATTCGTGGGTTAGTTAAAAACCAGAGCCATAATAGTTCTGCAAAGAAACTAAAAAAAGGAGATCAGCATGAATAAACATAGCATACTTTTTATTGGCTTAGATACGCATAAAGAATTCAATGAAGTTGCGTATATTGAAGACCAACGTGGCGCTAAACCCGTTCACTTAGGTAGGCAGTCAAACAGTAAACTCGCTATAAAAAAATTAGCTCGTCAGCTTGAGTCTAAATATCCTGATGCAACCTTGCACTTTGTGTATGAAGCAGGTCCTTGCGGATATTGGATTTATCGTTTGCTCACCAGCCTTGGACACTGTTGTTATGTGGTCGCACCGTCACTTATTCCAAAGAAACCTGGCGATAGAGTCAAAACCGATAAACGCGACGCTATGATGTTAGCTAAATTACTTAAATCGGAAGATCTCACTGCCATTTATGTACCAGAGCCAGAAGATGAAGCGGTACGAGATCTATCTCGTGCTCGTGAAGTGGCAATGAAGGATTTAAAGGACGCAAAATATCAATTAAAAGCGATGTTGCTGCGCAACAATATTAATTGTAAAACCAAAGATAATTGGTCTTTAGCACATATACGCTGGCTTACCGAGTTAGTGCTTCCCCATCCTGCACAACAAATCGTTTTGCAAGAATGCATTCAAACTATCACGGAGCGTATTGGACGGTTGGAGCGATTGGATAATGAATTAGCACACCAAGTGCAAAACTGGCGATATTATCCTGTCGTCAAGGCAGTACAAGCCATGCGAGGTGTTAGATTATTAGTTGCCACCGGTGTAGTAGCCGAATTAGGGGATTTAAATCGCTTTGACCATCCCAGAAAACTAATGAGCTACGTGGGATTAGTACCCAGTGAACATTCAAGTGGTGGAAAACGTCGTTTAGGTGCCATCACTAAATGTGGTAATGGCCGAGCAAGACGCCTACTAATTGAAGGCGCTCACAGCTATAGATACACAGCTAACGTTTCTACAGAATTACAAAAGCGACAAGAGGGGTTACCCAAGCCTATCACCGATATTGCTTGGCAAGCACAACTGAGATTGTGTCGTCGATATCAACGGCTGATGCACAAAGGTAAACACTACAATGTAGTAGTTACTGCTATCGCCAGAGAAATGATTGCCTATATCTGGGCTATCTCACGGGAAGTCGTATTACCGCAGGTTAATCCAAAATTACGCTTATCTAGGGTACCTGCATGAGAATAGAGTTTGAGTTAATGCATTGGGTCAAGCATCGGCTGTGGCACAATCACCGAGGGCGTTAGGATGGCAATAATGCTAACCCATTATTGAACCACGAACATAGACTGAAGACAGGTGTCACGACGGAATAAGTAAGGTAGGCGCTGTTCATCTAAAGATGAATAATCCACGAATACCAGCATGACAACCGACGAATTTACTTGCTTCACTCGATGCGTTAACTCAATTTATTTGAGCAACAAATATAGGCTTATAAGGGTTTAGGCAAGATCGTTACGTTTTAATTGACATGGGGAGTCATACCAACGCTTTGCTAAGCGGCAATAAAATTGTTGGCTAAAATAGCGAGGAACGAGCAAAAGCCAACTGTTTTTTGTCCGTTTAAGCAACTTGTTAGTGTTCATTATCTCCGGTATTAAAGATCTCAAATCCCCAACACAAAGCAGATAAATGCCAAAAGAGTAATGTTGAATTAAGTTCTTGAGTGCTAAGCAGTGAAGCTACAGCGTTGATCCCGGCACCAATACCTAACAAACCAAATGATAATAAGCTTAAACCTAAGAAGTACATAAAAGCTTTATATTGATTAAGCCAAATATTCAAAGAAATGTACGCTAATGCAGTAATACCAACACACATAAAAAAAGCAATTGATTTAGCTAAAATAGACAGATAATCATTCGGCGAATTCACAAAGGAATTTAAAAAATCATCGAAACTTAAAACCCATAATCCAAATTGCTGATAAATAGCGGCAGCTAGCATAGGAATAACAAGTACCGCGCTTAATTTACTTATTTTTTCAACATCACTAATTGATGGCATCTCAACTCCATTTGAACACTAACGCCTCGCTTAACTGGCGCAAAATAGCAGGCTAAAATTAGCGACGAAGGAGTGCAAGCCTGCTGTTTTGCGTCCTTGGTTGAAGCGTTTGTTAGGCATACTAAGCACCTTGGTAAGACATTATTGCTACTAGGTTAGAGGGCTTGGCACTATTTATTGTTAATACCCATTGCTCTAAAAAGTTACCACTTTGAAATAAAGTATAAGACGTTGTTGTTAAGCTACCTGACTGTGAAATAAATTCTTTTTTATAAGTGAAACCACTACCAGCAGGTGGTAACCAAGCCTCCATACTAGCTTGAATTGTATTTGGGTCACCTTGGTGGATATACACAGAACAAAGTTTATTTTTCAATAATGCAAGCCCGAAACTACCCTCGTCATTATTTAAGTACCAAGCTTTACCTGTATTGCCTTTTAGGTAATTTTGAGCAATTTGCTCAGGTGCAATTAAGAAACCTTTTCTTTTGGCTGATTCTTCAAGAGCCAATAGACTCTGGCGACCAACAACACAAGTTCCCATGAACAGTTGGATTGGTGTTGATTTTCGTAGAGCAAGGCCTTCATCTTCTTTCTCAGGAGTTGACTTACATCCAACAGTTGAAAGAATAAAGAGTGCAATAATGTAAAACTTAACTCGATTCATATTCCGTATGCCTAACGCCCTGTTAATGGGCAAAATACAGTTGGCTAAAATTGAGCGACGAAGGAGCAAAAGCCAACTGTATTTTGTCCTTGTTAAACAGCTTGATACTCATTGAGCCTCCCCAATCAGCGTAACTTTTCAACTACTCTGATAGGTGACAAAACCAAACGGAGAAGCTCAATGAACTTTTATACTAATACACATCCATACTATTGTGGAATTGATTTACACGCTCGCC
>NZ_JBDWYG010000012.1:0-1137 GCF_039982535.1 Aliiglaciecola sp.
TTACCGGTCCGGTTTGTCCTACCGAATAAGAAATCGTTGTGCTTGGGTTAAACGGATTTGGGTAGTTCTGATTCAAAGCAAAGGCTGTTGGCTTGGTATCCGGCTCATTGCTTACGCTGGTGTTTGGGGCAATCGTTATGCTGAAACGGTTGATTGAGGTATCATCACTCTCCATTACAGTGGCAACGTCTAATACTGTACGCACTGATTTTTCTTTTGCGGCTTCAATCATAAATGTGTAAGAGTCAACTTCTCTTAACGAAACGTTTGTACCGGTTTCGTGATCTGTAAGTGTGATTTCCCAATCATCTGAGATACTATCTAAGTTTTCCCATGCGAACGCAAACTCACCTGAAACTCCATTCGCATTAACTCTTAACGGAATAGTAACTTTATCTTCTAGATTTGAAGGTACAGAGAATACAGACTGTAGTTTATCTTCATTATCAATCTTACCTACAAAAGCCATCGTAGCAAAAGAATTTAGTAGCGGTGTGAATTTTGATGCATCTGCAACATCGTACCCAATTATTGCATCAGGTCGTGCACTCAATCTTATTGCTTTATCAAAAGTATTTTCTGAGGATAGCGTAAAGTTTATATCACCACTATTCGGGTTTTCTTTCGAAAAGAAAGTACCTGTTGCTGACGATGTTGTTTTACCCGAAGTAGGCATTGAAATAGAAGTAGCAGCGTCAGCAGATTCTACCCAAAGTCCTTGCCAAGGCTCAACAATGTACGGAGTGGTACGATCCTCAGCAGAATAAGAACTTGCACCATTATCCCAGAAAGCAACATTATTTTGTATAGTGCCACCAGTTACTGTAATAGAATTTAAGTTAAAATTAGTGGCATATGGGTTACCTATCATAGTAAAATAACTGCTACTTACTGAATTAGAAATATTTAAATCTACACTCACATCAGAAGATGGTTCTAGACCGGAAGCATCCAAGGTTATTGGAAGTGTTTCGCTGCCAGCATCCGTATTATTATAGAAGTACGTGATGAATCCATAACCGTTGAGCAAATTTGTAGAAACAGAATCAGGGGTCTCGTAAGATCCAGTATTGTCATAGGTCTGAAAATTCGAAGTTTCCCCTGTATTATCTCCACCTGAAACTCCTTGAATGGCTG
>NZ_JBDWYG010000013.1:0-1337 GCF_039982535.1 Aliiglaciecola sp.
ATAAGAACCTGTTAATGTTTCACCCACCTCCATATCGCCCGAGAAAGTTACACTCGAAGCATTTGGCAACGTACTTTGTTGAACAATAATAGTTATATCAGACGTACTGAAATTGTTAAAACCTGCCTGCAATCCATCAAATGTCCCTGCGTAGGTACCTTCAGTAAGGTCGCCAAACGTAGCCGTACCGGCTATATCAAAAGTGGAACTACCCGACAGTGTATAGCTGGTATTAGAAGACATAGAAGTTTGTGTAGATACATTAAGAGCAAAATCATCGTAGTCGATACCTGTATCGTCATCTAGCACAACTCCACTAAATGAAATAGGTGTAACACCATCAGAAAGCTGAAGATCACCAGTCAGGCTGAATGTTTTAAAATTCAAATTGGAATTAACATAATTAAATGAAGAATTTCCGAATATCTGATTGAAACCATTGCTGTTATTCCATGAAAATCCATTTGAGTTTGTAGTTACAGTTCCCGACCCCGATATGGTTATAGTTGTTGAAGAGGATGATTCCGCAGTAATCTTAAAAACCAATTGAGCAGATGTGTATTGAGTTGATACTAACAACACAAAAACCCATAGTGCAAGTTTTATTATCCTACTTAAAGTTCTGTTCATTGTATTATCCTTTATGAATTGTTGTATTTGAATTTTTCAAAGGAATAATAATCCATCAAAGATGAACAAACGTCTCAAAAACCTGAACAATCGTGTCAAGTTTCTGTATTATCTGCCTTAATCAGGAGGCTTCAGGATGATAAACACTGGATTGTATCCGAAAATCTGCTCTATTCAGTTCTTTGCTTTTTCAGCTTTTTGTATGCATATGCCCCACCTGCAGCTGCAAGTAACCCAAGTCCTCCATCAATTGGAGCTTGCGCGGGGTCGCCGGGAAGTCCGGGTTGAGCAAGAACAAGTGCTGTGGCAATCAGCACAATAATAAGTGAAGCAAAGATTATAAGCGTTGTTTTCATGGTGTTGGGCTTTTAGCTCTTAGCTGTCAGCTATTAGCTTTTGGGACTTACCTCAAAAGCTAATAGCTAAACGCTTAAAGCTGATTACTTGATTAAAGTGAATTTCTTGATCATGACTACATTCCCCGCTCGGAGGCGATAAATGTACATCCCTGAAGCAAGGTTAGAAGCATTAAAGTTTAGCGTATAACGTCCGGCTGTTTTGTTTTCGCCATTCAACAACGTGGCTACTTTTCTTCCCAGAATATCAAATACTTCCAGTGTTACTTTACCGGTGTTTGGAACTCCATAACCAATGGTAGTGCTTGGGTTAAATGGGTTCGGATAATTTTGACCGAGCTCCACTTCCGT
>NZ_JBDWYG010000014.1:0-1066 GCF_039982535.1 Aliiglaciecola sp.
TGACTTAAAATTAAAAGACCAGCAAGTTTGTAACTTGCATTAAGGCAAAGGAGTGATATAATTTAGCTATGCCATTCAAAATTCATAAACATAGAAAAGTATGTTTACTTTTCAGCTCTTGAACAATCTTGCTTTGAAAGCTAGTCCGGCTATTACAACAGAGCAGCTAGCTAAAAAGAGAAAACCTCCGAATAAGCCAAAGTGTTCTATAATCAATCCAATGACTGGTTGAGAGATCATCCCACCGATGGCACCGAATGTGGCAACTGAAGTGAGTGCAATGGCACCCTCACGCCCAGCAGCGCTAAATACCATCGGAAAGGTTAAAGCAACTCCGGCTCCGGCAATAAAGATCCCAAATCCAGCCGTATAGAAATTTGGTGACAATACAGCGAGAAGAATCCCAGATGCTGCTGCAATAGAGCCCGCTACCACAAGCTTTTTTGCCCCATATTTGTCCTTTAGTTTATCCCCTATAATTCGCATCCCTAACAAAGCTCCTGCAAAAAGGGTATAACCCACAGGACCATATCCCTCTTCAACTTGTATATAATCGGTAAAAAAGAGTCCGATCCAATTGTTTACAGAGCTCTCTAAAGTAGCGGCCAGAAAACATATTGCGCCTAATGCTATAAGTCCACCATGTGGCCACTCGAATTTTGGTCGGACGGTATCAGGATGAGGAGCATCTTGGGGTAGAAATCTATAGATAAAAGCCAGAATTGAAAGTATGAATACCGACATAAACAGAAAATGAATAAATGCAGATACTCCTAGTTTAACCAATATAGTTCCGATCAAAGCTCCAGATAAGTTACCAATCCCAAACCAGGAATGGATCTTTGACATATGTGATTTACCGGTATCAGTCTCAACTTTTGACCCCAGAGTATTAACAGCTATGTTGTAGGATGTTGAAGCGGCCCCAACCACCATCAGTAGCAAACCGAGACTTATCCAGTTATTCATTAAAGTAATAGGGAAGAGGCTTAATGCGACGACTAGTCCAGTGACCAAGACTACTTTCTTTGCACCAAAGCGGTTTATCATAAGGGCTACAACAGGC
>NZ_JBDWYG010000015.1:0-114861 GCF_039982535.1 Aliiglaciecola sp.
ATTTGAATTTCCAGGGAGATCTGCACGTCTAACCGCTTCTTTACGAAAGGCCTCGGTGTAAGGTTGAGCTTTCTTTTTACGTTCCATAAATCACCTCTAATCTAACTATAAGAGATGTCTACTTCTTTTGGGTAACTTCTACTTCTAACGCCCGCATTAGAAGCGGGTCAATTAATTGGATGCTTTTTTGCGTCGTTTATCTTTGCATAAAATCTGACAAATTGAGCCTTCTGACTTTATGCGCTTGTTAGAGCTACTTGCACCTTACATGATAAGCCATAAGAAACATCCCATGATCCGCAACTGTATTTGCCTCTACCATTTCGATTCCTTCGGACACCTTGCATTCTTTTTTTAAAGAATCAGTAAAATTTTTTACTATTTTATTGCGCTTATCATCATCGTAAAATGGACTAACCGTGTTTAACTCAAAAACACATAAGTAACTTTTATTCTTATCATTAGGCCAAGATGGTTCTTTAAAACAAGAGTAACCTATCTTTTCACCCTCGATTTTTTTGACTTCCTCTGCATTGGTCACAGTAGAAATAAAAATTAGAAATATGAGCAAAACCTTCAATTTAACTCCAAAATCTTGGTAGCTATAACGCTTCACATATGAGGCGCAGGCTTCCTGGCTATACTTGCGAAGAATGAGCCAAGCCAGCGAGTATGCGTCCCAATGAGCGCAGCGAATGAACATAATTTGTTTGATAAATGCCCACCATGCTTTTAAATGCGCATTGCTATGCGTATACTGATTAAAAATTAAGTTGGAGCATAGCAATGGCAGACCTTTACGATTTAAACGCACCTAAAAAGGCAACAAATTTAAGCCTCAACAGTGATTTGTTAGAAAAGGCCAGAAGCTTAAAAGTTAACTTGTCTGCAACCCTAGAGCAAGCATTAAGCAATAAACTTAAATTTGTAGAAGCTGAAAAATGGAAACGAGAAAACAAGGCTGCGGTAGAGGCCTACAATGAATTTGTAGCCGAGAACGGTAGTTTAAGCGATGAGTACAGAGATTTTTAATGCCGCAATTTGATGTATACAAAAATCCAAGTAAGAAAACGAGAGAGGCTTATCCTTATCTAGTCGACATCCAAAATTCGGTAATTGAACAATTGGCCACTCACTTAGTTGTACCATTGACAAATGTGAACGCTAAACCCAGCATGTTAATGAAAAAATTAACGCCTGAAATAGAGTTTGATAGCAGCACTTACTTATTTATGACCCAGCAGCTTACCTCTATACCCGAAGATGTACTTAAAAACCCGGTTGGTACATTAGAAGCGTCAAGAGCGTTGTTGATAGATGCGATAGACTTCGCCATCACTGGCATATAACTTTTAAATAAGTGGTGCAGGTACGTGGGGCACAATGGCGAAGGCGCCCCGCGTGTTTGCGTCCCAGCCCGCGCAGCGGGCGAGCTTATTTTTTGTTATATGCACGTACTGCTTATTAATGCATTTTGCTTTTTAATTTCACTAGAGTTTTTATCTGCTTTTGCAATTGCTAATTCAATTTTAGCTTTTGTACATTTATCAGATAGCTCTTTGCTAGCAAGGTAACTTTGATCTTTTTGATACTGAGTCATACCCTCTGTACCACTATATTGATCCCTATCTTCGGGTTTTCTATCTTTTTGATACGGTGGTGGTTGAGTTGCACCACAAGCTGATAACAAAATTATTAGCGAAACTGGAACTAATTTATTGAACAATGCTTCTACTCCTTGTGTATATAACGCTTAATATAACTGGAAAATACGAGCGCTTTACAGCGAGTAGTTTTCCAGTTGATGTTTTTGTTATGTTTTGATTTTAAAAACAAAACGGCGAAATAGTAAAGCCTGTATTAAAGCGATAACACCTAAAATCCACTGCCCATTAAAGTAGAAGCTTGCACAGATAAAAACACTAGGAAATAAGGCATAAAATAAATAGCTTTTGTTGGTAAATTTACAGATTACCCAATGAATAGGAAAACCAATAAGCAACCAACCCAAAATTGAAATTAGGAGAAAAACGCCGATATAAAGTAGAAAAGAAACAAACAATCCCAAAGTATCTGAAAATTGCAGTTCGCCTGAATTAAAAATGACAACTAGAGGCAAAAAGATACTTGAGATAAATAAACTTCTAATTATAGCGCTATCCCAACTTCCTAAATTCAATGGCTACTCTCGCAAAACATAACTTTTCAATAACGGGCGCAGGCACGTAGGGAATAATGGCGAAGCCGCCCTGCGTGTATGCGTCCCAGCGAACGGAGTGAGTGACTTAATTTTTTGTTAGCTGACATTACTTGAATTTGTACCATTTTTTTCGTTGGTAGCAAGCCGCTCCTATAGCAATGCCAAAAGCTATGAGAAAATACTGGGTAGTGAACACAGCCCAAAAAATCAATGGAGCTGCGACAGAGATTGCAATTGACAACCTTTGATTTGATGAGTATTCAACTTCTACAAATTTACCTTTTTTAAAGGCAATATTTTGAACGACTAAGGCGGCAACTATCAAAACCAAAATTAATAGTAAAAAAGGGCTTAAAAATTCCATCTTTATATCCTTTGGCAGCTAACTTTTAAATAAGGGGCGCAGACATGTGGGGCATAATGGCGAAGCCGCCCCGCATGTATGCGTCCCAGCGAACGGAGTGAGTGACTTAATTTTTTTGTTATGTCCGTCTTTTTAAACCCCACACACGAACACGTACTACCCAATAAGTCGTTGATAGTAAAACAAGCAAAACAGGAGTTACAAGGAGAAAAGAATTCCTGATTGCTTCTGGGAATACCTGAGATTGACCAAGGAAAAAGGAAGCTGCTGCGATAAACATAGCAACGCCAATGCGCCAACTGTGACGCACTAGCCTTGCTTTGTTATTTAGTTTTTGTTTTTTGAGGAGGTATGTATCCGCAAGAGCAGCCAATAATGAAATGGTGCCAAAAACTATAATGACCTGAGTTGGATTACCATCAATCTTCGCAATACCTTGGCTTAATGCATGAAATCCCGTTAGAACGGCATATACACCAACCAAGAGGCCAAAAAATGCAAATGAAAGATTAGTCAGGTTTGGCTTAAAAGTCGTTATGCGGGCAGCAACGAAAGCTGTGCAAACTAAATAGAATGTTACTAGACCTGCAACCATGTTTAGCATTTCATCATTAATGAATGCCAACAAAGCACCAGATAGAGTCATAAGCACCATTGAGATAACAAAAACTTTGCCAGCTTTTCTGTGCGTGTTTGCCCCCTTTTTGGCCAAGAAACTTATGGTTCCAGCGAACAGAGCTATGCTGCCTGCAAAAATATGAAGAAAAACTAGCACAGTACTACAACCTCCGATGTTGATTTAATTTGCTAAGGACATAACATCCGAATTTGCTGCACAAGCTTGTGGCCTACACTTTGTGAGGCACGAACAATGGCCGCGAGTTTGGGTCAGCAACATACGTTTGTTAGCTGCCGAACATAAAAAAGGCGGCAACACTAACAATTGCTGTAAAAATAATAGCGTAAAGTATATACACAATTGCAAAAGACATTTGCCATTTAGATCCATCTACTGCTTGTAAGCCTTTGACATAAGATGTAAATGGGCCTGCCACAGATGCTAAATATCCTAAAGCCAACAACAGGGTTTTGCCTAAAGTAACAACAAAACTATCATTGGCCCCTAAAAGACTGATAAACAAAAACGAACCAAATATACATAGAATAAAATAGGCTGTTGTTCCAACAATATGTTGTGAAATGATATTTAACTTCATAGGCTGTGGTGTTACCCACTAAAAGTGGACATCCTAATTATGCATGACGCGCTTCAAACTCCATTGGACTGACATAGTCTAATGTCGAATGTTGTCGTATGCGATTATAAAATATTTCTATGTACTCAAAGATACTGGATTTCAGATGCTCTATCGAGTGATATTTTTCTCCATAAATTAACTCAACTTTAAGTCTACTAAAAAACGATTCCATTACCGCATTATCCCAACAATTGCTCCTTCGACTCATACTTGATGTTGCGCCTATCGAATCAATTAGTCCTTGATATTTTACGGCTCGATACTGCACACCTCTATCCGAGTGTATGATTAACCCAGGCTTTGGGTTGCGTACACCGATTGCCATATTCAATGCGTCAGTGACGAGCTTTTCTGACATTCCTTCATCTATCGACCAGCCGACTATTGCACGAGAGTATAAATCCATCACTGTGGCTAAGTAACTCCACTTCCCTTGTATTCGGATATAGGTTATGTCCGTAACCCACTTTTGATTGGGCTTATCTGCTTTAAATTTACGATTCAATACATTATCACTGACGCCAATGTTGGCATAACTAAAGCGTGAATAGCGAAAAGCTTTACCATTTCTTGCCCGTAAACTAAGCTCATTCATGACTCGGGCTACAGTGTTAATACAACAACCTATATTTTCTTTTTGTAAGCTACGTGTGAGCCTTGGCGCTCCATATCGCTTCTTATAATGTGCAAATAGCTCAGCTACTTTCAGCAGCAGCGCTTGATGTCTTCGTTGCTTATCACTGGGAATACGGTGAAGCGCTCGATAGTAACCCGAACGCGATACCTTCAATGCTTTACACATGATGGTGATCCGATAGCACCCAACAAACTGTTTGATAAAGGCGTACTTTACTCTTGGTTTTTCGCAAAGTACGCTGAAACCTTTTTTAGAAACTCGTTTTCTTCTTTTACGTCTGCCAATTCTCGTTTGAGTTTCTTTACTTCTTCTGAGTCGTCTTTCTTAAATTGAACACCACTTACACGGCTAAATTGTTTATCCGTTAAACGACTAAATTGCCGACGCCAATTATAGATTTGTTGCGCACTAATGCCTAACTCGGCAGCAACTGACTTATTTGAATTTCCAGGGAGATCTGCACGTCTAACCGCTTCTTTACGAAAGGCCTCGGTGTAAGGTTGAGCTTTCTTTTTACGTTCCATAAATCACCTCTAATCTAACTATAAGAGATGTCTACTTCTTTTGGGTAACTTCTGCTGCTAACGCCCTGTTAATGGGCAAAATTTAGTTGGCTAAAATGTGAAGCGGAGCGAAACCAGCCAAATGAATTTTGTCCACTTTAAACAGTTTGTTAGGTGTTGTTTACACCAACTGTTTGATTTTGAATTTTCTCTAACATTTGTATATTGAAATGGAAAATTTCAACATTGACCGAGTCTGCAATTTTAGAGGCAGTCTCCAATTGACTAATATTACCTTTTCTATACTCACTCAATTGTGTATTTAGAAGCATTAACTTACCGTGAATTTTAGAATCAAATAAGCTTCTGTACTCATTGCCAAAGTATCTTTCAATCAGAGCAAAGTTTCTGTTTAAGGAGAAATTCCACTCATATAATACTTCTCTATAATCTTTGAGTTTATCATCAATATTTTCACTATTAGCTTCTAGCGCCCAAAGTAATTGACGGCTAAGATAAAGCCTTCGATCCATTAATTTACTAATTTCTTCGAAAGTTGAGCTAGCAACATTTAACTCTCTTTCTCTAATATCAGATGTTTTTTTGAACTCCCAATCTCTATATTGAAGCGCTTGAGTAATTAGATTTCCTATAACGCCAGTTAGAATGAAGCCAATCACTATTAAAACTAGCTCGTTATACCTTCCAAATAGTTTATCTTTATTTTCCATTTTAACACTCCATGTGCAAATACCTGGGAAACACCTAACATCTTATTATGTAGACCTCACAGTAACACGCATCAAGTTTCACTATTGGCCTCCACAATTCTTTTACTTATATCAGTAGCTTACTTTAAATATTATGTGTTTTACCATCAGAAATTTGGCGTGTTACTGAGAATTCTCCGTAATCCCAACCTTAAGAATTTTGCAATCCTATATTTTTCAATATGTTAGATGTGGTTGGCTTTCATTTTCTGGATTTACTGAGACTTCACAGTAATTACACCCCCAAAACTGAACCAGAAACCATACAAGATAGAGGCTACAGAGAACTTTAGACAATTTTATAATGTGTGTTACTGAGAATTCTCGGTAATTACACACCTATAAGATTGGAGATACTTAATGGTATAAAAATGTGACTGCAGATACTTTAGGTAGGTCATTCTTCTACCAACGAATGGTCTTTTTGCATAAAAGAGCCATGGTGTTTGGCTCTATATTTCAATAATGAATTAACTCATTGTTACTCATGCATTGTCGGGATTAGGGGAATACGCTACTTAGCAACACTGTTTTTTAATTTCATCCATGGAACAAGTAATTACGCTGACGTTTTCATAACCGACTCTGGCCAGTTGCTCTGCACCGAGGGCTGCGCGCAGTGAGGACGCGCAATGCAAATAAATTGGACGCTTGGGATCTTTTTCAAGCTCTAACATTTTGACTTCTAAAAGCCCTCTAGGGACATTTATTGCGCCGCTAGCGGAACCCGCTTCAAACTCTGCAGGCTCTCTTACATCGATAATGATGCCGTTATTTTGTTGTTTTTCAGCATTCGCTTCTTCAGCACTTATAGTTCGAACATTTTGTCGCGCTTCTTGCAACAACGTTGGAATCGTTTTAAGCATTATTTCTCCTTTTAAGGCTTTTCACCTTTGGTTAAATTGGCGAACGAATAGCCTTATTTGATTAGTTAAAATATTGATATATGACTTTTACTGTATCAAATCCACGATGATTTTTGATTATTTTCGTGGCCTCAGGGTAACCTTTTACATCTTGCCGATAAAAATTTGCTGCTTTTTATCCCGTATGAGTTTATCAATCATTTTCTGACTTACGAGCCTAAAGCCTTTTTGATTAATTCGAAAGCCATGCCTTTTATCTTCTTACATATTAATACCTAATTGTGATTAAAGCACTTTCCAAGGTTCTGGTATTGATCCTAGTCAAAATGAGGAGGAGAAATGTGAATTTTTTATACAAGCCGATGTTAAAACTTTATTTAAGCAGCCGCTTTAATTGTGGCCACTTGAATCACCCAAAATAGATAAAATAGCCCTAACCTTCTGACAATCAATTAAGTGCTTTTTTAATGTGAGCTTTAATCATCTCAAACCGTGCGGGCATATGGCGGTTGCGCTTTTTGACAAGATATAAGGTTTCCGCCACAACACTATCAATGTCGAGTATTTTCAATTGCTTGGCTAATTCAAAGTTATTTACTGTGCTGCGGGGCAAAACAGTAAAGCCCAAACCCTGGGAAACCGGCAACAAAATTTGGTGTATCTGGTTCACGTAACCTTTGGTTTTTATCTTGCGTACATCTAAGTTGGTCAAAACCGTTTCTTCACAGTGGGCAAGATACAAACGTAAATAATGCTCAATATCTGGATGGCGAATTAACCCAAGTTGCATAATCTCAGCAGCGAGGTTGTCTAAGTTTAGTGATTTAGACGACGGAAAAACCAGCACCAACTCTTCGCGACCTATGATTTCACTTGAAAAAAGTAACGGGTCTGGTTTTTGGGTAACAATCCCTAAATCTGTTTGGCCATTGCTAATTTGCTCTAAAATCCGATTATTCGGTGCCGCTTCTAAGTGTATTACTAAATTTTCATATTTAGTTTGCAGCTCAATAAAGCCTGAATAAAGTAAGGTCGCTAAGGAACCAGAGCAAGATAGCGCGCATTTACCTGAAGTTTTATCGTTTGCACCTAAGGTTTCGAAAAACGCTGATTCTTGTTGTTGTGTGGTTAAAATATAGTTGTATAACAATTCCCCTTGAAGCGTTACATCGAAGGATTTTTTTTGCCTTCTAATTAAATCGTAGCCGCAAGCATCTTCTAATTTTTGAATGTGTTGACTCACGCCTGGTTGAGTCATATGTAAGATCTCGGCAGTACGCGTAAAGTGCCGATTTTCAATTAAGGTTTTAAACGTATTTAACCAAACAGGATTTAACATAATAAATTATTGTTATCAAAATAATAATATTTGATAATTTAACACAATCAAACTTCCTTTGTACTATAGATTCCATATTAAACCTGACGACCAAGTCATAAAATGGAGTCATCAAAATGATACCTAACAAACAATATCCTCGTTCATTCTCTCACATTGGAATTTCTGTACCAGATCTTGAAAAAGCTGTTGAATTTTATACCAAAACTTTAGGTTGGTATTTGATTATGGAACCAACTGAAATACTAGAAGACACAAGCCCTATCGGTGAAATGTGTACTGATGTATTTGGTAAAGGCTGGCAGAGCTTCAAAATTGCCCATTTATCGACGGGTGATCGCGTGGGAGTAGAGATTTTTCAATTTAATGGACAACAAAACCCAGATAACAATTTTGAATACTGGAAAACGGGTGTTTTTCACTTTTGTGTTCAAGATCCAGATGTAGAGGGATTGGCAGAACAAATTGTTGCAGCCGGCGGCAAAAAACGCATGCCAGAGCCTCGTTATTATTACCCTGGAGAAAAACCCTACCGCATGATCTACATGGAAGACCCTTTTGGTAATATCCTAGAAATATACAGCCACAGTTATGAGCTCATCTACTCTAGCGGCGCATATAACTAAGTATAAACGCCGGGGGGTTAATCTCTTAATAACGCCTTATAAACTAACAAAACGGCAACCATTTTGGTTGCCGTTTTGTTTAAAAATAACCACATTTGAGAGCTATTTTGTGATCAAGACTTTTCAGTTAACTGAATACTCACCCAAACGCCTTAATACGGTTTACAGGGCCTCATCATTCTCTTCGCCAGTGCGAATACGAATGGCTTGTGCTACTGAGGTTACAAAAATCTTACCATCACCAATTTTACCCGTTGCAGCAACTTCCATTATGGCTTCGATGCAGCGTTCTACTTCTGAATCAGTTACTACCAATTCTATTTTCACTTTAGGTAAAAAATCGACATTGTATTCTGCACCGCGGTAGGTCTCTTTATGACCTTTTTGTCTGCCATACCCCTTAACCTCTGTAACCGTCAGGCCAGTGACACCGACATCTGTTAACGCGGCTCTCACTTCATCAATTTTAAACGGTTTAATAATCGCTTCTATCTTTTTCATTCAGTTTCCCAATTCGTAAGCAAAGGTTCATATTTGAAAATGGTATATGATTTCTACCCATTTATATATCAAGTTTTTTTAATACACCGCATTCACCAATAGAATGTCCAGCAGAACAAGAAGCAGCGATATCGGTTAAAACAGTTTGCAAATGAGTTAACTCATCAAGACGTTTAGAGACTTCTTTAATATGCTGTTTAACCATCTGATTAACTGATTCACAGCTTTTATCTGGTTGTTCTCGTAAAACGATCAATTGTTTAATTTCATTTATGGAGATACCTAGCGAACGACATTGACGAATAAAGGTTAGCTGTTTTAAAGCACCATCGTCATACTCCCGATAATTGCTTGCGCTGCGCATAGGTTGTTTAAGCAAACCTTGTTTTTCATAAAAGCGGATAGTTTGTACAGAACAGTCCGATTTGTTAGCCAGCAAACCTATTTTCATTTCCACCATCGAAAACTTGACTCTATAGTAGATATAGACTTTACACTTGTATCCATCAGTCATCAATATGGAAGTCACTTGCAATGTACTACACTGAATATGCAAAACCCTTTGTTGAAAACAAAATTGCGTTAGCGCAACAGGCCATAAAGGATGGTGATCTACAAAAAGCATTCCAATATTTGGAAGACGCCCATGTAATTGCTCAAAAATCTACCTACTTACATTGTCTAGTTCATTACTTAATGCTAAAACATGGTTATATTCAATGGAATATGAAAGAAATGAGCGGTCAAATTTTTCGGCTAGTAGGAGCTTTAACTAAAACATGGATCGGGTGGATACCAACAGGAAATACCGGAGGTACCAATGTCAGCCCATTCAAACCCATGCCGATTTCTGCACACAATAAAAAAATAATTGATGTAATAGAGCAAAAAATTAAGCAACAAATAAAACAATAGGAAGTATTAACTCGTCATGGGTAAACACACTCATCACCACGGTCATTCGCACTCTCATGCTCATGCCCATCAGCACTCGGCGTCCAATAGAATTGGCTGGGCATTCTTTTTAAATGTCACTTTTACTATCATTGAGTTTATTGGAGGCTGGTTAACTAACAGCACCGCGATAATGGCAGATGCGGTGCACGATTTAGGTGATAGCTTAGCGATTGGAACCGCTTGGTGGTTAAATAAACTAGGCGAAAAAGATGCCAATCAAGCATTCAGTTATGGCTTCAAACGTTTTTCTTTATTAGGTGCCCTTATCAACAGTTTAATACTCATTGTCGGCTCAGTTTGGATTATGTTTGAAGCGATCCCTAGACTAAGTAGCCCTGAAATGCCACAAACACAAGGCATGTTTGCCTTGGCTATATTTGGTATTTTAGTCAACGGTTATGCCGCCTATAAATTGAGTGACGGCGACACGTTAAATGAACGGGTATTGAATTGGCATTTAATAGAGGATGTGCTGGGTTGGGTAGCTGTGTTGATTGTATCTGTTGTACTCATGTTTAAACCTTGGCCCATATTGGATCCCATATTATCCATCGCATTTACCCTATTTATTCTTTTCAATGTTGTGAAAAACTTAAAAATCACCTTAAGGCTTTTTTTACAAGGGACACCAGACAACGAAGCTCGGGAGCAAGTAAAAGACATTCTGCTATCTCCTGATAGCGTGGACGATGTTCACCATCTACACATTTGGTCATTGGATGGCGAGCAACATGTAATGACCGCTCATTTGGTGTTAAATGAACAAATTGCTATTCCATTGATGAAAGAAATAAAAGCAGACCTAAATACACAATTGGCCCCGCTCAATCTTGCTCATACCACCATTGAGTTTGAATTTTCAGACGAAACCTGTCGTGATAGTAAAACCTAGCATTGAGCCAATTATCAACAACCCTTGTCTAAATTCCAAGAGCCGAGTTACGTTCTAGGGGACAATTTCATTATCTCCAATACCAGAGGTAGAATAAATTCCTTTTGCTGGAATGCCTCCTTTGGTATTTGAATAAAATACTTCCTGGCGTTTCTCTATGGCATCGACGATATTTTCTACGGTTTTCCCATCTAGAATACCGGAAAGCATATCGATAATCTCATGGGGATTAACCTTAGGGGCATCAGTGGTAAAATACGTGGGTACTCGAGAACCAATCACATCTGTATTTTCAGTATTTCCGATTTCGCTGCGTACTTCATCTAAATAAGCCATTGAAGTACACGCCTGGAAAAACAAAACACGATATTTATCAGGATCAAACTGATCGCTTGCTACCATCTCTTTTAAATCATGTTCGGCATCCATTTTAACACCATGTTTTTTGGCTGCTTGATAGCGAGTGCCTCTTCCTGCAGCAGCCATAGCCGCATCAATTCCAATTCTGAAATTTTCTAAGGGAGATGCTTTTTCATCAAAATCTGGACCGCTACCGTATCGAGCATGACCGTTATAAAGGGTAATTTCCGATGACGAAAGTCCAGCACCAAACGCACTAGCCGCTCCTACCCCGGGTTCAATTAGGTGTACCCAAACACGAATATCTCTTGTTTCTATACTGCCGTCACTTTTAGGGAAGCTAATGGGCGTGCGAAGTGCCCAAAACTCATCGGAATTCATTCCTGACATAGCCAAAGCAAATCCTCTCTTTGTAAGCCACTCACGAAATACACGAGCAGAGGCCGTACCACTATCTTCTCCGGTATCTTTGCGCTTATTATCAGCATCGACAAAGGAGGTATTAAAACCTGCGTGACCAAAGGCAACTGTTACGTCTAAGCGGTTGTCGGCTAACAATCTGCTGTAATCAAACACATGCTCTTGACGCTGATCAACAGCTGGCGCTATCTGATCTAAAAGAACAATTGCATCTTTATCGCACTTATCCAAATCATCACTTAAATATCTCGAACGGAATTGGCTGATGGCTAATCGAGTTTCATCTCCATAGAAACCATCTACGCGATGTAAAGGTAGATCGAACCCCATATCATCTAGCGCTCTTTGTACCTTAGATACTGCACCATCGGTACCGTTTTGTTTGCTACTTAATGCCCCAATCTGGCCATTAGCAATTTTAGTGAGTTGCGGATCATTGGCAAAGCGTGGGTTGCTCAATACAACTAGCGGCGAGGTTTGTTCATTGGGTTTACGTTGCACAGAATGGCTGTATTCACTGTTTCCCCCTTTACTTTGTTGTATTACATGGGTCAATTCATGGGCCAATAAACCCATGCTACTTGTTTGATTTTTCTGGTACTCACCTTGATTAAAGACAATATGATTAGCGTGTGTGAAAGCCTTGGCACCTATGCCTTTTGCCGCTTGATTAGCTTCACCATTGGTATGTAAACGCACATCGTCAAAAGAACGATTAAATCGCGATGAAAAAAATTGATTCTCAGTTTTAGATAAGCCGGTCCCTTTGCCATTTAAGCTATTGATGTAAGCACCTAACGGCTTAGTTTGCTGGTTAGCATTCTGAGCTGTATTTGAAGTTGAACTTTCTGGCTTCGCCGAGGCTTGTGGAGAACGAAGACTGGATATGCTACCAACCTTACTACTATTGCCACTCATTACTTGATTGGCAATAGTATCTGCTTCTTGTTCATAGGCATCATTGGCCGGCCCAACGGTTAACTTTGGCTGCAAAGCTAAAGACGTTTCTTGTTCCAGCTCGCACTGTTCGCATTTGCGCTGTATCGAGCTGCTTGGTAAAGGAGAGTTCACCAACCTTCCCCATAAGGGATTAATTGGGGTTGCCCCTGCACGAACAGTAGAATCTTGCTTCGCCGGTGTATGTTTAGTCGAATTAGCAGCATGAAAAGCCTCAGCAGGCTTTTTTACCCCTCTTCTCGCTGGAGTTTCAGGCTGATTGACAACACTCGCTTGAGCTTTCAACATCGCTTTCACCTATTTGTAACTAGTTAAGCCCTAAGAACACCTTTTTGTTGATATTCTTTTCTACTGGGGTTGGAATTCGCGCATTAACTTTAGCCATACGTGTTGCTAATCCAGCGTCTTGCAGCACTTTTTTCAACGCCCGAGCTTGAACATCGGCGGTTTTAACCGATGTATCAGACTCATCCACGCTGATTAGTTCAATACTTTTAATTTGCGTAGAAGCATCCTGTAAACTTTTTATTTCCTTTTCAAACTCTGCATCACGGATCACCTCGTTATTTTCATCAAATCGCACTACTTCAGCCAAATTTCCCGGCACTTCATTAATAATCTTGCTCGGTGTGAGGAAAACGAAGGTGATCACTGGGCAATTGCTTGGAAATGAGTCCCTTTCACTGGCCTGTGTAAAGTGATTTGAATCATTACTGATGTTAAGCAATTCAGCGATAACTTCATTTTGCCGTTTCGCGTTTTCCTCATTCGGTTTATGTTGTATATCTCCATTTTCATCCACACTAGGTTTAATGCTGGAAAAATATGAAGCTTTGCTGGCATCACTAATGAGGTCCTGCAAAGCGATGTTTGAGCTTAAATATGACTGCCAGTTGTTACTAAATAATTGTTGAGAACTTGCCTCAAACTCCGAGGTATCCCAATAAAATTGCAACGAATTAAGATCATAGTATGTCACTTGGTTACCACCTAGCCCACTATCAAAATCAATAAGAATGACATCTAATGCAGCCCTTTGTGCTTCATTCACTTGTTGACCAGGAATGATTTCTATATCAAAGAACGAAGGTGTGACTAGATACACTTGATGACACTGTGTAGCACTGACTAAAACTGAGGCTTTTCGACATTCGCCAAACATCCCCTGAGGTATAAGTAAGGTGTCCATATTGTCATCAGGATTGTCGCTGGCGATGCCTAAAGTATTAACAATACTATTGGTTTGCTCACGGGTAATCTGTGCATTATTAGCATCCTCTTGAGGATGCATAGCTCCTGCATGGGTTATAACGTAATTTCCTGCTTCCTGCCAAACGGCTTTTAAATTAGTCTGTTGCTGTTGTGACGCGAATTCACCCGTACCTTTTTTAAACTGAGGGTTCACCCCCAAAGCTCTCGCATTATCAAAATCAAATACTGTATCTAAGGTGATATTTGAACCTGGTTGATACTTAGCAACAACACCGTTAATTCTATCTAAAACACTTTCGGGATTGGACGTAACAACGTGATAAACCTGGTGGCAATCAGTTTCTACTTGTTGCTGAGCTTGTTTTACAAAATACACAATAGCACCATCACGCTGCGAGCCTTGCAGAGTCGCAGGTAATGTTTGCTTCACAACTATCGGCATATTAGTCACAAAGTTGCTCACGTCATCAAGCACGGCGTTAGTACTGTTAACCCGAGAAATAGCAATCGCATTACCTTCGTTAACTGCATCACCTGTACTTGCAATAGCGGCAACTATGGTTTGCGATTGACTAGTCAACAGCGGTTTCCACGCTTCTTGCAGTGTTTTGTGAGCACTATTGATCACCGCAGAGCTAGCAGAAAAGTTGACTTCAACCACAGACGAGGCTTGGCTTACCGTTGTTTCAAAGGCGCTATCTATTGCCGCGAGTAACTTTTCGGTATTGGCATCTTCTGGGACTTCGACTAGGTAGATTTGATATTGTCTAGTTTCCTGCACTACCTCTGGAACCGAGTCACCCTCACAGACTTTAGTTCGTCTTCGATGAAATAAAACCCAAGGGTATTGCCCTTTAACAAACAATTCATTGGGTAACTTAACCGGCGGCGGAAATAAAAGATGACTAGCGCTTTCCACAAACCCTGGATTATCAAGAGCACCTGCTATTTGATTTAGTGCCACTAAAGACTGGTTATAAAAAGGGTTACCTGGGGTGAGCACCTTGTCATCCGGTACAAACCTTGCCGACAAAAAGTTAACTTGGTTAGGTTCTCCCTCAACAAGGGTACTGAGCAGCCCTTCTACTTCACATTCGCCAACCTCATTCCACGTTTGCGTATATGTCATTTCAACTAATTCCGAGTTTCCAAATAGTGACGGACTGGGAATATGAATCGCAATATTTGCGCCTTTATCGGTCACTTCTCGACTAAGAACAATGTCGTCGTTGAGACTAGCGCTTGATACCTGATTTTTAGGGACGCCGTTAAGGGTAGTGGTGTACTGCAAAATACTGTCGCCCACAAAACGTCCGGTTAACCGTCTGGTTTGGTCGCGCTGAGCCACATTTTCAATAATCACCTGCCCAGTAATATTCAACTCAACAATAGTATCAAGGGTAATATCCCGATCATTGCCGGAATACACTAAACTCATTTCCAAAATAAAACGGGCCGACACTTGTGATCTTGCACCTGGGTTTAGTTCGAAGACATTTTCGTCGGATTGCATCTGTCCCCATAAATTAATGTCTGTATTTATTTTTTGACCGTCGACTTGGGTAGACGCAGAGTTTTCAGTTGCTAAATAAAATCCCAATTTGCCGTCTTGATTTTCGGCTCTAGCTGCGCCGGTCATATCTTTACCAAAGTCTAGGCTTCCAGTAGAAAAATCAACCTCCCTCACACTTGCACTCAATGATGCAGAACGCATAACCATTTCGTCACGAATGCTATTTTTATCTAATGAGTCTTTAAAGGCGTCTGCGACTAAATGCAGCATCATGCCAAGGATAGTGTCAGATGAATCAATATGCCCTTGAAAAGCAGGTTGAACTTGTACGGGTTCAGAGCGGTTAATTTGCCCTTCAGGAACCAATATATCCACCTCTTGTAAATTCTCGGGGTTATCCAAACCGGATAACAAACAGATGCGTTGCATATGTTGTGCTTCTTCTAGTGCATGATGAACAAAGTCAGCGCGCACGGCACAAAAGCGCAAATCAACGCCTTTACCCATTAATTGACGCACTTGTTGATTAATCGATAAGGAAGAATCTGCTACCACGGGTAAATACCCTGCACTGGGTAATTCGACTATGCCGCAATCGATCAACAATTGTTGGCTCACTGAACTGCTTCCAACGGCTTGCAATCTATCGATGCTGGCCTGCAACCCTTGCACATCTATGGCAGCCATATTGAATTGAGATACGTCATCTCTCTCAGAGGCAATACTGGCTTTTGGAATGATACTGGCTTGTGACTCTCTACTGGCAAACTGCATTTCAGTCGCTATTTGCACGTCACTGGCAACTGGCATTTCACCGGCCACTTCCATTTCACCCGCTCCTGGCAGTCTCTCAATCTGAGTGAGCTTTGCAGACACATTGGTGTAATAGGTCAATAACTGCTGCATGTCGGCTGCTGCACTTTTGATCAAGGTTTTTTCTTCAGCGCAAGGATCATTGGTAACTGGCGGATTTTGTGGATCAAAACTGCCTAAACAATCTCGCAATTGACATTGAAACTGTAAAATTTGTGCCAAATAAATTTGCCAATTTCGCAGTCCCATCCGTGCAGCCCAATATTGCTGAGGGGGAGGAACAATACGTTCGCGACGCGCCCCCCACGCATCTAAGAACACCACTGTTTCGCCAATTTTAGATAACATACCAATGGCGATCCCCTCGCCTGTCAGTGCTTCTGCTCCTAAACACCAGGTTGCAGCGTTTAACCCCTGTTGGCTTATTAGCGATGA
Organism: Aliiglaciecola sp.; assembly: GCF_039982535.1. Lineage (NCBI taxonomy): Bacteria > Pseudomonadati > Pseudomonadota > Gammaproteobacteria > Alteromonadales > Alteromonadaceae > Aliiglaciecola > Aliiglaciecola sp. The sequence continues at coordinate 16,625 of NZ_JBDWYG010000015.1, forward strand.
AATTGCATTTTTTTCTTGCTCAAAATAGGCACTCACCGTCCGTGAACGAAGATGTTTTTGGGTTAAGGTCACTTGGCTGGAATCTTTCAACGCCTCAGTTAAGGTCATTGGCACTGCACGTATACTTAATCCTTCAACGATGTGAGTTCGTTGTGTACTGCTGATGCACGCTTCTGAGCATAATTTACCGTAGACGTCTTCTTCACCACAGTAGGCTTCCAAATGATATACAACAAGCAAATACAACTCTTGATTAGCCAGTACATTGTTAGAGCCTGTGTCCGAGGTACGTAATTCACAGGTTTTAAATTGACTGTCTTTCAGCTCTGAGGCTTTTTCTATTTCCAAGGATGTTTTTGCCACGAATGTACTGTTTTGTTCGGCTAATAATTGGCTCAGCTTCACTTCGATATTTTGCCCTAAAACCAAGGCTCGACCTTGCCAGTCGTAACCAAGCCCAGCACTAATTGCTATTGTCTGACCAGAGGTTAGACTGCAATCAAAACCATTGACGATTCCACCACCAGAGGCTTGGTTAGATAATCGAATTTGATTCAACAATGCCCCTTGCTCAAGTTGCAGATCAGGCGCTCGTAAAAACTTACCATCAAAATAATTTAAGCGAGTGAGTGAACTGGCACTATCAATAACGGTATGTCCGCTGGTGTTACCTTGACTAGTGGAATTACTCGATATTTTAGTAGTCACATTGGAAGTTTTAAGACTGCTCATGATCCACTCCTTGTTTTAAACATGTAGATAAAATCATTGCCCTGAAAAGCTGAACCCGCTGGGCTGTCCATACCACCAGCCAAAGGAATACGGTTGCGACCTAAAATAGGTGTTTCCCCTGTGCCTTTTACAATTAACCTGACTAACACACCCGCAGGGGCATCTCGCAACTCAATCTGTAGACGATTCTCTGCGCTGTTGTAATTTACCTTTTTGATTACACAATTCACCCAGCCATCTCGACTATCAAAAGCGGTCACACTGATTCCTTTGGCGTCCACACTGGCTTTCATTAACGGTGTCCCTAGCACTTTCATATTGATAAGTTCAGTGCCTTGCATCGCCACACTTTGTGCATCAATACGTGGCCCCCCGGCATCATTTTCGGGTACATCAGGAAGGTTAGCTTCTAAGTCTTGCGGTGAATAACAGCCGCCACTCAATAACGATTGAATGGTGGAGGTAGGCAAAAGGTACGGCCGCACAAAGGGGTCCACTGTGCCATCAACAAGTTGCCAACTTTGTTGCTGTTTATGTAATCTAATACCGTGTAAGTTGGCTAACAGTACCTTGCAAGGCGGTTGTTGTGGAAAACTGCCAAATTGGCTGTTATCTAAGCTGCCTTGTGGCGTGATATCCATTCCATCTAACACCGCGAATTGGGTAAACCATTTATGGCATAGTGACGCTTTTTTGCTGTCATCTGCGGCCAGTATTTGCGCTTTCGCGTGCAATACGTCGGCGTCACTATCTAGTACTTTGCCGTCGTCATCTTCTCTGGCTTCAACCAAACCAAATAACAAATTTAAACGATGATATTGGCTCACCTGTGGCTCTTGATATTCGCCAGCCGTCAAATACACTTTAACGGTTTCAACCACGCGAGAATACGCCGTTGATGTACTACTGGCGTCACAACTTTCACTCAGTGCAGGTACTTGTCGAGCTAAACAACTATGAAACTCCAAAGTCACATGAGCGTCGAATATCACGTCACCAGTTTCTTCATCATGGGTGATAACTTGTTGCAGTACTACGTCATCTTGATTTGCTTCATACCAAGCGGCTAGATTTAAACAAGCCGCTTGCTCTAACAGTAACTCTCGGCCAACTGCATCCATGGCTAATCCAGGTGTGACTTTCACTTCACCGAGAAAAATCACCTGCTCAGTTTCTTCACTTTCCATTTGCGGCAAACTCACATCAAGGCCCCAAACCACGCCCTGCCCGTGTAACCAAGCGTTGTGATACCACATTTTTCCTCGATGGTAGGCATCTAACGTTTGAAAATCGTCGACCCCTAGGAGCATGCCAAAATGCACATACAGAGATCGAAATGGATCCACTGGCAGCATTTGGTTAGATAAGCCAGCAGTGCCTGACGTTTGATTCACTAATGCTTCTGCGCTCACAATATTTCTCCAATAATCCTTATGATGGGTTCACTTCTCTGAAGGCCTTACCGGTTTTTTCAAACTCTTTTCGAATAGCCATAATGAAGTGGTCTTGGTGTATATCTTGTTGCTGTTGCGCTGCATAAAAAGCAGCGGCAACGGCAGCATTTCTAATTTCTCCGCCGACCAACGGAAACAACGTGGCCAATTGAGTAAAATTCACATCTGTATGCAAAGGCGCGGTTTGCGGAACATGACAGCGCCATAAGTGTTCCCTATCGGTCACATTGGGTTCACGAAAATCAACAATAAAATCGAGTCGACGAATAAAGGCCACATCGATGTTGTTTCTAAAATTGGTGGCTAAAATTGTCATACCGTCATAGGCTTCTAAGCGAGTTAACAAATACGCGGTTTCAAGATTCGCGTAACGGTCATGGGAGTCATTGACCTCTGTTCGTCGACCAAATATGGCATCTGCTTCGTCGAACAATAAAACCGACTGAGATTGTTCGGCATAACTAAATACTTTTGCTAAGTTTTTTTCTGTTTCTCCCACCCATTTAGAGACGACAGCGGCTAAATCCACAATCAGCAAATCAACCTGAAGCTCATTGGCTAACACCTCTGCCGAAAGGGTTTTTCCGGTGCCCGGCACACCTGAGAAAAGTAACCTGACGCCTTTTGCACCGCGGCGGTTACGCAGAAACTGCCATTCATCTAACACCTTGTATTGCAGTTTTAAACGGCCAATAGCATCTTTAAGCTGTTGTAATTTACTCTCTGGTAAAACTAAATCTGACCAGCCCACACTGGGAGTAACCCGTTTAATTCCTTGGGGCAACACCGCACCGGAATACTGTTTGAATGCGTGACTCAGCTCCTTCAGGCTGTGCGTCTTTTGGCTATGTTTATGTAACACTTGCCAACTGTTGACCCGCTGCATTGCTTGATAGGGATCTAAGGGAAACCAAGCGGCAAGTTGTCCAGCATCAGAGTGAAACTCAGGCAGTAATGCACGCCACATCAGCAAAAGCTCACTGTGGTCAAGGCGTTGTACCGGAAGATCGACTTTGATGCGCCCAGATTCGATGATATTGATAGTGCTGCTAGTGCATATAATCACACAGGGACAAAAAACATTAAGTAAGTTGAGATCCAATGGAGGCGCATTTTGTTGAAAATCGCAGACCAATATAGGGATGGCAGCACTGAACAGGCAGTGACACGCTAATTGTTTAAATTCTTGCAGGCTAAAGGTTTCGTTAAGCCGCACTACCGCAGATTGACGCTTAGTTTCATTTAGCAGTGCTAATGCACGATTTAAACTCAGCAAATTATCGCTGTTTTGAATCAGGATATATGAGCTATGAGATTGGCCAATACACTGTGTTGCGTCTTCCACAAGGGGAGTTTTTAACCACATGGATAAACCGTGGAAACAACTTTGCACAGACACAGAGTATGATAATAAAACACGAGATCTCCCCGTATTCAAAGCGTGCCAAGTAACGGCATCGAGCATTATCGAACGGGTAAAAATCGGCGTTTTTTCTGACAATTCCAACAAACCAAGCCTGAATAAAACCGACTCATTTAAGCTAGCGCACAGGGATTGTCGTTGAGATGGTTGATGACAGGCTAATTTGGCTAACAAGGCTGGGGTTGGATAAGGTTGCTGCTGGGGATGCAGATGACAAAACAGATTTGCAAAACCTTCATGTTCCTGTGCCATTCCAGCTAACACTAACATTTGTATTTCAATGGCGGAAAGCTTCAAAGTAGAAACAAGGCGAGCTAAAGGGCTAGCTTGCGAGCTAAGTCTATCTTCTGCCACATCATTGATGTTAGTTCCGTTAATGCCTTGCTGGGCAGACAAATCATCATCGATGGACTGCAAATAATTGTGCAGAAAATCCAGACCAGACTGAATATAAGGATCATCTTTGCTAAAAGTAGCCTCTAGTAACTGAATTAACTGATGGGTGAGTTGTGCCACCTGTTTAAGCACAGGACCTCTGCACTCATTTAACCGCTGAGCACAAGGGTCTGAAGTATGCTCAACAAAAGTAGCCTGTTCTGGAATAGAACCTGCTTCAGCGCCGCTTAAATAATGCAAAGAATCATTCATAATAGAACTTCACTACGTAACCTAACCATGGTACATAATCAGGATCCAAATCTAATCCTGCCCCGCGAATTTGTGTATCAATGGCCTCCATTTCAAATACAATATTCACCCAGCCGCCCTGGTACTCAATTCGCCCTTTGCGCTGACATAGGTGTTCAAATACCTTAGTCTCGTTGCTGTTCTGCGGTTGCCCTAAACCCACAAATAACGCCCCTTTGATTTCCTCGGCAAACCTTTGGTAGGCAGAATGATCTGCGCCACTGATAAGGCTCCCATTTTTTTGAACTGGCTCAACCGCGAATAACTCCCCACTGAAAACTTTCATCGCTGGATCGAGTGTTCCTTGGGGTAATAGGTATTCCCCTAGTAGGTTTAGTTGCTCAATAACTGGATAGGGTTTATCTAATAAAACCGCTAAATTTTGTTGCCATTCGGGCTGTTTGAGAATATTTAACACATAGAGCAAACCCGCAAAATCGCTCAATAAAGCCTCATTTTCTGGGTTCAAAATGGAAAGGGTTTCCCTGTGATTTAATTTCACCTTAGGAGGGGCACTTTGCTGTGTCGCAGTTTGCGGATTATTTTGTTGTTTAGGTGCTGAAATTGCAGAATCTGAAAGTAACTCTAAGGCTGCGATTAGCTCTTCAAGCAAATCACAAACATAGTTGCTTAGGGCTTGATTATTAACAACGATTTGAGCATAACCATTATCTGAATGCGTGCACAATAACCGCAAAAAAACCAAACATTTAATATCATTTAACTGCCATTTCGCTATCTGTTTTACTTTTTCACCTAAGTGCTGATTTAGCTCTCCACCGTAGCTAAAGATACCCGGTTTAATCTGTAAATAGTGTTTAAGCCACTGAGGCAATACCGAAAATGCCGAGTGCAGAGATGCAGGTTGAGACCTTAGGTGGCGGCCCAGAGTCACCACTAACTCGGTGAAATGAGGTCCATAGTGACGGTTAATATGCTGCACTATGTCTACCCAGTTAGGGCTAAACTCAAACACCCCATCCATCAAGGTGCTGCTGTCTGCAAATTCAATAACCCGTTGTTCGATTAAAAGGTTAAGTCGCCCTTCCACCGCCAATCCAAAAAGCACCCCTTTGAGTAAAGACGGCTGCCTGATTAAATATGCAAGCCAAGCTGCTTTAGCCTCGCCTAAATTGACACTAGTATTAGCAACAATTCCCATCTGCTGCCACGCCCACACGTTGCCTAAACGCTGCATTGCCAAGTCAATGGCAACGGATTTAAGGGCATCAACCTCTGAGTGGTAATGTAACCATTGTTTAGGATCCGCGTTTGCAGATAACGTCTGCAAGGAGGTTTCCAGCTCGACTAACCAATCTTCAAAAATTTCCACATCGGTTTTGTTATGGTCAAACTCAATGGGCAAATACCAGTTTTGAATACACACAATATCTTTTTGTGCATACCCATAACGGGCCAAGGCTAAATCGATGTATTCACGGAATAACTGTTCAGTGAGATAATCCAACCTCGCTTTATAATTACGTTGCGATTCAGTTAACTGGTAACGGCGTAAAACCTGATTAATTTGAATATCCATCACCCTACCCTCGAGTCAAAACCCACTTGACTATTGCCAACGATAGTTCCAGATTTCGCTTGTCCCAATACATCTGTGGTAGCCAGAACGGATTTACCGATTTGCAATTGACCAAAGCCCGAGCTTTGGCCAACCACCGAAGACATGCCTAAATACAAACCTGTGCCAATACGCATACCCGAGTCCACTGAGCATAAATCAAACACCGTATGGGCAGGCCGATGGATCTCTAGAATATGCTCGACTACAGCACGGCTTTGTTCATCTAAAACTACTGGCACTATGACGCTGAATTTATGTGCATGGAGTGAAATAGCATCTAAATAAGACACCGCTGCTTGATTACTACTCCCTTGGATTTCTGTGTTATTCAAATTTTGCTCACCACTGACGGGGCTCTTTTCAGTGGTGATCCTAGTTGCCTCTGTTTCACCTAATTTCCCGCCAATACGAAAGCCCGCGCCGAGAATTGAGTTGGCCGCTAAAGCATCATCTTCGCCCACAAAGGCACCGCCTAACCCACGGACCTGAAAATGCTCAATAATAGTGATATTTCGCTGTAAATAAATTTCGATAAAACGTTTTAACCCAGCCACAGTGCCACGATATTTAAACAACCACATGGCCTCTTTAACAATCTGCCGTTGGGCGACTTCTGGCCATCGATTATCAAGCTCCATTCCCAATAAACTGCTTAGCCACGGAAGCGCAGCATTAGGCGTAGACAAGGGATCGAGCAAACGATGACGTTCATTTGAACGTTGTTCAAGCTCGTCAAAATTACTGTTTAACAGGGTTAAATATCGATCTAAAAACTCACTGGCTGCACCTTGCTCAGAGAACACTCGGGGTAAACGCCGCAAGAGATCTTTAGCTGGGTATTCCACTCGAATACTTTTCAATTTAGGTGACGCATGGGACTTTCCAAAGAGGTCAATGACCAACCAAAGATAACGACCAGCTGGGGCGTTGACTGGCGCTTCATAGGTACGCCAAGGTTCATCGGTGAAAGACCAAGGTAGTTCGCGGTTTTGACTACGTCGATGTAACTTTTGACTCACCAACACCTCATCAACGGCTAAAAGTGAAGGTAATGGCGGCGTGAGATCAGGCCGATTTAACTCATATTCACCAATATTTTGTGGTGCAGACGCCGCTAATTGCGGCCCATTTAGCTGTTCATCGCTGACGATATAACCTAATTTCACAAAAGTACCAACGGGTAAGCAGGCATCAATAAACACCCTACCCCAGTGGCGCTGCATTTCATTATTATCAAGTCTGAAGCAGACTAAACGACCTTGATTGGCATACTGAATTTTGGCGACAGTTGCATACATTAAGCCTTTTTCTGACCAATAAACGACTTTGCCAAAGGGATCTAGCGCGATGCCCCGGCCGTCGTAATAAGGCCCTTGCAGGTGAGGTAATCGGGCAACACTATTGGGCGTTACTCTAAAGCGCTGAAAATCAGCATCAGGTGCGCCCGCCACAACAATGGTATTATCATCGGTGGCCAAAATATCACTGGCATAAGGGACATCAATTAATACATTTTCACCATCAATTGCCCAAATGGCCGCCGTTTCTGTGCCCCCTCCCACTAACACAAACACCCGTCCATCTGCGCCTATTGTGACACTAGAGATCACGACACTGGGGATATCCTCGGGAAACTGAACATCAATCTCCACCGCATCAGCGGTGGCACTTAATTGAAACAGACGGTTTGCAGGTGCAACGGCGGTAGTTGCACTAGCAGGATGGTGAGCAGAGACAACCGCATAAACCTGTTGACCATCATCGGCCAAGACACTGGGCGTGCCATCTAAATAAAGACTGCGTAACAACGTATTGTCGATTAGATCAAAAATTAAGATCCGCTGATTGCCGCTATCGGCGATAAACAAGCGACCTTTGCGATCCACCACAAGTCCCACAGGCGCACTTAAATCAGATTGCTGCTGTTGCCCTACAAATTCACCATAGTTTTGTTGCGATGAGCGAAATAGAGATTTAGCCCGACTAGCTTGACGTTTGTCCGACCACAATAATTTATCAATGCGATTGTCTTCGGGAATAGCGTGATACAGGCGACACCAAGGATCAAAGGTTAACCCTGCGGGTTGGGCAGAAAAAGCATGGGAGTCGAGCATTGCTTGATGTTCCCATGCCAGTTGCACGCTTTGTTGCTGGATATCCACACTGGTATTGTCGTGGGCAACACGCATCCATTGATCAACACCTGCAATCATCGCAAATTGAGACATCAGCACACATCCTTAATCACTGGGACTGGCACTGCGATGCCATCGGTTTCAGCCGGGCTAATCATCTCGCCGGGGCTGAGTGTCACTGCCCCGTTTTCAACGGTGATGCCAATTAACTCGGGCACTTCATTTTTTTGCAAATTCACCGTGTTGGTAATTTCATTACCAGCGTCGTCCCACCCCACCAATTGCAAACCTTCTAAATATTCAACGCCTTCCACTTGATGAGCCGCCGCTTCTAATTCCGCACCATGCACTCGGCGTCCTAGTGGCCAACCTTGTCCACTAGGACCATAAGGTGGCAGAGGTGCAAGAAACTGTCGTAGTGCCAGCTCTACCCAATGGCGAACTGCGTCAATCCCAAAGCCGTTTTTGACTTTCACGCCCACCGCAATGGCCACTGGTACGTACTTAGGTGGCAAAACATATAATTCGGTGGTAATTAGGCGCCTAGCATCTAAATATTGGCACACGCTACGAAGCTGATTTTTGTTAGGCACTGGCGCATTGGGATTGTGCTTATCTTCTTTTGGCCATACCACCACACTGACTACACCAGCAGATTCTTGTAACGGTAATTCCGGATGATAACGAGGTAACACCTCAGAACGCGCTAGATCTGCGCCAGGAGACTGCAATGCTAACTCTTGAAAATCAGAACGTGTCACCGCGCGATTACGTCTGCGTAATTCGCTGGGGATCCGTTCTAAAGCCGCTTCTAAGGTTTCAGCATCAGTGCCACCATAGGCATTGAGTGGATTGCTAACTTTGACCAGTGGATTCTCAGCCACTTTGTTAATCGCCTCGGCTGCGACATTGCCGACTCTGCCGCCGCCATATCGGTATTGAATCACCCTTACCCGCTGGCCTATCTGTACCACCGCACCATTAATGCCTGTGCCAAAACGAACTTGTCCAGCTTGTTTATCAAGCATAAAGTGGCGGTCACTTTCAAAGCTTGAATAAAAGCCCTCCACTTCTTGCCAGTCTGTCCATCCTTGAGGCTCTTCTACTTGCAACTGAACTGAGTTTGCCAATACCTGTTGATGATTCAAGTTATACACTTGGTTGGGTTGGCCATTGCCGGTGCCAATAAACTCTGATTTTGCCTGCACCGCTTGTTCCGCCATGGTGGCATTGGCACCTACATAGGTAATTTTGCCAATAACGGTGTCATCGTTGCGGAAGGCTCGCAGCCAGCAAATAACCCTAGACTGGGTATCATCATCTAAAATCGGTGGGTAATCTCCAACCCCTTGCATGTTGATATCGGCCAATTCATAGTCCGACATATTCTGTTCGTCGTTGGGCAGTTGTAGTCGAACAACGCCTTCTTTTTCTAACCCGTTGGTGGTGTCACCTTGTATCTGTAATGGGTAATAAATAGGTTTATTATCATTACTGATCCGCCCCGTCGATATTTGCCAACTGACAGGGCTACCACTTGCATGAGCAGCATCTCCTGGACACCGAAAACGCTGGGCAAATTCAGCGCTATGATGATCTAAATCGTCATCTAAACGAATCTCTGGCACAAAGCCAATATTAAGTAAAAGCGGACCTTTGGGATGATTCAATAAACGCTGTTTTACTAATTCGGTTTCTGACGCTTTTTCTGCAAGCACAGCGACCCACAAAATGCCATCAACGGCACTATTCATGTCTCTGGCAACGCCGGGTTCATCCTGCCAAATAGTTTCAACATGGTAAGCTTGGGTCTTACTGGCTTCGACACTGGCCGCTGCCTGCTGATAAAAAATGCCTTCCTCACTATCTTCATCAGGAACTTGATCAATTACCTTGAGCACGCCAAGGGCACTAACTGGCAACACATGGACTTCTTGCAAGGTGGTAAATTTGACGTCGCCTGCACTAGCCTGGCTGGCGAGTTTAGCGGCCACACCTTGCAGTTCTTTTGTGCTAAAAGACAAAAGTGCCGTGGATGGATAAGCGCTTTTTAATGGAATTTGCAGCAGTCGCAAAAATTCCATTTTGGTGGAATCGGGTATTTGATTAAACCGATAAAGTAAGTTTTCAGTTAAATAAGAAAACAATTCGATCAGCGCAATACCAGGATCACTAGGGTTATGATCCGTCCACTCTGGGGCGTAAACCGGAATACGCGCAATCAATTCATCACGTATTTGCTGATAGGAGCGATCATCTAAAATAGGTTTATTGAGGCTCATCCTTAGCTACTCCAGATAAAAGGGAAATACAAGATTTTCACGACTTCCGTCCTGAACATGAGAATATCGAATGCTGATCATTGCCACCGCGGGATCTTCACCACCATTCACTTTGACTTCTTCGAGTTTTATTCTTGGCTCCCAACGACTCAAGGCGCGCTCAATGTCCCGCTGTATTCCTGCCCACGTTGCAGAATTATTTGGTTGCATTAAGTAACGTCGTAAACCGCACCCAAAATTAGGTCGCATAATTCGTTCTTTAGGTTCTGTTTGTAATATCATCCAGATTGACTGCCGAACTTTTTCTGCCCCTTCCACATAGGCGATGGTTTTATCTGCTTGACTCGGTTGAAGCGGAAATGCCCATCCTTTGCCAAGAAAAGCTTTTAATGGTGAAGACTGACTCATGAAGCCTCCTTGCTGAATTCAACTTTTTGGAAATACACTAAACCACTGTCTGGAGTAGGCAGTACTCCAGCTAATTCAGGATGTGTTACCTCTTCATATTCCGTTTGCATCGCAATAAAAATACCAGCCAACTCATTTAAGGTAAGGCTGCTTAAACCTGGACTATCCCCGCCACTTTTCATTTTTGATCGCATGTCATCAGAGGCATTAATGCCGTTGGCGATCATTAACGCCAAATCAGTCTTAATTTTCGACGCTTCGGTGTAGATTTTTTGGTTATCTTTGTCTTTATTCACCGTAATCATGAAACCGGGCTGTGAAGCCTTGGCCTCAATATCAGGTCCCAAAATAGCCAGTTGCACGGCTAAATCAGCGCTAAAATCCGCCATTAGTTGTACGTGAGCATCAATTGAAGCGTTAAAATCGACACCAAAAGAGCCATCAAACTCCAATTCGCCCACTAAGCCAGCATCAAATTGAAAAGACGGTGGTATACAGAATTTTAGTTTTAGCAAAAACCATAAGTTAAAAATGAATAATAAAATCGGTAAAAACAATCGAAATAGAAACATGGCAACAATGAAAAAAAGAAAAATCGAAAAGAAACAGATTTGCTGACCCGCCCGAGTCAGTGGCTCACCGCCTTGGGGCATATCCATATTATCAGTAGCAAAGTTTAAAGAAGATTCTGGCGGTGCAATAATGCGCGCATTTGCGCCTCGTCCAGCAGGGGCATTGTTCACCTGCTCTCGAATTGCGGGTAAGTCAGGGAGTTTGATATTGACAGGCCGATGACTGGTCCCATCTAGGTCAAAATGGGCGGCAATTTGATAACCTTCTGTGGCTTGACTCCAAATTAGATCACCACAACAATCGTTTTGGTTGGTCTTGGCTGGAAACTGGTTATGGTGACGACGCACAAAACATCGAATTTCATACAGATCAGAGTCATCAAATCTAGGGTTATTATTACCATCTACATCCCCTAAACTGGTGGGGATAACCCCAAACCAAAGGGTTCGCCCATGTGCAGAATGTTCAGGTTTAGTGGGATCAGCGATGAGTGGATACAAAGGGATCACCTGCTCGGTTAAATGTTCAGGGGTTTCTTCTATCGCCTGCCAATTTCCAACGCCTTTAAGTTCGCTAGGCGTCCACCCTTGGAGTTCAACCTTAATATCACCGGTTGCGGTCATCTGATTTAGCTGGGCAGATATATCTTGCAGTTTTTGAGTCAGGTTTTGGGTTGTACCAGACTGTAAACCTGAGAATAGTCGCGCACTCTTAGCTTGTATAAAGCCACTTACACTCTGCGCAACCGTGCTCTCATTTAATTCTTCGGTTTTCCCTTGTATATTAATTTTATTGAGATCATTTTGGAGTTGGCTGCGTTGACTCAATAAGGTATTCACTTTGCCTTTTAGCTCTGGCGAAATAACGGGCACACGTCTACGCACCACAAACCCTGCTTCACACACTTTGTCACGGCTGACTTGGGGAAATCCAGCCACATCACAATGTAATTCGCACATCACTACATAGAAACGACTATGAGTATCTAAATATAACTTCAATGGCGACTGTGATTGAGCGTGTTCAATGGGGGTGATAACTTTATTGGGATCTGTAGCCAAAGGTTGAACAAAGTCTTCACTGTTAAAACGCAGCGAATGCTGAGGTTCATCCACAAGGTTATTGGCAAAATTTGCATCGGCATATTTTTGGATAATTGGCGCAGAAAAACGGTTTATCGCCGTGTTGCTAGGGGCATACCCCCCTAACGATGAAGGGCGATACCAAGGCGCAACCAATTTCCAAGGATGTTCTGCTGTATCTAGCATAGCTGCACTACCATAGGTTGCCCACCCCAGGAGTATACGAAGGTGACACCACAGCGGCACTAGCAATCATAGTGGTACAGTTGATAATACCGTCAAAATTTGCCACAGGTGCATGAACGTTAAACGCTGCTGCATTCAATTCAACAGTGGAATTGGCGGTGATCTCAATGGCGCCGGATGGGGAAAATTCAATTTTGTGACCACTTGAGTGAGTGATAGTAATAGCACTCGATGCTTCATCTAAAAGCAATTCATGGCCTCCCGAAGTTTTTAAGGTAATTTTGGCGGCACCTTCACTATCATCGAAGGTCAGTTCACTTCCTGAACGGGTTTTTAAGGAGCGGATGTTATTGGCTTCCTCAGCTTGTTGCGGCGGCACAGCCCTACCATTCCAACAGGAGCCAATAATATAAGGTCGCCGCAAATTTCCCGCTTCAAAGGCCACCACCACTTGAGAATCCACTTCAGGTAAAATCTGTAAACCTTGATCATCATCTGCATAGGGAGTTGTCAAAGTGCTCCAAGCTTCAACAGTTGAGCCACTCAACCAAGGAAAGCTCACTAATACTCTGCCCAAATTTTGCGGATCAACAATATTGACGACAATCGCGGGATAAACCCCAAAATAGCGTTGTCTGCCGCCATCCGGCGCGTATTGGTTAGTCATTTATTACTCCTTAAATGCATGCTCTTGGTTCAATTAAATAATCTGTCAGTTTAGCTAGGTTATTCATTAATAAATGCTCGCTGGGCTTCAAAATGAGTTTGATGGCCATCTGCCAAAGTGTATAGATGCTCAAGCTTAGTTACGTAATAACCATCTCCGGAAAACGGCGCACCAAGCTGTTCTAACCTGACGGAGCTGCCAACTACTAAATCCGGAACCCCTACCGATATGGCATTCACCGTGACAAATTGCCGCGCTCTACGTTGCATCTCAGCAGTGGCCCATGAAGCTGCTTCTTCTGCCTCCAATGGCACTTCCATAACCCGCTTACTGATGCGTTCACCAAAGGCTTTTTGTAAAATGCTGACACCGGAGCGCCCACCTGCAATTTCACTGGTAATGGCAGCATCATCGGCCCATTCATCAATAGGTTGCGCCTGAGTAGCGTCATATCCGGCAACATGCACTTTGGTTTTTTGATGAGCCAGATCAGCGCTGACACGCACATGCATCAAATCTGTACCGCGAATTAAGGTCAAACTGGTGCCACTGCGCTTATCACGGGTTTTATAGTGTAGGCTTTCATTTTCTACCCAAACCTCGGCTTGCAGTAAACGAGCTCGCTCCCGTAAAAACGCAAGATCGCTCATATTGCATTGCTGAATTTGGTTATAGGTAGGCCCACTGGCATCTACCTCACTTTGTAAGCCATGTTCATTGGCAATTTCTTCGGCGATTTGCTGATCACTCATATCTTCATAGGTTTTCGAGCGGCGGATCATCCGTAAATCCATCAATCGATCTTCGGCACAAAAGCTAAACTCTGGCTCCTGCCCTTCTTCAAATTGAATTTCCAATGCACTGATATAGCCATCAAAAATAATTCGTTGCCTAGCCCCCGCACCAATGGCCACTTTGACTTGTTTGCCAAAATCCAAATAACGTCCATCTAAATACAAAAGACTCTCGGTTCTTTGTCCTTGCATAGGCCCAATGGCGGTAAACCTTGCAGTTAGGGTTTTCATACCATCGAGCCCCTCTTGCACACTCAAGTACAGCACATCTCGAATCAGCTCATTGATGTCTTCACCGTCAACGTTAAACGCCGGTTTGGCATTAAAAAATAATTCGTCAGTCATCTAGACCTTCCGCCTTAGTCCGCTGGGATTGTGTGTATTGGCGTTTAATTGCGGTCTCTATTTTTTGCTGTTCTAACCAGCGCTTATCGCTTTCCTGCTCGCCTTGCTCACGCTCAGGTTGAACCACCACTTCAGTTACAATTCGGTCAATATAGGCTGTCATTTAGTCACTCCTGTGCATTGGCATCCTGTAGAAAAGCTTGAATTACCAAAGCCCGATGATTGCGAATCAATAGCTTGTCTCTGGGCATCTCTTTGCGGTAAGGCTACCCACGGGGGAATTGCAGCGTTGGAAGTAAAAGGAACACCGTGGGGATGGTTAGCAATAGCAAGATCACGATCTGCATACACCTTCATGACATTTTGCGTTTGCGAGACTCCAAACAAAGGCTCCAATGGAATGCCTTGACCATAGGTCATTGCCCGTTGATCAGGAAAAGCTGAGGTTTGCGTAAATTCATTGGGCATTTGCGTGTCGCTTGGGTTTTGTGCTCGGACCAAAGGAGCCCGGCTAATCCCTTTACTTTTTCCAGTTTGATCTACTGCGTTTCCACCGAGCACCTTAACAGTGCTTAACAAATCATTATTAATACCAAATGCCGACACGCTCAATTGGGTTTGTTGCTGACTATTTTGTAGTTTCACCCCATTAATTGTCGCCCCAATACCGCCAAGGCTGGAGATGGCTTTGCCAGCTGAGTCAGTATCATTTTTGCTCTGAGAAGACGTTGTTGAAAGTGGGTTATTCAATTGCGATACAGTTGACAAATTTAGCCCTGAAGAGGCTTTCTGGTTCACATCCGACTCGGCATTAACCCCACTACTTACACCTATGCCAGGACTAATATTAGTGGCGGTATTAAAGGCTACTTGGCTACCCGCAGCGAGATTTCCGCCAGTATTAGCGCCCACCTCTAAACTTCGCCAAGCGGCAGGATCCACGCCCATTCTTGCTGCAAATTCAGCGCCCATTTCCCCTTCTAAGGCAAAACCAACTTTTGCCCCAGCAGATATACCAACACCCGCGCTAATACCGGCACTCACACCAAAACCTGCACTCACACCTGCGCTGATGCCTATGCCTGCAGACAGACCTATTCCCGCACTGATACCTGCAGAAAATCCAGAATTTGTGCCAGCGCCAGGCAAACTCGCTTTTGCACCGGGATTTTGTGCGTTGCCCGTGCCTCGATCTGCCGGTGTAAATATAATTGTTGGGTCTTGTTCTTTAATACTTAAATTAACTTTTGCCCTTAGGGGATAACCGTTAGCAGCAAAGTGCTCCAGACTGACATCAATACTATTGGCGATACCCACGACGGTGAGATCCCCCCAGCTAAATTTCAATTTAGGCGGCGGATCAGGATTATTTTCCGGTGTTGAAATAAATTGTTCTAGTTGCTTAGTTTTCTGGCGGACTGACACTGGCGAATCTTTACTGCCTTCATCGGCAGTATCAAAAACTAGTTCCATGGTTAGAACACGGGAACTGTTTCCGGTTTGTTGCCGGACTTGTTTGGCTGCTGACCGACCGCCTTCAATTTGATTGGTGATGCGTATTTTTAATGAGGATGGATTAAATTGCACAGGAAAAGCATTACCATCTCCGGTTTCCGCCTCATCAGCCAATACCTTTTGTAATGTCGCTTTAACTAAATTACTCACTCAAACTTTCCCTATTTTTTATCTGCATGATTAATCAAATAACATTCGTAACCCTTCATGGGCTAAGTGCAGTTCTTCTAACGCCACATCGCCACTTTTTGCGTTCAGAGATGGCCCACTGACTTTGGTAGGCAATGCCCGATCAAAGGCCCAAGTTGCAATGATAGGCGCATCTTTTGATGGGCTTTTACGATGTCCATATACCTTAATAATGCCGTCATAGCGGGTAACGGGAAGACTGCCACTGACCACCGATTGAATCCATTCCCACACATCCATAGCAAGCTTGTTATCAGCGTTATAAAACATGCCTCTTTTGAGTACTAAGTTTTGATACTTTGCGCGGCCTACCTGCTGAATAACCCCATCATTTCGTCCACCTTCTTGAATTTGCTGTACGTCCATTTGGATCTCTAAACCGCTGCATTCAGCAAAACCTCCGTCTCCCAACACATCCTTACCACTGGTATTGGGACTTGATGTGAGGTTGCTACCAGATTCAATATTCACTGCCTTGATTAAGCTAATTTCAAAATTGAAATTTGATAGTAAAAATCGGGATTCCATTATTTGCTCACCATTTTCAATGACCCATCGGCTTCACGACTAAACTGCAAAATGAGGTATTCCAAAGGTTCTGCTGGTGCCACGCCAATGTGTGCCACTAACCTGCCCGAATCGATAACTTGAGGACTATTTAAGGTTTCGTCACAGCGCACAAAATACGCCTGTTCTGGCGAGTTGCCTTTGAATGCGCCAGCAATAAATAGTTGTTTTAAAAAGCTCTGAAGTTTGAACTTCACGTCCAGCCATAACGCTGGCGTATTGGGTTCAAACACCACCCACTGCACCTGTTGCAACAAGACCCGGCGCAACATCACCATCAATCTCACCACACTTAACTGTCGCCATTGCCGTTGCTGGCTGACGGTTCTTGCACCACTGAGCCATATGCCATCTCGCTGCTGCACAAAAACGTTTATGCCCAATGGGTGCAACTGATCATGAAATTTGTCAGAAACCTTAATCTGTAACGAAAACACTGATTTAGCGAGACGATTGGCAGGGCCATGGGTTAAGCCGTGTTGCAATTCACTGGCAGCGATAACACCAGCGGCCACGGCTGAAGGGTTAATAATTTTAGGTGAGTTACCAATTTGACCATCGGGATTGTATTGATTAACTTTCAACCAAGGATGATAAGCGGCACAATATTCACTATTAAATTTAGACCGCCACTGGGTAATTTGTTGTGGGGTTAGTGTAGGAGGCACATCAAGTAACACCACAAACTCTTTCAATTGCTTGGCAAAAGACACTAAGCCTTGCTGCAAACTAATAATAAGGTCTCGATCTTCGGGCAATTGCGGATCGAGTCGTAACTTTAGCAATGAAGGTAAAGCAGTTTCAATCTCCAAAGTCGCCGTTTCCTGTTCAATGCAGGGCGCAAAATCAGCACCAGACAACGGTTCTGGTGGTTCATTATGCTGCACTTTTTCAAAGGGTTCGGGGGCATATAAATCCGGGACGACCATTAAAGAACAATCCGACAGGTTCGACACACAATGCACTCCACTACCAAAATGCTCATCTCCCAACACCCAACGGCTATCAAAAAAATCGGTATGAGTGATATCTTGATAACGGTCTTCACCACCACTAAATATGCTGGGATTAATCGCTAACTGGGTGGCACTGTTGAGGGTGTGTGTATTTTGGTTAAAGGGAGATAAGTCCTGGGGATAGAGTTCACTCAACAACCAATTAAGTTGTGGGTCTACTAAGTTCGACTCAGTTAACAACACCCTACCTAAAAAACGCGGGTGGCTTGGACTAAGGGCTAGGTTAGCAAACTCTTCTGATATGCCGGTAGCATTGTCGATAATGCTCAACTGGCCTTCAACCAATTCTATTTTTTTAGGTACAGCGGGTAAAGGCGCAGTACTAAAATCCAAAGTCCAATATTCAGATGCACTAAAACTATCCCCTTGCCGTTTAAATTGATTAATAAACCGGTATTCAGAAAATTGCTCGCTAGGCTTTGTAATATCGTCATTGACTAAGCGCAATAAACAGCCACTTTCAAGGCCTTGAGTACTGGCAAAACTAATTGTGTTGGCATCACTGTTGTCTGTTAAAAACTCAACCGGCGTTAACGAAATTCCTGCTCCAGCACTGAGTTGGTTTCCCCAAATGCCTTCATTTTTGGCATTTAAACCTATGCCAGCTCCCTGGGCACTGAGGTTTTCAATCATACACCTGGCCACTGCATCGAGATTAACCACAGCATCGTCATATTCATGGACAATTCGGCAGATGTAGGCTTCCTGACCACCTTGTTCAAAAAAGTTAGCTACGGCGTAGACCAATCTTCCTGGCGATTCGAAACCACCATAAAGCCGTCTAAACTGCTCCCAACTACTCACTTTTATCGCCACTGTTCTATCTCTTACAAACCAATTGTCGGCGATACTCTGCAAGTCTAATTGTTCACCAGTGGCTATATGATGACGCCGTGATGGTCCCTTAGGTGCTACTCCCACAAAAGCGCACACATCCATTTTGACCTGACCCAACGAACTTTGGGTTCGATCCACTATGGATATGATATTTGGTGCACCAAGTAACACGCCTAAGCCCATTGGCAATCTCCGTAAAACCTAAGGATTTAGCTGTATTTACAGCCTTCACAGACTAAACTAAGTTCTTCCATTGCCACTTCCCCACCGCCTTTTGCGGCCAAGGTTGGCCCTGTCCATTTTTTCGGTTGCGCGTTGCGCAATTCCCAACTGGCTACGGCATCTCTTGCTTCATCCAATAACGTAATCACAACTAAACGTGGTTCATGGGCACCCGCACTTACGTTAGTCAGCCACTCCCATAATGCAGTTGAACCAATTAATCCTCGTTTTAAGGTGATATCATCCACTTTGAAGGTATTGGCAATTTTGCGCACAGTATTCACTTTCTCGTTACCGTTACGGTACTCGGCGTAACTCACTTCAACCCCCAGCCCACTGACGTCTGAAAAGCCACCGACTAACTCGGATTCTTGTCCATCATTCAGTGATACTAAAAAATTAAAGGCGCTGTAGGGATCTTCTCTAAATGTCGCCATAACAAATGTCCTCTTGTAAATTTATTAGCTTGCATCAGCGGTATATTGACCAATCCGGAAAATCACGAACTCCGCGGGTTTAACCGGTGCGATACCAATTAAGCAAACCAGGCGACCATTATCTAAATCGTTCTGGGTCATAGTGGTTCGGTCACAGCGCACAAAAAATGCGTCTTCTGGTTTTGCACCAAGGAGCGCACCATCGCGCCATAAAACCAACAGAAAATCTTCCACCATGCGCCGAATATTGTCCCAAAGAATTCGATTATTAGGTTCAAACACCGCCCATTGGCTACTTTGGTCAATGGAATTTTCGATGAAAATAAATAAGCGACGCACATTCACGTACTTCCACTCGGGATCAGAGCTCATAGTGCGTGCGCCCCACACTCTAAATCCCCGTCCTTCGAAATAGCGAAGCGCGTTGATGCCTTCAGGATTAATCACTTCGTTGCGGGGTTTATTAATATTTAACTCAAAGCGGGTTAAACCACGGATCACTTCGTTGGCAGGTGCTTTGTGGACTCCGCGTTCAATATCATTACGGGCGTAAATACCGGTAATAAATCCGCTGGGTGGCAGGGCAATTTGTCGCGGCGGTGTGCCCTGTGAAAAGCGTTCGTTAGGATCAAAGATATTGATCCAGGGGTAATACAAAGCAGCATATTTACTATCAAATTGGGCACGAAAATCGCGTATATCATTTAATGAACTATTGATGGGACCATCAACCACGGCAATGCGATAACGTTCTCGTTCAGCATGGGATACTAAACTTTGGGCGGCCACCCGACTGAGTAAGGTTGAACCCATATCCCCTGAGTCAGGTAATGCCACTATGGCAATATCTTCAACTTCGGCTAAGGCCTCTAAACCAGTGGCCTTGAGACTGGCATCGTCGGGGTCAGCAGCGCTACCGGCTAAATTATCAGGAGTCACCATCACGCCGTCGTTGCCTCCGTCGAAGCGATATCCGTAAATATCCTCAGCGTCATCAGTACCCCGCAAATCAGCAGCTAACTGGGCCGCAGCAAGCTGATTTCCGGCAGTGGGTTGCCAGTTAAACCAAAATGGACAATCGGGATCTTCAGGGGTGTCGATATCAAAAATACGACCTAAATAGCGCTTTTGTGCGGGATCAGTAGCCAAGTCAGCATATTCACTAATTTGACTGCCAAGGGTAACTTGTATCCGTAATTGGATCAGTTGCACCACATCGGTGTCATTGAGGGCCGTAGAGCTGCCATCATCAGCGGATATAAAGGTCTGCACCCCATCAGAATCAATACTCACGACCCTGAGGTTATCGATATTCAGAGGTTGATTGCCAACCGGTGCTGGTAAATCGGCATCTGCGGTTACCTCAACCACAGCACCGTTTTGCACACCTCGCACTTGCACTGAATTTAAATCGGTATTTTCATAAGCAATATTTTTGCTTCGAGTCACCAAAACCTTTGCAAACATATTTCCCATTTCTCCGGGCCAGCGTGCTTGCAAAATCACATCGGGATTATCCGTAATGGGAACAGCTACCCGACCGATTCCCCAGGCATCTGCAGCGGTATCAAAGTCTGCTGAGTCAGCACCTGTATTGGCGGCAAAAACCCGGGATACATATAAACGCTTACCGCCGTTTTCAAAAAATGCTCTGGCACTATGGGCAAGATATGGCAATCGTGGCGAAGGCGCGCCACCGTCATCAATTTGAATCGTTTCTAACGCACCATAAACTCGTTCAAATTCGGTAAAGCTGGTGATCAGTCTTGGTTCACAACTTGTTGGTCCTTGTATTCCCTGCTCGCGATAACAAACCGGCCCCCATTTCGCCATTCCGGCAAATCCTGTGGTGCTGGTTGGTACACCTTCGATTGATTTTGATCGAAAGCTAACTTCCTCTACAAAGACGCCTGGGGCTAGATATTCTGGCATGGCTCTTGTGCTCCTTTACTATCGGTTATCCCGATGATTAATTCGTTTTTACAGCGTATTGACTCCCTAAAATGAACATCATTTGTCCTTTAAGGGGGATTAAAAACAATGTCGTTGACTTCATGACTCGACAACATCTGACTTAATTGAAATGGTATTGAAACTGAGCTTTGGGATGCCACATAGTCAGCGGGAATCACCTCTCCGGAACTAACGGGATCACTTGCTTGGGGCTCGCTAACAACTTCTATGGGGAGGTCCCAATAGGGATCGTGCATGCTGTTAGGTGTTTGTGGCATTGCCGTAGCACGGCCATATACCATGAGCTCGAACGCAACACTTTGATGTAAACTTTCATCAGGCACGGCATTGGGCGGGATCAGCATTAAAAATTCACCGCGGTCGTCTCCTCTAGCTCTGGCTAAAATTGTGTTTACGTCAGTGGGCGAACGTAATTCAATGATACTCCAACGTAGTGGCTCATCATTAAAGATGACTTTGCCTCGCAAACCGGTACACCTAGCATTTATCGGATAGGCAGCACCGGGGAAAATTACCGGTCGGCGCTGTCTTGACTGCAAATAGTCTGATGGTTGGGCCGCTTCTATGTCCAAAATTTGTTGGAGAGTCAACACCGAAATGGATAACCTGCGGGGCACATAACGACGGTAAGCATCAAAGATTCGTATTTGAATGGGAGTGCTTAAATCCCCTTGATAAGACAATGAAAAACGCCCAGATGGGTGTCTTAATAGCTTGGTATCTGAAGGGTGCTCCACTTCAATGTTAACCGCGAAGGGCAAGTCAGCTTGGGTCAGCCAATCGGTGGGTAAAATGCCAAGTAATAGCCGTTTATTCACGACAATACCGGAGTCAAATAACGAAACTGTCATGGCCGCACCACTTCACTAGTGAGAACTTGATCAGCAAGACCAACTTCCCGAAGAGGATCTTGGCGGCGCCCTTGCATCACTACCATTTTCGCCATATAAGGCACACACAATTTATAGTCTATGGGCAGGGAATCAAAAATTCGCATTAAGTCTTCGGTGGATAATTCCTCTAAACTCAATTGAATACTGTCGTTAGTCGCCCAATTGGTGACAGGATCCAGCATAGGACCAGTTAACAATGGATGGTCTTCCAAACATTGCATGGTTCTGCCGAGAATGCGGTATTCCTGATCCGCAGTTATTCCCCATGGGATCATCAAAAAATGGAATTCTAGGGGTAAATGGGCTCTACCTTTAGCAAGCGCTTTCCCCGCATAAGCCGCTCTGCTGGTACTATTAAAATCTACTCGGTATAAAAACAAGGCAAGGCAAGGCGGCGTAATAAGCGGATTATCTTCTAGATTTAAATCTTCGGTTCGAGCAAGCACAACGGTAGTATCAGTGGAACTCGATCCACCGGGTATGGGTTGCTGTTGATCAAAGCAGTGTGTTAAAAACCGAACCAAACTACTTCCGACCGCGGCTACAGATGCAAAGTCAGCCATTTTAGTACACTCGTAATCATTGACTCATCCATTTATCAATTTAGTTACTTTCAACCTGAGTGACTTATTTGACAATCATCTTGTAAACACCAAAACAACCATGATTGACACTACCCACTCAATTTTTGCCGATGGGGTTACGACCCAATTCAATGGGATTTGGCGAAATATCTGACTTTTCCGCTCCTTGAAACCATTGACACTTTGATACAAATAAATTGGTTATCCACTCTGTTTATCTAAGCATTTCAAATACCGAATTAAGAGTGGCTCACAGCGAGATAAAAACAGGAAGGTATACTAAGACGTCCTATATCTAAAACGGTGGAACACCGCTTTTCACTGAAACATTCCATCGCAACAATTGATCAAATTTTAGACAAATAAACACATATTGCAATGCTTGAAACGACATATTCGCTTATATTTTACACAATTTAAGTGTATCAAATTATCGACATATCTCGGCAAGCCTTGTCACTATTGAGCTGTATTTAGGAAGGGTCATTTTGAATTGGGAACAATTAAATTGAAAAAACTTTGGGATTAAATTTAAAAATTATTTAAATCATTAGAATCTGAAATATACGTCGTTTAATGGTAACGCCCAGCGTCACCATTAAACGACAAAACTGCCTTAACTTGAAGTATCAAGGATTAACGAAAACGTAAATTGTGTTTTGATAGTTCAGCGACCGAACTACACCCCATAAGTCGCATATCACGTTCAATTTCAGCTTTCATTAACCCTAGTGCTCGCTCTACACCTCCTTGTCCTGCTGCAGCAAGGGCATATAAATACAAACGTCCGACACCAACGGCTTTAGCGCCTAAAGACAGGGCTTTAAGTACATGAGTTCCCCTTTGCACGCCACTATCGAACATAACATCAATCTTATCGCCAACTGCATCAACAATCTCTGCTAAATGATCAAAGGAACTGCGCGAACCATCTAGCTGACGTCCACCATGATTTGAGATAACAATACCGGTACAGCCTATATCCACAGCCTTACGAGCATCTTCAACACTCATAATTCCTTTTAAACAAAACTGTCCATCCCAAAACTTGACCATTTCAGCGACATCATCCCAATTCATCGCAGGGTCGAGCATATTAGTAAAATAATCACCTATGGAACTAGCACCACCTCCCATATCCACATGTTCGTCTAACTGTGGTAACGCAAATTTTTCGTGGGTGACGTAATTTATCCCCCACATTGGTTTAGTGGCGAACTGCCATAATCCTGACAGGTTGAGCCTAAATGGAATTGAAAAACCGGTACGCAGATCTCTTTCACGATTGCCACCGGTAATCGAATCAACCGTTAGCATCATTACTTCGATTTTAGATGCCTTGGCCCGTTCCATCATGGCTCTATTAAGGCCTCGATCTTTATGAAAATAAAATTGGTAAACCTGAGGTGTATCATATTGTTTAGCAATTTCTTCCATACTCACAGTTCCCAAGGAAGAAACACCAAACATAGTGCCAAACTTTGCAGCCGAGGCTGCAACCGCTCGTTCACCTTGGTGATGAAAGAGTCGCTGCAATGCTGTAGGAGAACAATAAATAGGTAGTTCTAATCTTTGACCCATCACCTCAACACTTAAATCAATGTCTTTTACCCCCGTTAACACCTTAGGCACTAAATCACATTGATTGAACGCTTCTGAATTGCGTCTTAGGGTCACTTCATCATCAGCGCCTCCGTCAATATAATTGAATATTGGCCCGGGTAATCGCTTTTTGGCGAGAGTTCGAAAATCATGAAAGTTATGGCAATGTTTTAGTCGCATACTGGGATCCCGATGGGTTTTATTGGATTAGTTATATCAGAGAATAATTTGTAGGGTTCAACAAAAAACCTAACAATCAATAATAAACGATTGTTACGGTACTTACACCAGCCCATAAGAGACGTTTTCTCGCCTTCATATTATGAAAATTCATTTGAAAACTTTCAGTAAACGTAACTTCCTTCAGCATCGCTGTTTTGCCTTCAAGTTTTGCCATAAGTCCAACTGCATCAAAATAATCTAACCAGTATTAAGTGGAGTAAAGTCATTAAAGTTTGCATATCAAATCGCCATTTTATACTAAAAAGCACCCTATCATTTTTAATTAAATGATTTAAAACAGTGAAACTTTGCACCAATAAAACTCATTTAACTTGAGGGTGAAAATATAAACAATTGATAATAAACAATTTATTTTATGGCTTATATTTTGCTTTGATTAAAATGTAACTCAACGAAGAGTCTACGGTCACAATATTCGAACAAAGGCGTTCAACTTCCTATGCACTGTATAGGAATTTGAACGTTTTTTTTTGCCCGTAGAAAACGCAAGCCAGATGCATTGGCATGAGAGACAACAAACAAATTTGAACACTAATTTTACGAGGGTACTTATGGCTTATTTACTTCCAGCAGAATTCGTCACCAAAATGGTCGATGCAGGCGAATCAAAAATATTTATGTCAACTCGCGATACACTTATTCGCGGCTATATGGCTGGCGCAATACTCGCTCTAGCAGCGGTATTTGCAATAACTATAGCGGTTCAAACAGGCATGTTTCTACTAGGTGCGATTTTATTCCCAGTGGGTTTTTGTATGCTGTATTTAATGGGCTTTGATTTGCTCACTGGCGTGTTTGTTCTTTGTCCACTAGCTTGGCTCGATAAACGTCCAGGTGTAACCATAAAAGGGATATTACGTAACTGGGGACTGGTATTTTTAGGTAACTTTGGTGGCGCGTTAACAGTCGCCTTTATGATGGCCTTTATTTTTACCTACGGTTTTAATGTTGACCCTGGGGCTATCGGTAAAAAAGTAGCGTCCATTGGTGAAGCTCGAACGCTAGGGTATGCCGAGTATGGTACAGCTGGCTGGTTCACTATCTTTATCCGCGGCATGTTATGTAACTGGATGGTATCTTTGGGTGTAGTTGGAGCAATGATTTCAACGCATGTGAGTGGTAAAGTGATTGCCATGTGGATGCCTATATTTTTGTTCTTTTTTATGGGTTTTGAACATTCAGTAGTTAACATGTTTTTGTTTCCGTTTAGCCTTATCTTAGGTGGTGAATTTTCAGTTGTTGATTACTTTATCTGGAACGAAATCCCCACAGCATTAGGTAACCTTGTTGGTGGCTTGGCTTTCACTGGGTTAACGCTTTACACAACTCATGTTCGCACTGGCTCTAAACGAAAAGTAGCTAAAGTTTCTCCTGAAACTATTGCTTCTGGCACTGTCGCGCCAAATGCAGCTAACTAAACTAGTTAACGGCCAGTACTCAAGTGCTGGCCGCAAAACTATCAATCAAGATTTTTATGGTCTTGCTTCACCTACTCAGGTGCAAGCCCAATTAAATGGCTACGCTGCGGCTGTGGCAGATGGTATTAGTAGTAGTGAGGTAAGCCATATTGCTAGCCAAGCTGCGGTTAACAGTTTTATTCACGATTATTATTCAACCTCTGATGCATGGTCAGTAGAAACATCTGCAAAACGAGTTATCACCTCCATCAATGCCTGGTTATTTGCTCACAGTAAACAAAGTGAACACAAATACGATCCAGATAAAGGGTATGTTTGTACCTTTGCTGCTGTTATTGTTAAGGGCAATATCGCCCATCTATTTCATGTGGGTGACTCACGAATTTACCTCTGCCGTCATAACAGTATTCAACAATTGACCAACGACCATCAACAAATCGCTGCTGAGGGAGTAAGTTATCTCAGTCGCGCTTTGGGCATGCAGGATTCAGTTGAAATTGATCATCAACAGTTTACGTTATGTGAAGGAGACACTCTGCTGCTTAGTACCGATGGTTTCCATAACTTTATTGACCCTTCTGTTTTATTAACGCATTTAAACCATCAAACTCAGGTAAACGACGCGCTAGCAGAGAATTTAGTTCAGCAAGCTATAGAAAATGGCAGTGATGATAATATCACGGTGCAAATAATACAGGTTCAATCACTCAGTTCAGAATGTACCAGTCCAGTGAGTAACCTAGTAGATAGTTTGCCCTTGCCTCCCCCATTGCAACCGGGTTTTCACATTGATGGTTTTAAGGTGATTCGTCAGTTACATTATTCTGCCCGCAGTCATGTATACCTCGTTAATGATGTAGAAACAGAAAAGCCTGTTGTTTTGAAAACACCATCCGTAGATTTACAGGATGACAATGGCTACTTAGAGCGATTCTGTTTAGAAGAGTGGATATCTCGTCGAATTAATAATGTTCACGTTCTAAAAGCCCCAAAAACTGAACGTCCAAAAAACTATCTGTACACCTTATCTGAATATGTCGACGGTCAATCACTGCAGCAATGGTTAACTGATAATCCAAATCCAGGCTTAGAAACTGTTAGAGACATCATTGAACAAGTGGCTCGTGGTTTACAAGCTTTCCACCGACTGGAGATGCTGCATCAAGATATACGTCCCGAGAACATTATGATTGACCTCAATGGGACGGTTAAAATTATCGATTTTGGTTCTACAATGGTAGCTGGTATAGAAGAGCTAGGTTGTGAACAACTAACATTGGCACTTCCTGGAACAGCGTTGTATATGGCCCCTGAGTATTTTTTAGGGGAAATGGGAACGCAGCGTTCCGATTTGTTTTCGTTAGCCGTATTAACCTATTACATGTTAAGTGGCCGTTACCCTTACGAAACTCACGTTGCTAAAACCCGTACTTTTGCCCAACAGCGAAAGCTAAATTATCAATCGGTTTTAGATGCCCATCGACACATTCCAACATGGGTAGATGCGTGTTTACGCACAGCATTGCAAGTAGATCCGTACAAACGCTACGACGCCCTATCTGAATTTATCCACGATTTACGTCACCCAAATCCACAATTTTTACAACAAAGCAAAGCGCCACTAATAGAACGCAGTCCTTTGCTTTTTTGGAAGTGGCTCAGTGCACTGCTGGTGTTACTTAACTTTTATTTACTTTATCTTTTAAATCATTGAGGACCTAACTATGAAAAGTCGCGAAGAAGTTACTACTGCTATATTAGTAAGCAAAGTTAAAAATGGTATTTCTTGGCAACAAGTCGCAGATCTGATTGGTAAATCTAAAGAGTGGACCACTGCAGGTTGTTTAGGGCAAATGACTTTCACTGCAGAACAAGCGCAAAAAATTGGCGAGTTATTTGACCTAGATGAGAATGCCATTGCTTGGTTGCAAGTAGTGCCATACAAAGGCTCGTTGCCAGAAAGTGTTCCTACAGATCCTTTGATCTACCGTTTTTATGAGCTAGTTAATGTATACGGCACCACGATTAAATCACTAATCCATGAGGAATTCGGTGACGGTATTATGAGTGCCATTGATTTTTCCATGGATATTCAACGGGAAAACAATCCTGCAGGAGATAGAGTCAATATTGTCCTATCAGGAAAGTTCTTACCTTATAAATCCTATTAGCGCTTAGCTTGAAGGATTAAGCTAACTTGCGAGGTTTGATGCTAATTGTTTGGCATCAAACACTTTATTCGGGTTTGCTGGTGTCCCATTCCCCATTTTAATAACCAAGGTCGCATTGATTTTGTCCGCCACTTGCTCTGATACCACGGTTCCGCCCTGGTAAGTAGAAGCTGTGGAAATGGTACAACCTAGAACCCCACAGCTTGATGTTGTGGTTGGATTGGTTGAAACATCGGGGATGACTCTATTCACTTCTTTGGTTTCAACATCCGTATCACTTTGAATAATTTCGAACCAACTAAACCCTTTAGATAATGTGAGGTTAGCCGCGTGAAGTAATGCGTAGTCTTTTGCTGTAACGCTGTCGGTTTTAGCATTACCGCTAAAAATAATTTGATACTGGTCGTCACTCAGTTTTTTGTTGCTGTAGCCTAGTTCACCATAACCTTCTGCTGCGACAAATGTTGTCGGTTGAATGCTTGCACACCCCACCCAAATCAAACTGGACAACATAATTAACAGTGGCGTTTTTAAAATTAATTTTAGTGGGCTTGTATTAATATTCATAAGCAATCCTTAACGGTGTTTATACAACTTCACCTTGTGTTAATTTAGACACAAGATATGAAACTTGTTTATGTTAAGTATGCTGTTTCCAATTTACGTGCCACCTTTACATTCACCTATGCGCCTTCTAAACCCCATGTTTATCAACGATTAAGAAACAGGGCGAATCGGTAAATGAGTGATTTTTACATTTCCACCGGTAAATTATGCTCGATGTATAAATAATACTCTAAGCTAGTAACAAACTGGGTAAAACTAAGCAAAATAGGGTTAAAGCTACGCTTAATCCGATTAGCATTAATACATTCGAAACGGACAACAATCGAATGCTGGGCTGATGAGAATCAGTTGGTTTAGTCAAAAACGTCATTAAATACCCCACCGCAATAGTGGTAACAAATCCGATTAAATTCCACCAAAACCAAAATATCGGACTTTCAAATAGCCATAGTCCCATGTTTACTAATACCCCTGCCGCTAAACCTGTATTAGCAGCATAAGAGGCAATTTTTTTACTGTAGATCCCCAATAGAAAAATAGCTAAAACCGGACCATAAAAAACCGAACCAATTTTATTGATCGCTTCAATAATAGTGGGCGCGATGTCGCCGGCAATGAATGACAAAAACAATGTTACTAAGCCCCACCCCATACCAGCTAAACGGGCATATTTGATGTAGGTTTCATTATTCGGTTGATGTTTAAATAAACGACATAGATCTTCGACAGAAACAGCGGCTAAACTGTTTACCGCTGAACTCAGGGAAGACATGGCAGCGGCCATAATGGCCACCACTAACAGACCAATAATTCCACTTGGTAAATAGTTAATGATAAAAATAGGCATCATCCAGTCTGGATTATCAGCAGGAATTTGAGCTTGTAAAGAAGGTGTATTCATTACCATTGCGCCAATAACTAAACCTGCTGCACAGTACACAAGGGTGATGGGAAAACGACAAATTGCTACGGTTAACATCATCTTTCTCAGGTCACCCAGATTATGAGCAGACAAAGAGCGTTGCGCTTCCGATTGATCACAGCCGTAATACGACGCATAAAGCACGATTCCACCAAATAGCATGGGCAATAAACCAAAGTCGTTACCCGACAGACCAAATTGATCGGGCTTTACCGCCACTAAACGCGCTGGTTCAATCAGGGTCAGTGCCTGCTCTACTCCACCGATGTGGTCCAAAGCAATCCAAAGACAGGTTAAGGCTCCCCCAAAAATCAGAATCATTTGCAGTGCATCACCATATACCACCGCTTTCATTCCGCCCATGGCCGAATAAACTAAAGTAATCACCCCGATTAACACAATACTGTGCCACTGCTCCATTCCCATGGTACCTTGCAAAATAAGGGAAATGGCGTAAATCATAATCGCCGTTGCTACTGAACGACTCAATTGAAAGACAAAACTGATAAGTAATCGAGTGGAACGTGAAAAGCGTCGCTCTAAGTATTCATAAACGCTCACCACACCAGATTTATGTAACGAGGGTAACAATCGCCAGAGCATTAATGCCACCGCAGCAGGCAGCGCCAACTCATAGGATAGCCATATCAAACCGCCGCCTTCACGCAAACCAACAAAAGCAGGCGCTGAAATAAAGCTAACAGCTGAAAGTTGTGTTGCCATCACAGATAAGGACAATGCAGGCCAAGGGATACTTCGTCCGCCTAGAAAGTAATCATCTCGATTTCGCTGTTGCCGGAAGAGTAATCCCATACATAGCAAACCCAATAAATAAAATCCAACAATCGAGTAATCGAGCCAAGACAAAATAGTTCTCCCTAAAGGTTTTTTAGAATAATTATAGATGGGGCATTTTTTACTACCATATCAAGGATTTGCGAAATATTGAAATACACTTTGTGAGCCATTGCTAGATTGACGAATAGTTAAGGTGTAGTCTAAGTGCATCAGCAAAATTTTGTGTAAAGGCCAAATGTCCACAGGGTGATTTTGGCGTTAGAGTCATCAATAACAACAACTTATGCACTTTACTGATGATATACACATTTGTAAGGATAACTAATGCCCCCATTGCAACTCCTATCGATGAAATTGACCAGCAAGCCTGCACTTATCCATAAAGGTTTAACGCTGACCTTATTAGCTTTGTTCATGTTTATCAGTGGATGTGAAGACAATAAAACAGGTCTAGCCCTAGGTACGTTGGAACGAAATAGAATTGCGCACACCGCCACAGTTAACGAAGTCGTCACCGAATTGCCCATTCCCCAAGGGACGCTAGTAAAAAAAGGCGATGTATTGGTGAAACTGGATGATCGTCAACAAAAAGCAATCATGGCCAAAGCAAAAGCGTCCGTCGCCGAAGCACAGGCAAATTTAGATAAGCTAAGAAACGGAGCCCGCCCCGAAGAAGTCGCTTCAGCCAGTGCTAAATTGGAAGGAGCCCAAGCCGCATTAACGGAAAGTGAAACCGCGTACCAAAGAGCGAAAAACCTGATTTCCCAAAAGTTGGTCAGTCAAGCCAATCTAGATCAAGCGCTGGCCACAAGGGATGCAAAAGCAGCCGCGGTTCACGAAGCAGAAGAAGCTTTGTTATTGCTCACCAATGGTACCCGTCCAGAAGACTTAGAAATGGGCAAAGCTAATTTAGCGATGATGGAAGCTGCGCTTGCCAGTGAAATTAAGAAACTAGAGGATTTGACCATAGTCGCCACGCGGGATGGCCGACTCGATAATCTGCCTTGGAATTTAGGTGAAAGAGTGACTATGGGCAGTCCCGTCGCCATAGTTTTGGCAGGTATTGCCCCCTATGCGCGGATTTATGTTCCAGAGCCTTATCGCGTAAAAATAAAAGTAGGTGACAGTTTACCGCTGCATGTCGATGGCCTAACAGAAACCATTGAAGGGACAGTGCGTTGGATTTCTATTGAGCCTGCATTCACCCCATATTACGCCTTAAATCAAGAAGAACGCGCCCGTTTAATGTATTTAGCTGAAGTGCAGTTACCTAGTCAATACGCAGATTTGGCCAATGGTGTTGCCGTACAAGTTGAGCTTCCGTGACCATGGCAACCTCCCCTGAATGGGTGATACAAGCCAAACAATTAAGTCGTCACTTTGGAGACTTAAAAGCCATTGAACAGCTTGATCTTAACGTGGAAAAAAGCACTATATACGGTTTTTTAGGTCCAAATGGGTGTGGTAAAACGACGGCAATAAGAACCTTAACGGGTTTGTTGAAACCTACTTCTGGCGAAGTCACAGTATTGGGCTTAAAGCTCCCAGATGACGCTGAAAAGCTACGCTTGAAAATGGGCTACATGACACAAAAGTTTTCGCTGTATAACAATCTAACGGTAAAGGAAAATCTGCAATTCATTGCCAAAATATACGGTATTTCGGGTTTAGCGCAAAAACAGCGGATCAGTGAATTATTGTCGGTTTACGGTTTAGATCAAAAACAGCGGCAACTGGCGGAAAGTTTAAGTGGTGGTCAACGACAGCGTCTAGCCCTTGCGGCAGCAACGCTACACAAGCCTCAATTGTTATTTCTAGATGAACCCACCTCCGCCGTTGACCCTGAAAATCGACGTGAGTTTTGGGAGCAGTTGTTCGATTTATGCGAGCAAGGAACGAGTATCTTGGTCTCCACTCATTATATGGACGAAGCGGAACGTTGCCATAAACTGGCTATTTTAGAAAATGGCTTAAAACGAGCAGACGGCAGCCCTGAAGAATTAATGAAAAACATGGCGGCAAAAGTGGTCGAAATAGAAGCCCAAGGGATCAGGCAATTGAAACAGCAAATTATTACCCTTCCCAATATAATTACTGCTGCGCAATTAGGCGCTAGATTACGAGTATTAGTCAAAGATTCCCAGCCGGATCCATTAGCCTACCTGCAACACCACACACAACTTGCAAATGACAAACTCAACCTAGTAAGACCCAGTTTAGAGGATGTGTTTATTACCTGTACCGGAGGCGGACGACAATGATCACCGCTTTGTATCGCATCCAAGCAATCTTTTTTAAAGAACTGACCCAATTAAAACGCGACAGAATGACCTTTGGCATGGTGATTATGATCCCATTGGTGCAATTAGTTTTATTTGGTTACGCCATCAATACTAATGTTAGACATATTCCTGTGGCACTGGTTGATCATAGTCAAACAGCCCTAAGCAGAGCCCTAGTACAAACGGTTACCGCCACCCAAGTAGTTAAATTCACTGAGCAATACAATGATATTGATAGTGCTCAAAAAGCCATGGAACGCACAGATGTACGGGCGATTTTATTTATTCCCCACGATCTAAGTCAGCGCTTGGCCCGCAGTTCGAGTGTCGGTTTGGGCTTACCTGCTGCCAGTGATGAACAAACCAGTCGTCCTGTTGCACAGTGGGTAGTTGATGGTTCAGACACCATGATTGCAAGCTCCATTAAAAGTTTACGTTCAATGCCCTTGGTTGAGTTGCTGCGCCAACCTGCCAATCGCTCAACACCAACCTTTGAAGTGACACTATTTTATAATCCCGAACAACGGACTGCAGTAAATATAGTGCCAGGTTTGCTGGGCATCATTCTCACCATGACCATGATTATGTTTACCTCTGCTGCTATTGTCAGAGAGAGTGAACATGGCAACATGGAAATGCTAATTACCACGCCAATTAAACCCATAGAATTAATGGTAGGCAAGATTATACCCTATATTTTCATTGGGTTACTGCAAGTGATTATTATTTTAGGCTTGGGTTATTATGTGTTTAATGTACCAGTGAATGGCGGACTGCTGCCCTTATTTGGTGTGACTTTGTTGTTTATTGCGGCAAGTTTAGTCTTGGGGCTAGTGATCTCAACCATTGCCACCAATCAATTACAGTCAATGCAAATGACCATCTTTATTTTGTTACCCTCTATACTGCTTTCAGGCTTTATGTTTCCTTATGAAGGTATGCCGTTAACCGCCCAATACATTGCCGAGGCCTTACCCGCTACACATTTTATGCGCTTGATCCGCGGCGTTATTCTCAAAGATGTGGAATTTACCGATATGACCTTTGATGTCTATTGGTTATTGCTTTTCACCGTTTTAGGATTGGTAGTCGCTTCCTTGCGATTTAAGAAAAACTTAGACTAATCTTATTTATAATTCGACTACACAATTAAAATTGAATCGTCTGATTAAGTGTTGGAATGGTTGCCTGCCACCCTACTTTTTTAAAGGCTGCTTGCAAGGCTATTTTGGCTTTTTCTTCACCGTGAACCAAGAACAGTTGTGGTTTTTTAGTGGTGAAGCCTGCAGCCCATTGAATTAACTGAGCCTGGCTAGCGTGAGCGGAAAACCCTCCCATGGTATGGATTTGCGCTTTAACTGCGATAGTTTCCCCTGCAATTTTATAGGTTTTTGCGCCGTCCACTAATGCTCTTCCAGGCGTGCCAATTGCTTGAAAACCAACAAAAATCACATGAGACTGTTTACGCCATAAATTGTGTTTTAAATGATGACGTATTCTGCCGCCATTACACATCCCACTACCGGCAATAAAAATAGCTCCTCTGTCGATTTGATTCAGCGCCATAGACTCCTCAGTACTACTTGAATATCGCAATACTGGTAGAAATTTATGTAGACTTTGTTGATTGTTTTGTCCGCCCATTGCTGCACGGTCATCTTCATTAAACACATTTTGGTAGCGATGATAAATTTCCGTAACCGCAATCGCCATGGGGCTATCTAGAAAAACAGCTTGTTGTTTTAATTTACCTTTTTGATATAACTCACCGAGTCGAAAAATTATCTCTTGGGTTCTACCAACCGCAAAGGAGGGAATTAAAATATTGCCACCGTTTTCAGAAGCCTC
This sequence comes from Aliiglaciecola sp., assembly GCF_039982535.1. Classification (NCBI taxonomy): domain Bacteria; kingdom Pseudomonadati; phylum Pseudomonadota; class Gammaproteobacteria; order Alteromonadales; family Alteromonadaceae; genus Aliiglaciecola; species Aliiglaciecola sp. Next base: position 51,060 of record NZ_JBDWYG010000015.1, read on the forward strand.
GGTTATAACATCTTCAAACTCCTGCAATGTCGCTTCCATAGAGCGATGCTCGCGATCACCATAAGTGGATTCAAGCAGCAATACATCAGCCTCTTTAACCAACTCAGGATCGTTTAACAATGCCGCTTGTGAATTGCCAAGATCACCAGAAAACACCAACTTTTTAGCCCCGCCCTGCTCATCTATCAACACTTCTACAATGGCAGATCCAAGGATATGACCAGCATCAAGAAAATGAATAGACACATCTTCTGTAATTTCACGTTTTTGGTGATATTTGATACCAATACAGTCGTCTAATGTTGTTTCCACATCTTGCAGGTTATACAGGGGTTCAAGCTCTTCTTTACCGGCGCGGCGACGACGTTTGTTTTCCCATTCAACATCTCGCTGTTGCAAAGATGCGGCGTCCTTAAGCAACACCTCTATTAACTCTTTTGTAGCCGAGGTCATATAGATTGGACACGTTAAGCCCTGAGAAATTAATAAGGGTAAACGACCAGAGTGATCCAAATGGGCGTGGGAAAGCACAACACCATCTAGTCGGCTGACATCAAAGGGTAACGGCTTTAAGTTTGCCTCTTCCTCCACTCTTCGGCCTTGAAACAAACCACAATCTAGCAAAATCTTGCTATTCTCGGTTTGCAGTAAATACATAGAGCCCGTTACGCCTTCAATAGCACCGTAAAACGTCAATTTAGCCATGGTTCTCTCCAAATGGAATCTGATATTGGCCTAGGCAACTCAGAATTTGCAGGTACTCGGCGTTAGCTAGTCTAAAATAGTATCCGTGAACCCGTGTAAAAGCCGTTAAAACTAGCTACTAGTGTCAACTGAGCTTTAAATATTGCATAGGATTGACTAAGCGCTACTGCCTAACAATAAGCACATCAACCGTCAGCCGATTGAGAATTTTTTCAGCCGTATTGCCGATTAACATTCCTTTGATTCCCTTGCGACCAACGTTACCAATGACGACCAAGTTCGCTTTCATTTTGCTGGCGACGGAAGGGATCAAAGCATAGGCAGAGCCGGCCTCAATTTTCACTGTATAGTCAGTAAACACACCTGTATCTTCTACAATTTTTTCAAGTTTATCTTTGGATAACTTACCTTTTTTAACCATCACCTCACCGGGCTCAGTTATATCAAACTCTTGTTTTATACGCGGAATAGGGATCACCCCTAAAACAGAAACATCCGCAGACAACTGCTTGGCGATATGTGCAGAGGTATTCAGGACTTTGTCGTTTAATTCTTTTTGGGCATCGGTTCTAGTGAAAATATCAACAGTGCCTAACAACTTAAACTGACCGCGCCAGCGATTATCACCACATAACAAAACACTGGATTTAATCGGGCCTTTTAGTGCCGCTTTGATCAGTGAAAAGTCCAACTCTTCCCGTCCCAATTGAGGACGGTGAATGAATGTGGTATCAAATTCGTCATGGCTGAGAGTTTTAAACAGTAACTCTTCGCGCTCAGCTGCGGATGTAACCGTCTCCATTAGAATTGTTATTTTGCATGCATCTGCCACTTCATTGTTAATTAAGGTAGTCAGTCCCTCAACGTTAGAATCAAGTAAATCATTAGCTATATACAGCACCGTAATACTGGAAGGCGCAAACTTTAATGCTTTTTTCAGCATCGGCTTAACACTTTCTTTCCTCTCGGCAACAACTAAAATATGTTTCATAATCCTTCCTTAATTTATATTAGACTCATCTTAGATTGGGAATTCAATTGCACCTTAAGCATAGTTTAAATCTGCTTAAATTGACTGATCCACATCAATATCTAGCGAGATAAAGTATCGAATTATTTACGAGGGATTCGCTACATCAAGGGGAACGAGTAAGTGAAGTAAAAGGCACTAGGTTCTTTCCAGCGGCGTTAATTTTTTATAACTGTGATGCTAGCGTGGTATTACGAAAGAATATGTGAGGAATATTTCTATGAACGTTTAGAACGGGGACTCGAGCCTGCAAATGCAATCAAAAGCGCAATGGAAAAAGGTACCACTCTTTCTAAAAAATCACCTGGCGTGCTAGGAAGCATGTAAAAGGTGACTGCGAGCACAAAACCAGTGATCATCGCCAAAAAGGTGGCTTTAGGATGAATATTTCGATTGCACAGACGCACGATGATGATTGGGCCAAAGGATGCTCCTAAGGCAACCCAAGCAAAGATCGCTCTACTGAAAATGGCTTCGGGCATATACAAGGTCACTAACACTGAAAAAACAACGACGAATAAAATACTCAGTCTTGAAATACTCAATGATGATAAACGGGAATGTTTTTCTAAACCTAAATCATGTGCCACAACAGAGGCACTAACCAACAATTGACTGTCAGCCGTAGACATAATGGCAGACAACACGGCAGCAGTAATAACACCGGCAACAATAGGATGAAAGAGTTCGGTGGTTAATACAAAAAATAAGTTTTCTGGATTATCTAACTGGATTTGCAACGCCAGCCCAGCAAGCCCCACCACCACGACACCTAAATCAACGATTAAGAACCAAGCAGCAGCGATACGACGACCGCTTTTAATCGCTTTTTCATCTCGCAATGCCATAAAACGCAATAGCATGTGTGGCTGTCCCATTGACGAAACAGATACACTGAGATTGCCGATAATGACACCTGCAGCCAGCAAAGCAACATTGCCCCCAGTTAAACTAAGTTGTTCTGGGGTGGCAACCTCAATTAAGGTTGTAACAAAATCAATGGGGCCGCCTACTGCGACAACTGCGGCTATGGGCAACGCTAACGTTGCGATGGCCATAATAGAGCCCTGCAGCGCGTCGGTCATGCTAACCGCCCAAAACCCACCTAGCACAGTGTAAATAAAGATAATTAGCGCACCAATTAATACACTTTCCGTCATAGGCATATCAAAAGTAGCAGAAAACATGTTTCCCGCGCCTTGAAATTGAGCTGCCACATAAAGGGTAAACGAAATCAATATGATCAAGGATGCCGTTACCACTATTAACTTCTTAATCCCGCCGCTACTGCCAAAACTTAAGAAATCGGTAACGGTTAAATCTTTTTGCTCAAGACTGGTTCGATACAACCTTGGGGCAAACCAATACCAAGATATAAACATCCCTAAAATGCTACCTAAGGCTAACCAAATACCGGAGAGACCAAGCACCATCACTAAGCCACTAAACCCCAATAGTTTCCATGCCGATGAGGAACTAGCAGAATAACTAACAGCGGCAACAAAGGGGCCTAAACCACGGCCCCCTAGGAAAAAGTCATCAGTGTTTTTAACGCGACGTTGTGCCCAAAAGCCAATTCCTAGCAACACCAATTTATATACGACTAATACAACTAAAATATAACTGGCGTTGCTCACAATTTAGGGCTCCATTATGCTTCGAATAATGGTATTAGGAATGTAACTGTTATCCCACTCTTTACCAGGCGCCCAGCTAAAGCCTCCGGTACGCAAAATAACTAAATCCATAGACGGAATGATATACATCACTTGATTGCCACTGCCATCAAACATAAATAAATCATCGGCCAAATAGGGTTCACTATGCAGCACCCCAAAGCCTTTAGCTGGACCAACTTCTGCCCACGCTCGTTTAGGCAAATAAGGTTTACCCAACCAGATATGCAGGCCCATAGCAGGGTTAGCAGGTGAAGGTTCTAGATATTCTTCCATCCAATTATCCGGAAACAAAGATTGACCATCTATTTGCCCACCGTTTTTAAGCAAAATACCCATGCGCAACCAAGATTCTGAAGGCAATAACAAACAACAACCACTGTGCGCCACCCCTTGCGGACGGTTAAGCATGACCTCTCCACCTTGGGCATGTATAGGCTTAATTAGCGACTCAGACAAGTACTGACCATAAGGTTTCCCTGTAGCGCGCTTGATGACTATTGCAAGTAAATCGGACACTGCTTGGCTATAATCGTACTTAGTTCCAGGCTTATCGATTAACGTATAATCATTGATAATAACGTCATCCGAATAACCTGAAATATAGGAGCGAGTAAAATTACTAAATGGGCTCATGTCTAAGGTGTAGTATTGTTCAAATCCTGCGGCCATATGTAACATGTGACGGATAGTAATTGTGTCTTTTTCTGTACCCTGCCATTCGTTTATATAAGTTGCTGCAGGCTCATCTAAACCACTAATAAAACCCTCTTTAATGGCTCGTGATATCACTAAAGACGCGACCATTTTGGCCATACTTTTGCCCACTATGAGAGAATTCTCATCCATACCATCATAGTGTTCACGAAAGCGTAATTTACCTTTATGCCAAATTAACAACGAAGTACTGCGGCGTTCAGCCGCATATTGACTGACATTCGCAAGGGCGTCAGAGGGAATACTCCCCTCCCCCTGATTATCCACTTCGAATAATGGTGAAGGGTTTCCTTCGACCACAAATTCAGAGCCATCCCAGCCAGACTGAGGTAAAACCCCTTTGCCTGTGGCAATCAGATAGTAGCGTTTCCAAAATAAGGGATCTTGTAGATACAACACGCCCCCCACCAACATTACCAGTGCTAAAAAGCCAATGAAAACCTTACCTATCATTTTGCCCATTTACTTCAATCCTTTTATCTACTTGGATGATATATATTCTAGAAAATCAATAACCTGATCACGTTTCACTGGATCTGACAAGTCAGTTTGTTGGTTCATCAAGTTGCCAGGAATAAACTCTTTACCATGAGAAAGGTACTCAGATAAGTTAGGACGAGTCCAGAATATGCCGCTTTGTCCAGCGTCAACCATGGCTTTTGAATAACGTCCATAACCTTCAGCTGTTCCCGCTTGACGGTTAAATACCCCAACCAAATTTGGTCCTAGTAAATGTTCATCACTTTCAACCGCGTTATGACATTGAGTACACCAAGAAGCAGAATCTTTAGCCGCTGCCAAACTTTCGGCATTAGGGAAAATATCTGTTTTTGCTCTTGCTGGAATGAGCACATCTTTTGATTCCACTAAAACAGTTTCAGCCGCTTTAGACACATGCCAAGGTGGAAGCACTTTAAATGCAAAATAAGGTAGATACATGAAAAACACGATAAATATGGCAAATACCGGAATATAAACCAAACGTTTATGTTTAGCCCAAGTAAACAAAGCTAAAGCAATAAAGTAATAGATCGGTACCAAAACATAGGTACCTAAAGCAGCAATAGGATGAACAGAAGGTGGTTTAGGTAAATTTACCAACAAGTGCACAAGGATAAGGACAGCAACTGCTACACCTGGCTTAAGATATTTACGCAGGTGGGTGAACAGGTACACAAATACAATGCCATTAAATAGCGCCGATGCCAAGCTACTAAATGACGAATGCATGTAACCAGAAGTGCTCCAAGACCAATTTACAAATTGTGGAAGCGGAAACACGCCAACAACTTTAGTCACTTCATCCTTTGACCATGCTTGCGATAATCCATACAACATGGCAAAAAACATACAAATGAAGAACAGTGAAATGGCGGTTGTCGATAGCGACGAAAAGGCGTTTTTCAAACGCGTGATAATCGACGCACCTGGGCGTAACAACCACACCAAAAACAATATAACGATCAAGACAAACAAGCTTGCACCAATATTTAGGTGAGCATGATGAATTACTTCACGTTCAGCACTACCTCGGATAAGTCGAGGTGAAACACCTGACCACCAATGATGCCAAGCAAATAATACATAAAACAGTACTGAGCAACACAAGCTTAGTTGCTCCAAAAACCCACCCTGTTTATTTTTGCTATTCATAACTCCCCCTACGGATAAAATTATTTTTATTATTCATATCGTTACTATCACTATTAATTTATGTTTTAAAACGCGCAGTTTATTTACGTTTCAAAGTATTTGATGAATCCCCCGCTTTTCACCTAACGAGGGCATTTAAATTTCTGTACGTTTCAAAATCTTTTGTATTACTGGGCTTGTGTAATAGCCTGGATCACAGCATTTGGTAACTTGGCATCATCGAAATCAAAGCGTACGTCACCCACTCTAACAATCACTAACTGTTTAGAAGGTATAACGTAAACCCGCTGACCACCGAAACCATCAAAGAAAACCACATCATCGGCAAGGTAAGGTGCAGAATGAATCACTCCAAATTTAGCACCAGGGCGGTAAGTTCGCATGGGTTTGAATGGGTTTCCTAACCAGGTTAAATAACCATAATTAGGGTTACTTTTTGATGGTTGAGTAGCCTGTCTAACCCACTCACTCGATACAACTTGCTGGTCTGCAACCATACCGTTATTCATTATCATTAACCCAACTGCTAACAAATCTTCTGGTTTTGCAATTAAGTAGCTGAACCCATGAGCAGTGCCGCCTTCATGATCTAACCAGACATAGGCTGGGTTAGCAGCCAATTTTGACCATAAATGTTTTTGCAGATAAGCAGCCAGCTTTTCACCTGTTGCTGCTTCTAACACATCCACTAATAACTGTGGATTAGAGTTGTTATATTCAAATACAGTCCCCGGCGCTTTAACTTGTTCTAATGAGCGGGCGACGTTAGAAATATCATCACTGTAATTCAGTTTGGTGCTGTGAGCTAAAAAGCTATTATTGAGATCGATTGGCGGTAAATAGAGCCCTGAAGACATGGTTAATAGATGCTCTATGGTAATTTCACCGTAAGGCATATCTATCCACTGACCAATATATTTAGATGCAGGATCTTTTACAGATTCAATCTCACCGCGATCAACGGCAATGCCAATTAATAATGAAACTATGGTCTTTTGAATTGAGAAGGTTTGCATATAACTGTCTGAGTCTTCACCTTTCCAGTATTTTTGCGCAACTAACTCACCATTATGCCAAACTAAAAATGCACTACTTCCTACCTGTTCAGCATATTGAAAGGCTTCAGAAAATTGCTGGTTTTGCTCTGCGGCAGCATCTTTGGCAATACTCAAACGTGCTTTATTATCTTTAGATTCAACCTTTACGACTGGTTCGAACCATTCTGTATCATGTACAAAATCTACACCCTCAAGGCTAGAAAGGCGGGATATATAAGTATAGTTGACGGCAACAAAGCCAATAATAAATACTAACAGGATGGAACACCCGTAGGCTAAAATTTTTAATAATTTAGACATAAAACAACGTCTCTCAGCAAAGCGTAAAATTAAAAAGCGATTTAAATGCAAACCGGCCATAATGACCGGTTTAATTTAACTTAAGTAGTGTTGATTAAAAACGATATTCGGCAGATACACCCATACGACGCTTGTTGCCCCAAGCAGGGACGGTAGAAACGAAGAATGCACTAGGGATGTAAAATGCATTAGATACATATTCTTCATCCGTTGCATTTTTAACCCATAATTCCACAGACCAATTATCCCCTGTTACGCCACCGCGCAAGTTTAAAAGGGCTCTTGATGGAATAGTGGTAATATTTACCTCAGACACATATTGCTCTGATTGACCGGTTAGGTCCGCACGAACAAAATAGGTTAGATCATTACTTAGTTCACCATCATATTGTGCACCTAGGTTCCACTGCGTATCTGAACTTCTAGGCAATGAGTTTCCACCTATATCACCATTTGCTGCACACACGATGTCATCACAAATTGCCGCTCTCTCGATGCGCTGTGAAAAAGTACCCTCATCGTATTTGGCGTTATTAAGTGCTAATCCGGCATTGACAGTAATCGCATCAGTTAATGCATAAGTTACGTCTAGTTCAACCCCTTTTGAGGTGGCAGAACCTAAATTGCCAATGATGGAAGTAGTTAAAAATCCACCGTTAACTGCCGCTTGACTCACTTGTAGCTCATTCCAATCGATGTAATACATGGCCGCATTAATGCGTAAATCACCATCTAAAATAGTATTTTTTGAACCAATTTCATAAGTGGTGTTCTTATCTGCTTGATATACTTTTTCTGACTCTAACAAACCATCAGTAATTTCAGCGTTCAAGCCACCAGATTTAACCCCTTTGGCAGCTGAAAAGTAAACTAGCTGATTTTTATTAATGTTGTAATCTGCTGTGAAACGAGGGGTAAAATAACTATCTTCGTAGGCATCTGCTTCGCTGCCGTCTATATAGGTAACGTTATTTTCTTTTGTTTCATCGGTATAACGACCTTCTAACGCTAACACCAACTTATCGTCCATTAATGGTACTGAAACTCGTCCAAATAATGCCGTTGCATCAGTTTTAGTAATGTTGTTATTACGGGTTGTCGTATCTAAAGTTGCATCCGTAATTGGATCCAGGTTGTCAGTATAAAGCGGAGCAAAATAACTAGCAGTCCCTGTATCTCTATCTTCCCCATCGGTCAAATAAACACCAAACATAGCGTATACGCCATTGTCTGCGGTGTAATCAACTCGCAACTCATGAGAGTCGTAATCGAAGCCACCCACAGGTAGCAGAGTAAATGAGTTAAGAACGGCCGGAATACCTAAAGGAGTAAGATCTGTTCCGGTAAGTGGAGTACGATCTGCAATACCTGCAGTCATGGTATCGCCATTAATGTTGGCGAATTGATATGACAAGGTCACGTTTTCAGTTAATTCAGCTGAAATAGACGCTCGGAAGATTTCTGTTTCAGAATCTAGTGCATAGGTTCTAGGATCGATAAGGAATCCGGTTTCAGTGTCTGTTCCAAATTCCACTGGGGTTTCTGGTAATTCGCCACAGTAACCGCGGACAGGGCCAAAGAATAAACTGCCGCCACAATTATAATCACCGATTTCTAAACGAGCTTGTGCTCTACCTTCAGTGAACGAATCAAAAGAATGATAAGCCAATTCAATATTGACAGACTCGATAGGTTGAGCAACTAAAGAAATACCATAGGTTTTTTTATCCCAACCACTTAAGGTATCGTCTGTGCCTGGGCTCACACCTGCCAATGCGGCAGGATGTGAATTGTCCCAGTCACCATCATAATCACTATTGGTAAAAGTAAATTTAACTGCTAGTTTATCTTCAATGATTGGCACACTAATAGCACCGGTAATATCTTGACGACCGCCGTCACCGATGACTACCCCGACTTCACCGGTTAATCCGCCTAAATCCGCTTTTTTGCTAATATAGTTGATCGCACCCATGAATGAGTTGGCACCGTATAATGCCCCTTGAGGACCTTTTACGACTTCAATTCGCTCCATATCCATTGCGCCTAAATCAAGGGCATAGTTTCTAGGGATATAAACGCCATCAACAAAGGTTGAAACATTTTGTTCAAGCTGATCAACAGAAAATTGGCTTGCACCACGAATAATTGGCGTACCAAAACCACCATTTGAAAAGTCTTCAAAAGTTAAACCTGGAGTAGACATAGCTACATCTTCAAGTTCCTCTAAACTTCTTTTCTTTATATCATCAGCACTGAAAGCACTAATGGCCAATGGAACATCTTGGATAGACTCAACGGCTTTCCTTGAAGTAACCATGATGACTTCAAGGTTGCCATTTTCGTCATCAACTTGTTGTTCTTGTGCATATACTTGCGAAACAAAGGAGGAGCTCATTACAGATGCAATGGCTAACGATAGGGCTGTAACTTTAAACGTTATTCTCATAATAGATTCCCGGTGCAGATATTTTTATTATAATTCGTTATTAAATTAGAGTGCGCCTTTTTTAAAAGACACTAACTTATTACACAGCTTAGCCAAAATGCTCAATAATGACCCAACCACATAATGACATTAACATATAACATTATAACCATCAAACTTTTGTTTACCCTATACAAACTGCACATAACATAGAAAAATTCTAATAAATTTCAAACATTTAAACAAAAACCACGAACAGTTAACGTTCAAATTTATAGATGTAAAGAATATATCTTTTGGAAATAAACGAACAATAATATAAAACTAAAAGATGATATCGGGCATAAAAAATACCTTTATTAAAAAGCTGTATTTAATAAAAGAGTCTTTTATTAAAACCTTAATCTGGCTGTTTAAACTTATACCCAACTCCATAAACCGAGGAAATCGGGTTTATACCCGCTGCAAGTTGGTTGATTTTTTTACGGATATTCTTGATATGGTTATCAATATTGCGATCTGATACTTCTAAATTTTGCTGATATATGGCAGTAATTATATCTTCGCGACTAAAAACGCGACCAAGGTGACGGATGAAAAGCGTAAAGATTTTAAATTCCACTGCAGTTAAACCAAGATCACAACCTTTATAATGAGCACTATACTCATCAATATTCACTTCAAATCCAAACTGATGGATAATATTTTCCGTAAAAGAGTCTACTCTTCTTAGTACTGCCTGTATTCGAGCCACAACCTCTTTTGGGCTAAAGGGCTTGCACACATAATCATCTGCACCTAGATTTAACCCCATTAATCGGTCCGTTTCTTGGCTCTTAGCGGTTAACATTATTATAGGTACCTTTGAAAACTCTCTGATCTGTTTGCAAATGGTGATGCCATCAACGTCGGGAAGCATGATATCTAACAGAATCAAGTTAACCTGATTATCCTTTAGGTAATTAACGACTCCGTTACCACTATTATAGTGCTTAGTATCAAAACCACCTTGCTTACAGTAGGCAAGCAGCACTTCTGCAATATTTTCTTCATCTTCAACGATCAATATTTTAGGTGTTGTCATATAGCATTACTTTTTAGAAAAAATGTGACTTTTACTTTTAAGCCACCTAGGGGGGAGTTTTCTAAGAGGATCTTGCCACCATGGGCTTCTACGATTTTTTTACATATGGATAGGCCTAAACCAGAACCGCCATGCTCCCTGCTCCGAGATTTTTCCACTCGATAAAAACGATGGAATAATTGCCCTAAATCGTCAGTTGAAACAGCTGGCGCACTATCCTCAATAATAATAGTTAATTTTTCCTGCTGTTTATTTATTTGAATGTTTACTTGGCCACCTTTATGGGTATATCGGCAAGCGTTTTCCAGCAAATTGGTAAATAGCTGCTGCAACCTATCTTTATCACCACGCATTGTGCATGACCGTGCAGTTGCTAGAATTTCAAAACTCACCGATAAATCGCGGGCGTCAAACATGGCTGTAAAACTTTCGATGGTTTGTTCAAGGATATCAACCAGGTTTATTTCAACCTCGTTGTAAGTTAAATAAGCGAGGTCACTGGTTGCCAATTGGGCGAGATCATCGACAATGTGGTTTAAAATATTAACCTGATTAATTAACACATTGATACGCTTTTCATCAGCAACAAACACTCCATCTTGCACCGCTAACAAGTGAGATCTCAATACCGTTAGCGGGGTTCTTAATTCATGTGAAGTATCTGAAATCCATTGAAATCGCATTTGCTGATTTTGCTCAAGGGTAGAGGCAAGTTTATTTACATTTTCAGATAAGGTACCCAGTTCATCTTGGGTCAGAGGTAAAACCCGACTGTGGTAATTACCGTCTTTTAGTTCATTGGTTGCATCTACAAGCTGTTTGATGGGTTTACTTAGATGCCTCGACAACACAATAGCCATAACAAAGGCGAGCAAAATAACACCGACAGTAATGGCAAGATAATTACGCAGTTGCGCTGCTAAAAACACATTGACCGAGCTATTTTCAACTAAGCTTGACGGCACTAAGCCAATCCAGCCTATTACCTTATCATTGTTTAATAGTGGCTCTAAGTGTGGGTTATCGGCAATATTATCTCGCCCTACTACCACATTTTTATGTTGATCATAGAGGCTAATTCGTTTGCCTGTTTGCAGAATATCCGCAGGAAGATTTGACCATAACAATAAGGGGGTATTTGGCTTTTTAGGCGCTGGCGCTGAATCGCTAGGTTTTGAATCAAGGCCAGTGTTATTGCGACTATTGGGCTCCGATGGGCGCGGCTCTGCTGGCGGCTTTCTTGGATCAACAATAGCACGCCATAATTCAGAGTTCTGAACTATGGGTTGCCAACTATCGAACTCTGAATATATTTGCAGCAACTGCTGTTTCACTTCAACAACATGTTTCTGCTCTTCTTGTTCTATGAACTGATTAAACTCTGACGAAAAGTTGCTATAAATAAAAACAAACAGCAAGCCAACTAAGATGATGTTAGTAACAAAAAAAGCCAAAAAGAATTTATGTATTAACTTCAACGGTTTTGAGCTCTTTAACGTCATAATTTCGTATGTGTTTCGCAGTATTGCATACTGGGATTATAGGGACAATTAATCTATCGTTTACTTCAAAGGCTTACTCTATTTTGCGGTAAAAAGTGAGTAAGCCCTTTTTCCGTTTTACTGCTTAAAACCGAATTTGGCCAGTTTCGCCTGGGGTTAACAATCGATACTGAGGTTTTACAACGCTAATATGCACAGTCCCTAAACTCTTGTGAAGGTAAATAGACAATTCAGACACTTTGGCAAAACTATGCCTACCTCGAAACACGATTTCTCTGCCATGTTGCCAACGCTCACCTGCGCCGCTAGCAGATTGCAACTTCACAGTTTCAAAGGCTAGTGCCTCGCCGTTTACCGCTAGTTTGGTATGTTGTTTCAGGGCATTGGCAATAAAAGCGTCCTGTTGACGAGAGCTCAAGTTATTCGGCATGACACTATCAATATCGCCCATTAACCATGCTTGCTCACTTTGTAATGCCATTATCAAATGATCCATATCAGCAAGTAATTTCACTTCAACCTGCCCATCTCTTAAAATTACCTGGGCACTCGTTTCGGATAAAACGTGGGCGCTAACTGAAGTACTCGTTGCCAATAAACAGTTAAACAACAAGCATATGGCAGTCACCGATTTTAATGTTTTAAATAAAGACATAATCACTCCTAATCCCCTTACTTGGGTTCTTCTATGCTTGCTCGACAAATTAAGGTGTTGTCGGTTTCCAAATCCTCGCCCCAAATAAAGTGCGCGTTTTCATTCCAATTTATCTCGCTGTAGCCATCTTTCGGACCAACTGACTGAGCCTGATGCTGTGTGGCATTTGCCCATGCTGAATCATCGAAATCCCGTTGTAACCAATTTTGCGGCGCGTCTTTTGACATAAAGGTGCAATAGCCCTCTCCTGCAACAGGATTCGACTCTTTCTCGCACAGCTTATTAAGAGGCGCACGATGGAGAACTTCACACTTCCAACTACTGTCAGTAACAGACACCACTTCATTAGTATCTGTATCCGTAATTTGCATGATAAATCCACCGTCACCCATTTGTTGATTTCTAGCGCCGATGTACTCCAGGCCAGTGTCATTTTGTTTGAAGTCTTTGAGTATAAGATTAAGCTGAATAGGATAATTGGCTGAAAACGCAATGGTTTCAGCATTAAAGGAACGTTCGGTATGAATAGACACCGAATCTTCAATCAATAATTCTTCACCAACATAAGCGGCAAACCAATTGTCAGCCCACGCTTCTAATTTGAAATGATGTTCGCCAATGATATTCGGGTTCTGTTCATGCTTAACCGCCGCTTTAACTGTATTTTTAGGTTGTTGAGGATTACGACAAAAAGTACCGGTTTCGAGCTTTCCACCATTACTAATGGTTTTTTGTTGAAAATCGAAACAATTCTCCTCCTGAATGGATGGCCGATAAGTTGTGAAGTAGCGCTCACCTTTATATAAATAACTCATGGTACGACTACCATCATCGGACACACTATGGGTTAAGTTTTCAACACCCTCTGCTGGCGGACGCAGATCTGCTCTGATACCTTGAGAGTCTCCACTTAGAGGAGCAACTCTAGGCAATTTAGTGGTGTCCACCTCGCCCACCAAACATTGAATAATATAAGGTGGTGTGGCTGACGTTTGGTAGCGATAACCAAAATTATCATCCCCTTGACCATTACATTCGTCTAACTCACCCAGCGTAATGTCACTGCCATCAGGATTTTTATCACCATACAAGGGATAACCATCGTAAGCCCAACCAATAATGGCATCGCTGCCCTGGTTTTTCATTGTGTCGATCATGCATGTTGGTGACACATGATAATGATAGTCATCTCCGCGTCCGGCATGGCCACCGCAGTTATCTAACTGCCCCAACACTAACGTGTCGTGTTTTGCATCATACTGATTTACATCTAACTCCCCTTGAGACGAATAATCGTAAATCGGCACTCCATTTACTGCTACCCCCAATGCGGCATCGATAGTCGTTACTGAGTTTGCCTTTTTAGGGTTGAGTTTGATGGGTGCAGCATAACCTTTAGCAGGGACTGGAATTTGTTCATTGGTACCTGTTATGCCAGTCATCATCTCGTGATCGGGATAAGTTGATGACACGACATAGGCGTAGTTTTCATCACACACCACTTTAACCTGTTCCGCAAAGCCTGCATCTGCGACCGACTGCTGAATAGTTTGGCAGCGCGCAGAGTCAATATTGACTGACAAATCTGGGGGAATATAGGATGGTGTATTCGCTCCACGTTGAGCATCAGCGCGCGGCTTATTACCCTGATTGGAAGTATGTTCAGGTGAGATAGTGCCTCGTTCATAGGTCACGTTTAATTGCGCAGAGTCTAAGGTAATATCCTGCATTGCCGCTAAAAGAGTACTTCGATCTACCTTGCTATTTTGACTGAATGACACAGGTTCAGATAACGCATAAATGTTGAAGGTATAACGTTTTTCACCGGGCCCTTTGGAACAAGGGGGCGCATACTGATTCAAATGATTTACGCTATTGCTGCCCATAACACCCAGTATTTCATTGGTATCAATTTGTGTTGTTTCAGGACTGATGTTGTACATTGTCCAATACCAATGCATTCCATCAGGCGCTTTGTGATCCATAATTAATACATAAGACTGAGTAGATTCTGGTGCCCTACTCCAACTTAATGGCGGGCTAACGCTGAGGCCATCACAGGTATAAATTACCGGCAAATTCCCGCCTTCGACCATAGCCGAACTGGTTAACACAAATCCGCTGCTGTTAGTCTGTTGCTGACTTTTAGAATTCTCCCCCGAGCAAGCCAAAAGTGAAAAAGCACAACATAGCACCAATAAAAGCCACCGCATATTTCTCATCATTTAAAACTCCCAGAATGTAAAACAAAAGGCGAAAAACCAATTCTTAGAAGCTTAACCTGCAAATGTAGGGGAATTATGTAGTAGTAACGTTTTTTGTAGCATGGCCTTTAGGCCATGGAAGAAATCCACCTCACAACCTGTAGCATGGCCTTTAGGCCATGGGTATTTAGACCGTGGGCATTCTGGCCATGACCATCAAACACCACAAACGCGGGGCTAAAGCCACCGCCTACAGGGGGAAAAATAAATAAAAACAACCTGTAGCATGGCCTTTAGGCCATGGGCATTTAGACCGTGGGCATTCAGGCCATGGCCATCAAACAACGCCAGCGCAGGGCTAAAGCCACCGCCTAAAGAGGTGGCAAAACAAATGAATTACCGTTAATTGCCCAACGATGGGTAGGGTATAAATTCAATTGAGTCATTGGGTATGTTAGGAAACTTTTTATCAATCCATTGCTGTTTGGCAAGCTCAATTCGCTCTTTTTTGCTGGAAACAAAGTTCCAATCAACATAGCGTTCACCTAAGTTCTCGCCGCCAATTAATGCGATCTGACTATCTTGTGTTGCTTCCACCACGACATTTTCTGCTGAATCTAACACCACCATTGTATGCTGAGTCACTGGGGTATCTTTCAACTTAACATCACCCGAAACCACATATAGGCCTCTTTGGCCCGCATTGGGCAATTCCAACGACTGCCCTGCTTTTATTTGCGCTTCAACATAAAGGGTTGGGCTAAAAGTTTTCACCGGTGACGTTACACCATAAGCAGAGCCTATCATCACGCGGATTGCCACACCGTTAATTTCCAACTGAGGTAAGGTATTTGCAGAATAATGATGAAACGAAGGTGCTGTCTCTTCATCTTTTTCAGGTAAGGCTAACCAAAGTTGTAAACCATGAACCGAATGAGGCCGATTTTTCACATCTGCAGATTCGCGCTCAGAGTGAACCATACCGGAGCCAGTTACCATAAGATTTAAATCTCCTGGACGAATGCGCTGCTCACTGCCAATTGAATCTCTATGTAAAATTTCACCATCAAATAAATAGGTAACGGTGGCAATATTAATATGCGGATGTGGCCTAACATCAATGCCTTGTCCTGGAGAAAAAGATGCTGGCCCCATGTGATCAAAGAAAATAAAAGGGCCAATACTTTTTACCTGTTGATTAGGTAAGGTGCGACGAACTGAAAAACCGCCAAGATCTTTTTCCTTAGGATGGATTAGCTGCACAATAGCACCGCAACCGGATACCAACTTACAAGGCATTTCAACCACTTGACTTTGATTACTCATATTCCACTCCTAAGAGTTTAATTGAACACGCCAGGAAACTAATGCTGCCATCAATTTCCCAATAAAATCACGAGTGGATTGATCGGTTAGCTTGCCGTTTTCATCAAACTTATCGTGCGCCGACGCTATCATCACTTCGGGTTTATTGATTAAATGCACATCCAAATAAATCATAATTTGTCGCAAGTGATATTGCGCTCTAGCCCCGCCCAACATACTCATACTAGCACTCATTAAGGCTGCAGGTTTGCCCGCAAATGGTTGAGGTTGTTGTCTGGAAAGCCAATCGATGGCATTTTTTAAAACCCCAGGAACGGAATAATTGTATTCAGGGGTAGCAAATAAAATAGCATCGGCATTCGCCACTTTTTGGGCAAGATCCAGCACGGCTTTTGGAGTCTGTTCACCATCCAATTCTTGGTTGTAAAGGGGGAGCTCGCTGATATCCAATAGCTCAAGGGTGGTATTTTCTGGCAACAGTTCTGATGCTGCCTTAATAGCAGCCGTATTATAAGATGATTCTCTTAAGCTTCCCGAGAAAGCCACAATATGTGTTGTCGTTGTCATTTTCATTCCTCTGCAATTTAAATTAACTGTTTATAAAAGATCAGGACGCATTTAGAGGATTCTAAATGCGCGCTAAGTTACCGAATTTTCCAGTTTGGAAGTCAGTAAAAGCTTGTTTTATCTCGGCATCACTGTTCATTACAAATGGACCATAACCAACGATAGGTTCGTCAATTGGTTTACCTGCCAAGACAAGCAATTTGCTATCATCAAGGGCTTCTACTTCAAGTCCCTCACCGGATTGGGATAAGATTATAGTTTGATCTTTCGATACCACTTGCCCATTGACCTTTACTTTGCCTTCACGAACAATCACCAATGCCGACCATTCATCTGCAATTGGCAAGGTAAAACGCGCAGTAGCCTTAATCTCACCATCAGCCACCAAAATTGGGCTGTGAGTTGAAGCTGGTCCTTTCAGACCGTCAAGTTCACCAGCAATGATCCTTAATGCCCCTTTGTCACCTGGCAAGATCACAGACGGAATTTGTGCCGCTGCAATTTCCTGATACTTAGGCGTATTCATTTTGTCGCGCTTAGGTAAATTGACCCACAATTGCATCATTTCTAACTTGCCACCGGATTTGGCAAAGGCCTTCGAATGAAACTCCTCATGTAAAATTCCCTTTGCTGCCGTCATCCACTGAACATCACCGGGACCGATAACTCCTTGTTCACCTGTGGAATCTCTATGTGCCACTTCACCGTCGTAAACGATAGTGACAGTTTCAAAACCTCGATGCGGATGTTCTCCAACACCACGAATATGCTCTGATGGCGAAAATGACATTGGCCCTGCGTGATCAAGTAGCAAAAAGGGACTCACCCTTTTTCCCATTCCTTGATACGAGAACAAGGTTTTTGCAGGAAAGCCATCGCCGACCCAATGTGGTTTTGGCGCAGAAAACACGTTTTCAACCTTTTTCATCATTCACTCCTCTATTTCAACTTGGTTATTAGCTTAGTATATGAACCAAATATTGAGTAGATAGCAAAAATAGGTATCATAGTTCTATAAATGCAACGATGAATTGAATGGCGAGGTTAAATGCGATGCAGGATCTCAATGACTTTTACTATTTTGTGAAAACCGTGGAGCACGGTGGTTTTGCCCCAGCCGGACGAGCCTTAGGTATTCCCAAATCGAAACTGAGTCGCCGCATTGCAGCGTTAGAAGAAAATTTAGGTGTAAAACTAATATATCGCTCTACTCGTCAATTTCAGGTAACAGAAATTGGTTTGAAGTTTCTGTCACACTGCCAAGCCATGTTAGTAGAAGCAGAAGCTGCGCAAGAAGCCGTGGAATTTACCCATGCAGCCCCCTGCGGCACGATTAAATTGTCGTGTCCTATCGCATTGCTGCATGTTCACATTGGTGAGGTGTTGGCTGATTTTATGGCTAAATATCCAAAAGTGAATATTCAATTAGAAGCCACAAACCGGCGCGTAGATGTGATAGGAGAAGGAGTTGATGTTGCAATTCGCGTGCAACCCCCTCCCCTTGACGATAGCGAGCTAATTCTCAAAGTTCTTTCAAAAAGAGGAATATGCTTAGTCGCCAGCCCTGAATTAATTAACAAGTATGGCGAGCCCACAAGGCCAGAAGAGCTATCCGCGTGGCCAAGCTTAGGATTAGGCCAGCCACAACATCACTATAATTGGACACTTTACGGCCCTAAGAATGAAGAAGCCATAGTGCCCCATACACCCCGTTATGTAACTACCGATATGATTGCATTGCGAAACGCCGCATTGAAAGGTGTGGGCATAGCACAGCTGCCATTATTAATAGTGGCAGACCACTTAAAAGCCGGATCACTAGCGCCATTGTTAGCGGATTGGCAACCAAAAAAAGATATCATCCACCTAGTCTATCCATCTAGACGAGGTTTACTGCCAGCAGTACGAGCCTTAGTCGATTTTATCGCCGACTACTACCAATCATTCGAAGAAGAATAAATTACAGCGCTAACCCACCTCCCACAAAAATGAAATGTGTAGCATGGTCTTTAGGCCATGGGCATAGCGATTTAAACCACCATTACAAATCAACAATCGCGGGGCTAAAGCCACCGCCTACAAAAACCATAAAATGAAACCCACAATCTGTAGCATGGCCTTTAGGCCATGGCCCCCCAATAAACCACTATCATAAATCAACGACCACGGGGCTAAAGCCACCGCCTACAAGAATCATAATACGAAATACGTTATCTGTAGCATGGTCTTTAGGCCATGGCCCCCCAATAAACCATTATCATAAATCAACGACCACGGGGCTAAAGCCACCGCCTACAGAAGGGATAAATAAAACCGCATTTTGTAGCATGGTCTTTAGGCCATGGCCCCCCAATAAACCACTATCATAAATCAACAATCGCGGGGCTGAAGCCACCGCCTACAGAAAGGATAAATAAAACCGCATTTTTTAGCATGGTCTTCAGGCCATGGGCACAGCCCATCAAACCACAATCATAAATCAACAAATGTAGGGTTAAAGCGACCGTCGACGAGAATGTCAAAACAAGAATAAAAAGGGTAAATTGGTACTATTTTGGTTTCTAAAAGAAATGAAGAGTATTTGAAGTGTTTCTTACTACGCCATGAGACAGGTGATTAATTGGTCGGTGTGAGAGGATTTGAACCTCCGACCCCTGACACCCCATTTCAAATACAAATGAATAGTGAAAAAAAATAAAAGTGTAAAAATACAGTGTAACCCCTTGTATTTTAAACCCGTATAGCACAAAAAACTAAATATCCAACAACATCAACCCCTTTAATTCGGTTTAAAACCAACTATTTTCATTCAGTTAACTGGTTCCTTTTTGGCCCCTTTTTTTGATATATTTGTTTGAGACATTTTTATGAGCTCAAATGTAAATTAGCGTTGAGCGTGTGATAGGTTTTCAGTGTTCTTAACTACAAAGGAATTTTTATGAACATTAATAATTGTAAGACTGATAAGCCTAGTCTTAAAAAAAAGCGCTCACAGGTAGTACCTAGCTCGATGACTGTTACCGCGATTAATAAATTTCTCTCAAGTGCAGAGTTCAATATTGGCGACGCGCTTAGCAGTAATAAAACGGAAGGTCTTTCTTTAATCAAACGCAAAAAAGGTGCTACGTTTCAACTCAGGGTAACAATACCGGGACGAGGCAGGAAAAAGATGTCTTTGGGGCATTATAATGCTCAAACCAATAACTTTGAGCATGCGACTATGATGGCGCTTGAAGTGAATCAATTAATTAGGGATGGTAAAGACCCTATTCTTGAGGCAGAGGCCAAGCTAGAAGAAATCGAAAAGCAGCTTTTGTTGGAAAAGAGAAAAGTGATAACACTTGGCCAGTACTTTGAAAAGCAATATTTACTCAGTTTGGCTGGAAAACGATCAGGCAAAGAAATGGGAGAGCGAATCGTGCGTCACTTTGAGTTTTTGTTCAACGTGCCTATGAGTGAGATTGAGCATAAGCAGATTGAAAAATGGGAAAACAAAAGGTTAAAAGCAGGGATCAAACGATCTACAATAAAATCTGATTTCGGCAAGCTATTTTCACTACTTCAATCTGCTAGTGAAACACGGATTGAGGGTAGTAAGGAGTTTAACTATATTGATCGAAACCCGTTGGCCGATTTTAAACTATCGAAGCCAACTTCAGAAGAGAATGATCAGGAGCACGATAACGATAAAGAGGAAAGACGCGCTTTAACCAACGAAGAGTTAGATTGCTTGCATAAGGGACTTGCTAAGTTTAATGAGCAAAAGAAAGCTGAAAGGCGTAACAGTCGAAAACACGGTAAAGCATACCTGCCTGATCTGGATCTATGTACATATGCACACTGGTTAGTGCCTTTCTCAGAAACGATGTTGCATACTGGGCTTCGTCAAAGCGATCTGTATAGTTTGGTTTGGCAGGCAGGGGGTAAAAACAGTATCGACCTTGATAAACGTGAAATTCACGTAATACCAAAGAAAACCAGAGACCTAAACAACCCTGCTAAGATCCTGCTTCAGATGAGCGACGAACTATATGACGTTATCGATAGTTGGCACAAGGACTGTGGAAGCCCCCATGATGGATTTGTTTTTTCTAACAAATCAGGAGGCCAACACGATCGTCAAGCCCACAAAAACCTGTGGAAAAATATTATTAAACTTGGCAATTTTCCCAACGAGATCGTTATGTATTCACTAAGACACAACTTTATCTCAAGGCTTGTTTCTGCTGGCGTACCTCTGCTTCACATCGCGAGGCTCGTTGGTCATAAATCTATAGCAATGATTGAAAAGCATTACGGTCATTTATGCCCTAGTGATTCCAAAGATATTCTGAGCAAGATGTCGAAAACGGTGGCAAGAAGCTCTGCTACTGAAAGTTCTGCAACAAACGGGGCTTCAAAACCCGTTTAATAAAAAACTACAGCAGGCGATTTCTGGCGGAAATGTCGCCTGCTACACTATTTTTAAAAAGTTTCTCAATTGATTTAAATACAACTCTGAGTTCATAGTCCACAACCACTTCATCACCATACCCAATGTACAGCCGAAATTTTATCAAAATAAATAGCCTCATCACTTAAGCCATTAAAATAAAAGATTGAGGAAAGTCATCACTTTGATAAAAACAACAAGAACATCAGTATTAATTATTCAGGAGTGAATGATGCCAATGGCAAGGAAGCGACAAATTAGCCTAACTGATACCCTTTATTATCATTGTATTTCGCGCTGAGTTCGACGGGCATTTTTGTATGGCGAAGATAAACTGACAGGCAAGAGCTATGAGCATCGTCGCCAATGGGTAGAAGATAGGTTGCTATTTTTAACCACCGTATTTGCCATTGAAGTCTGTGCCTATGCGGTGATGAGTAATCACACCCATGTGGTGTTACATGTAAATTCAGACAAAGCAAAACACTGGACGGACAAAGAGATTACACAGCGCAGGCACAAGCTTCACAAAGGCACCTTGCTCTCACAAAGGTTCGCCTCAAAAGAATCTACGGTGTTCAACGACGCTGAACAAATCACGTTACATTCGACTCTGTCAGTCTATCGAAGTCGATTAACCGATATTAGCTGGTTTATGCGAGAATTGAATGAGCCTATTGCTCGACAAGCGAACCAGGAAGACGACTGTACCGGTCACTTTTGGGAAGGACGATTCAAATCACAAGCACTGTTAGATGAACATGCCTTAGCAGTCTGTATGGTGTATGTGGATTTAAATCCTATACGAGCAAAAATGGCAACAACACCAGAGTCATCTAACCACACCACTATTAAACGCCGTATTCACGATTTCAAAAAAGGGTATCAGCCATCTAGGTTAATGCCCTTTGTTGGTAATCCACGCCAGCCACAACCGCAAGGGTTAACGTTCGATTTAATCGAATATATGAAACTGGTTGACCTATCTGGTCGCAGTCTTAATCCTGGCAAACGAGGGGCAATTGATATAGGAAAATCACCCATATTGCAGCGCTTAGGGTTGGATGAGTACTCCTGGCAAGATATGTTTTTAACCTTTGAAACTAATTTTAGCGTAGCAGCCGGACAAATAGACACGTTAAAACGCTATAAACGAAAACGTCGGCAAAAGAGCTCTATCTGCTAACGCCGCAAACCAATAATTTATCACCTCACCTGTTTATTACACCAATAGACAAGACCCCCCTTGCGCTAAATTCACTTAAATGACGATAAATCGTCACAAATAAATGATTTCCAGATGTATTTACGAATAACTGAACACCCCAGTGTTATCTTCAATAAAATTTATAAACCACTATCACCACAGCCTTAAAAGATGCCTGTCCATGTATTTTACGATTGGAATACACAGTTGACGTTTACCGCCATCGGGTTTATCAATTTCAACGCGTCTAACCAGTGATGGATGATATTGGCCTGAGCGTAGCTTAGCCATTATACGTTTCCAGTTTCCATCTTTTGCCCAAACGGGGAAGTCATCAATGGTCATCCCATCAATGCCAGCGGCCCCTTTATTGGCTCGAACCTGTTTCCATGCCGCCAATATATTAGACGGTTGTAGAATAGGTTCGAGTAGATCTACACTAAAGGCTGGCTGCTTATCGATACGCTGAGTCTCGTCGCTACCGGACGGCATTCGTGTATTCAAGTCTGACAAGGCTCCTCCGTTGTTCTAAATGTTCAGGCCTTCACCGTGTCCCAACCATTACGATGGGCGTTTGGCTACTATGCCGTCTGCTGACTTCTGCTTAATCATTAACAAAGTTACCCCTGTTGACGCTATCGGTTTTCATATCATTCGCTCCTTTGAGTCGATGACATTCAAAGGCCGAGACACTTATATACCAGAGCCTGACTGGTTAATTATCGGTCGCTTGTTAAGCAGATCTCCCCAGATAAGAGCATGAACTGTCTCTGCACTGCTGCATCATTTACGGTGGCCGTTAGATCACGTGGTTTCGTCGTCTTGTGCCAACTCACCTTCAGCCTACGCCTCATATGATGTTCTTGTTCATCAGCTCGCAGATTTGCGTCCGGCTTCCTTCAGACAAAACCTCGCGGTTTGGCCCTTGCCATTCGCTAGTAGTTAACGTTTAATAACAGTAACTTAAATAAACGGTGATCTTCCTACAGAGGACTTTCACCTCATTAGTTCATGCCCATGCTGGACGTACACAAGAACGTAACAATCACACTAAATCGCTCGCAAGGTTGCTGGGACACAAACACGGCGGCTGTGTCACTTCGTTCCGATTATAGCCGCCGTGTTCGTGCCCTTTATTTGGGTGTTGAGGCTGTAGAAAAACCCTAAATTAGTTTGTTTTTCATTCGTTTTTACTTCCCTCAGATCATGGTTTGTGATCCGATAGGTATTATCAATTAGGCGAAAGGAGCCTTGGTGATGCCACGCTTTATCCCTCTTAATTATCAACAAAACACTAAGGTAGTGATTAACTACCAAGACCAACTTCCAGCGGTAACGTCTAAATATGCTATTCATCATTTGATTGAAGATAAGATGGACCTGTCGGTGTTTTACCCTAAATGTCGAAACAGGCCATCCTACCTACGACCCGGCTGCGCTGCTGAAGATTATTTTGTTTGCTTATTCGAAAGGTATTACTTCAAGCCGTGAATTCAGTGGTGCTACGAAAACAATATTATATTTAAGGCGTTGAGCTGTGATTCTGTGCCGCACTTCACCACCATCGCGGCATTTATCAGTGGCCGTAGAAGTGAGATTGAATTGGTGTTTGATCAAGTGCTATTGATATGCCATGAGCGAGGATTGTTGGGCAATGAGTTGTTTGCGATTGATGACTGTGATATGTCGTCTAATGCAGCGAAAGAATGGTCAGGCACCTCTAAAGAGTTAGAAGAAAAGTGGGATAAGCTTAAACCCCAAATCAATTATCACAAGCACAATAACTTGGACAGCCACAAACTAGACCTTATAAAAAAACAAAACCGTGCTGTTTTAAGGCGGCTAAGTGAGACGCGGTAAAACCCGATGTGCCATAGCTGGCGGTGACATTGCGAAAGCCATACACCCAGAAGGTCATGGCATCCAGCAAGGCTTCGCAGAGGACAATCTCGTTACTGGCCTTGAAGGCTTCAACATTCCATACACCTTCATGCGGGCCCGGTAAATACAGAGGTTGCGCGGTGCCTTTACGCAGGCGATTGCCGAGGATTTTACGCCCATAGACCTCAGTAATGGTGCCGTGCTCGTCCATGATCGGCACCACCAATGAACCGTTAAAGTGCTCGTGGCCACGGCTACGTAAAATGCCAATCTCTTGCAGTTTGCCGCGCAATGCAGCACCGGCTTTGCGGTTCTTTTCTGGCAGGCGATACCCTAAAGTGCGATTGGCAAAACCTAATTTAAAACGGTCTATGAGTTCGGGATGCGCCAAGCCACGCGAGCGTAAATACTCTTGTACTTCCGGCGATTGCTTGAAGGTTTCAAGGTAATAGTCGATAACCTGCTTCAGCGCAGTCTGACTATCGGCGTTAGCGGCTAAGGGTGGCGTGAGTTTGGTGGTCGTGTTTTTACTCGGTGCCTTGTTCGGCGCTTCGGTGATTAAACCTAAGTCTTTCTGCAACAACTCACAGGCAAAGCGGAAACTCACGCCTTGCGTAAGCATCACCCAGTCAATCACGCTGCCACCCGTGCCGCAGCCAAAGCAGTTAAAGAAGTTGGTTTTAGGGCTAATAATGCAAGACGGTGTATTTTCTTCATGGAAGGGGCAGCACACCACATAGTCTTTGCCTTGTTTCGTGACCTTATGCCCTTGGCTTTCTACCAAACGCAATAAAGACACGTCCTGTTTTATCCGCGTAATTACCTCGTCTGCTAATCGTGCCATGCTGTTTCCTCTCGAAACTCTGTCAATAGGTTTTATAAAAAAATAACTAGACTTAATAAAACCTCATATTGAGGTATTATCAACAGCACTTTGAGGATTAATTAAAAAGCGGGGGTAAGATCATGTCGTCTGCAATCAATCATTACTGTTACCAGATGACCAAGAACGACAACGATTTTTTTAGACAGCTCGGTGCGAAGATCGCGTCACTGCGCAAAGAGCAGCAGATAACGCAAGTGCAGCTTGCAGAGATTTTAGGCATTTCACAACAGCACATGGCATCGTTTGAAAAAGGGATTAGGAAAGTGCCTTCTTCTATGTTGCCAACCCTAGCCGAAGTCTTGGCGATATCCGTAGAAGAATTGATTGGCATTACACCGACTCATGGGAAAAAGCGAGGGCCGGCACCTAAGCTGCTAAAGCAAGTTGAGCAGATAAGCCAATTGCCCAAGTCTAAACAGAAGTTTGTGATGGAGATGTTAGAGACAGTGATACAGCAAACCGCACATTAAAAAGCCCGCATTTGCGGGCTTGCGATTAAGATATTTCTTTTATTTCAGGTAGCTCAATTTCAAACTGATGTATAAATGAGTTAACCGCATCTAGAAATTGCTGCTTCTCAATTTTAACAGGAGCACTAACATTGTCATCCATCCAAACAGATGTGATGTGTACAAACGTATCTTCTACTTTAACTTCAAAGATAGGCGAATCTTCATAATCCATTGAATCATACTTAAAATTATTTAAACAACCTTGGGATACCCAAACGGTTAATGCCAAATAAAACTCAGCTAACAAAATATCTTCTTCATCGAAAACAATATCTTTGCCAACTGAGACTAATAATCGGCCTTCAGTTTCAGACAAAGCCTTGCTTGTTATAGGAAAGTTCGGCTTTTCGATGATTTCAAATTCTAATTTGCATTTACGGGGAAAGCGTTCCATATTTTTCCATCATTACCAACTATTACTCTGACTGATGTCTGACCTTTTGAACCGACAGTCCTTCCGAGATCCGTAACAACACGGAAGGAATCATCGGCGTTATTGGTCATAAACCTGGCGTTAGGGGAACGCAAAGCCTCAGCTACTATTGACTGTACATCATCAAAACTATTCGTATTAAATTTCGCAGATCTTTTAGCGGTAGAGTCTAACAAATGCTTATTTTTTGGAATCCAAGACGCAACATTGTCGGCGGCTCTAAACGCAGAGGTTGAAGCATTAGCTAATACACTTCCTCCCTTTGTAACTCTATT
Source organism: Aliiglaciecola sp. (assembly GCF_039982535.1). Taxonomy (NCBI): domain Bacteria; kingdom Pseudomonadati; phylum Pseudomonadota; class Gammaproteobacteria; order Alteromonadales; family Alteromonadaceae; genus Aliiglaciecola; species Aliiglaciecola sp. The sequence goes on from NZ_JBDWYG010000015.1 coordinate 77,591, forward strand.
TACTATCCGAATTCCAGCTAACGCAGCAGCATCCATGGGAACAGCAGTAGCCATACCTTCAGCCATTGTTTCAACAACGTTTTGACGTTCCTCGACTGTAATCTCGCCCAACAGCAATTGTCTATCAATATCAATGAGTTGGCGATCAACAATTGATTCCCCACCTGCGTGATAAGCTGAAGCGTCATCTATTTGTAGTAATACCCCCGCCTCAATTTCACGCGTCAACATAATATCATCAGCAATATCATGTAGCACCATTTTTTTACTGTCATCCCGAGACGCGAAACCGATAAAACTTTGCAAATCAACCATTTTAGTAGCAGCAAAAGACATTTGACTGTTTTTCTGCCCGCTTCCAGTATATTTAGCAATCGCCCTATCGGCTTTAGTAGTCAAACATCCATGAGGATCTAGGCAACTGTCCCGCCAATTCGACGCATTGGTTCCTCTTGCAATATACCCCGTCGGATCCGTCCCCGCCATCGGATTATTCATAATATACGAATACGGGTTAATGCTTTGGCTACTTTCAGGCATCTGGATGAAGGGGTCTACCGACATAAAGCGGCCAAGGTTGTAATCGTACACCCGCCCGTTCATATGCACGAGCTCTTGTTCAACTAGCTGTTCATGACCAGTGTATCCGCGATATTGGCCATCCCATGAACTCAATGAATCCAAGATAGAGCCGGTTCCGGCATCGATAGGTTTGCCAAATATACCGTGGGCACGATAACGCAGCACTACAGGTGAACTGGTCCTGCCTTTTATTAAGGTGCTGGGGCTACCCAGACGGTCAAGTAAACTATGCACTACACCAGCAGGATAGTCCGGTGCGCCTGAAACAGTTTTGTAAAGTGTGGTGTGATTCCCTACATAGGTTTTTTCCAACACCTTGTTGCCAGGTTGTACTTCGCGTTCAAACCCTTTACCGACGTAATAAGTAACATAGGTTTGCCCACCTGTGGTTTTGGTCTGTTTGTATCGCATCCCGTCGGCACCGTATTTAAAATAAGTAGTAGTGCCATTTTTGACTAACTTAGTCGGCTTATTGTCTTTGTTGTAAACGGTCTGCGTTAGTCCATTTCCGGTTAACATGTTACCGTTATTATCATAGGTAAAGTAGTAGTTGCTTCCCCCTTTGGCAATACGTCGAACAGCATTGGGGCCCGCGTTACCGCCCTGACTACGACTGGTGTTGTAGGTAAAGCTACTGGCGTAATCACTTTTATTTAAGATATTGCCCACAACGTCATAATCGTAATCATAATTGGCAACGACCATTGAGCCCATTTTAACTTGTGCTGCTTGCACACGCATTAGTTCGTCATAAACATATTCTTCTTTAAAGCCGGTAATAAGATTATGCTGTTTAGTTAAATTCCCCATGCCATCAAAATCATAATCGATATTCTGATAGGCGTTGTTACAACTACTGTTAGTACCTGCACAGACAGATTGCACCGCGCCTGTGGCGGTTCGGGTGAATTTTTGATAAATGTTGGTACCAAACTTCTGAACTTTAACATTACCTAGTGCATCCATGGAGTCAATTTGACGCAGTATTTCATCGCCTGTTTCTAAATGTCGAAATTCACTGGTTAGGTAACCATAATCATTGTAGGTATAACCTAGCACTTCGCCACTGGGTGTTTTTTCCCCTTTCATGGTGCCTAAGATACTGTGATAAGCAAATTCCTGATTAAACGTCAGTCCGTCGATTTGCGTAGCCACGGTTTTTATTCTGCTTAGACTGTCGTAGGTAAAGGTTTTTACCTCGCCATCGCCAGAATTAGTAGAAAAGAGTAACCCTTTATCATTGTTGTTATCGTAATCCCATGTACGACCATTGACACCTGTCACTCTGCCCATAAAATCGTAACTCGGCGACGACACATTGCCGTTTGCATCAGTCTGTGTTGCCAGCTCGCCAAATTCATTATAGGTAAAGTTCCAAGTGCCCATATTCGGGTCGTCAAAACTGAGTTTTTCCCCAATATCATTATATTGAGCCGTAATTATGTTGCCCTTAGCATCTTTAATATAATCAGGATTGCCCGCACTGTCATAGGCGTAATAGGTAGCACTGCCTTTCACATCAACGGTTTTTAGCAACTGCCCAAGACTATTGTAAGTGCGTGACATGGTACCTACCGTTGGGCTGCTATTCCCTATGTCGTTAACACTCTCTCCTAAGGCGAGTGACGTACTTCCCACATCAATAGTGGTGGTTTGACCATTATAGGTATACCAAGATGTATAACCCACCAAGCCATCAGATTGCACCTTATATTCAGGACGCCCCCAAATATCATAATTTTCATATTTCACGCTGTCTTGTTGGGAAAAGTAACTAGTTGGGGTGCTTTGTTTTACCACATTGCCCCGTGCATCATAAAAGGTTTCACTTGTTACCCAAGTGCCATTGAAAGCGGTACTCATCTGTTTGATGGTTCTACCCAACGAATCTTTGTATTCCATTGTGATAGGTGCGCCGTCTTGCACCGTTTTCACTCTTACCGCATAGTCTCCTGACTCCCACGTTAGCTGAGTGTAAACAGGTGGCACAATATTTTGGCCGTTTTTGGTGACACGGGTTTTAGATATGGAACCTAGGAAATTAATCGTATTCGTAGTTAAAATACCTTGAACATCTTTTTGAGTTAGCATCGCACCAGTTAATCGATCATATGTGGCGAAGCTAACATCAATATTCGCTCCCCATTGGCGATTCTGAGTGGCTTGCACAAAATAACCATCGTCGGTCATGGTTGACGTAGTCCAGCGGTCACCTATGCTGACTTTGAGCGGATTACCGTAGATATCAAAATTTGGAATGGAAGTTTCACGCACGGTATCATTACTGCTGTTCATAATTTCAATTTTATAAACGGCAAATTCAGGAGTGTAACTATATATGGTCTTCGTTTTTTTATTTTGACGTTCGCCAGTTGGTAATCCTGACAAATTAAAAGTAACCTTTTTAGTATTTTCTACTGTTTTTGGCAGTTTTATATAATTGCTGCCCATAGTCACATAAACCGTATCAACTTCTGTAACTAGAATAGTTGAATCATCATCAACGGTCTTTTTGCTGAACGTTGTCTGACACAAGTCATTTTGTGTGGTTATTACGGTGGTCTCTACGTCACCTTCTTTGTAACTATGGGTCTCCGTTTCTGAAGGATAAAAACAGAAACTTTCACCCGATACATATTCGTTATTGTTGGGAAAATAAGAATTAACATCATAGGTTGACATCAATTGTTGATTGTCCGCATCCCGTTGTGTTTTTGACTTCACCATACCAGACCAAGGAAACGCTTGATAAAACTCAATTTCCGTTTCGGTGGTATGTTCGGAATTCACATCTGTACTGGTTTCAATAATCTTTTTGAAACCTTGGAACCCACGCCCAGCGATATGCGCCACAGGGGTACTGTATTCATAGGTAGTAGGGTTAAGTGAGCCTAATCCGTTATCTGTTTCGAAGCGCTCAACCACTCGCATAGTATTACTGAAATTAACATACGGATGACCTACTCCGGCCGCTAGTCCGGTATCACTGGTTAACACATGTTTTAATTGGGTATAGGCAACCTCAGCTTTGGTACCCATTCCAGTGCTGACACGATGAATAACATTTTCATCGGTAGCGTCACGCTCAAAAATAAAGAAGCCTCGGGGATTATTTCCAGCTCCACCGGTTTTCGACCCATAGTACCAACGCCGTTTTTGCGCACTTGATTCAAAGCCAATACCACTAACAAAGTCATCTAGTCCATCACCATTGACATCAATAATACTCATTGTTGCTAAGGCACCAATTATTTCATCATCCAATTCATAAGTCGTGAATGTACTTCCACTTTCATCCGTTAGCCACACTTCCCAATGATATACATCGTATGAATGGAATCGTGGAGACTCTGCTCCATCTACGGCTACACAATCTTGGTTTGTTGCATGGTCGTAACATTGATAGGTATAAGGTCCTTTAGTCGTTGGAACTAATAAGTCCTGTCTACCATCGCCATTAAAATCTAAGATTTTAATGAAGCTATTACGTACTTGTCCTTCATCTTGATCGCTCACAATATCGTTATATGTCAACTCTGCGAGTTCTTCTCTACCAGTATTAACTGCCGCAGTAAACTGTCCATTGCCTTTGTTAAAAATAGCGTAAAAAGAATAAAGATCATCTGAAGGATTAGCTAACCCCAAAGTAAGAATATCTTGTAAACCGTCACCGTTAAGATCAATCCAGCGTCCTGGATTTCTGCGTTTGGTTGTATCGTATGTGGTATTCAAATTAACGGATTTCTGCGTGAAACTGACTGTTTGGTTATTTGCGTTAAATGAGGTTTGTAACCAAATGGCTGTGTCTCGCACATTCGCATGCGCAATATCTATTAGTCCATCGCCATTGACGTCAATCGGAGCCAGTGAAGATGACTGTGCACTATTTAAATTATATGGAAATTCACCAGCGAAGCTAAAACCTGCACCACTTTCATTTCGAAGATAAGCTTTGTATGTAATAATGGAATCATACTGATTTGATGTCTCAGCTTTAGTTGCAACCAGTAAATCTTGCCGTCCATCTCCATTAAAATCGATGACAAAACTGGGGCAAAAAGTCATGGATTGAAGATTGGCATAACTTAAATAACAGGTCGCATCGATTTGTGTATTGTATAAAAATTGTTTATTGCCATTTACAATGGTGGCAATGATCAATTTACCGTCTGTGCCTTTGTATACGATATCCGTCTTACCGTCTAAATTATAGTCCATATGCCCTAAAATCGGTAAGTGTGGCTTAAAGGATGAATTGTCAGTCGATTCGGTCGGAGCTTCATCTGGCCAAATAGGAAAATCCGAACCAGGAACAAATCCTCCGTCAGACAAATAAATTCCCTCACCGGATGTTACATCGAATACACCGTCACCATCAAAATCGCTGGCTTTTTCAATAGGCTCACCGACCTTAAACTGGTCGGTAATTTGCAGGATTTGACGGGCGTCATCATAATTCGGATCGGGCGCTAAATCAGTATAATTATAATCCATTTGCAACCAATCAAAATTTGTTGTTAAACAATTAGAGGCTGCGTTATCTTCACAATATTGAAGACTATCCACTCGATAATAGTTATGAACATTATCATTGTTTGGCTGGGAGTGATTGATTCGCCAGTTAGATTTTATTTCATTGTCTATCCAAATTTCAATTCTACTCAACAACTTATTTGAAACTGACTTACCACCGAACGAATAATTTTCAACACTATTAATTGTATCGTAGATAAATTTAGCTCTGCGTGTTCCCAAAGTACCGTTATGTCCAGTGTAATAAATATTGGCAAGGTATTTATTTCCCGTTTCACTACTATAAGAATATTTAACTTCATTTTCGTAAGTATCCGATTCCAGTTCGAGTAGCCACCTTTCTGGAACTGAATGACCACTTCGAGTCACTTTCGCATTACCCGAAATTCCATAGGTCGATGTTTTTCCATCAGGGTAATAAACAATGAAATAAGCATTAGTTTGTGCAAGTGTTCCACCTAGCTGCTTAATGGTAAATCCAGGGTCCCTTTCCGTGCGATATTCAGTATTGACCTTGCCGTAATCAGCTTTATTAGTAGCAATTAAACGAGAGCCGTTAAAACACAACTTATCAGCGCTATCGTATAGAACTGACAATGTACTGTCGTCTAAATCGTATATATTAGAACAACGATGTATTTGACCGCCAGCAGACAAATTCCAACCATAACCCGCTAAACCTGCACCATTTTGGCTGCTATAGTTTAATGACACCGACGGTTGCATACCTTTACGACCAGGAGGAATGGCAATCGGTACGCTATAACTAAATGCGCCGCCATCAACTTTGAAATTGCCTTTAATTTCACCCACTAGATCACTTTGCATAGCATCGCCATTTAAAGATGAAACAGATTGATCCGAAATGGTATTCAGTGGCGCTGGAATGGGGTCTAGTTCTGCATTTGCTGAGCTTGAAGTTTTATAACCGCTGCAGGCATTGTAAGAGCCAGTGACATTGCACGCCCGCACGCGATATTGATATATGCCATCACTGGTTAAGCTAATCGACTTAGAGAGGGATGTTCCTGAATAAATTTGCGAATAAGTACCTCCATCAACTCGTTGGTACAAACGATAGTGATTCACATTTCCTGTCGCTGCCCCCCAAGAAACCGTGAATTGACCACTGGTTGTCATGCTAGGCACACCCGATATTGAACTTGGCACACCTGGCGTGATAGCAACTTTTGATTCACCTGAGGTGCGAAGTCCACTGCATGTCTCATAAGAACCGGTACTATTACAGGCTTTTACGGTAAATTGATAAGTACCGTCTATTAAGCTGACAGCTTTACTTCGAGTCGTCCCGCTGTATATCTGAGTCCAGCCGCCACCGTTTAACTTTTTGTAAAGCTTATAAGTATCAACCGTTCCAGAAGACGCTCCCCACGTTATAGTAAATGAACCGCTACCGGATGAGCCTGGCACGCCAGATATTGAACTGGGTACACCAGGTGTTTTTGCCACTAAAGATTCGTTTGACGTGCGCAGACCGCTGCATGTTTCGTAGCTGCCGGTGCTGTTACAGGCTTTAACGGTAAATTGATAAGTACCATCTCCGATACTGACAGCTTTGCTGCGTGTGGTCCCACTATAAATCTGAGACCAACTACCACCGTTTATTTTTTGATATAGTTTATAGGTATCAACGGTGCCAGAAGACACTCCCCATGAAATCGTAAATGAACCAGAATTTGTTGTTCCTGGAACACCGGATATAGAGCTAGGTACACCAGGTTTTTTCGCGACTAAAGATTCATTAGATGTGCGATACCCACTGCAAGACTCGTAGGTACTAGTGCTATTACACGCTCTAACCCTGAACTTATAGGTACCATCACCTAAACTAACTGCTTTTGAACGACTAGTGCCAGAATATATTTGAGTCCAACTGCCATTATTTTTTTGTTGATAAAGTCTATAGCGATCGATAGAGCCTGTTGAAGTTCCCCAAGAAACAGTGAAAGAGCCAGAGTTGGTGGTACTAGGTACACCACTGATTGAACTTGGCACTCCAGGTGTTTTAGCCACTTTTGATTCACCTGAAGTGCGATAACCACTGCAGGCTTCGTACGTACTCGTGGTATTACACGCTTTGACTCTGTACTTATGAGTACCATCATCTAGACTAACAGTTTTTGAGCGACTGCCGCCAGAATAAATGAGCGTCCAACTTCCGCTATTCTTTTGTTGATATAATTTGTATCTATCAAGAGTGCCAGATGAGGATCCCCACGAAACAGTAAAACTACCAGTACTTGATGTACTTGGTACTCCACTAATAGAACTAGGCACCCCTGGAGTTTTAGATGAGATAGTGGAATCCGTGCTGCTATAGGCCCCCCACCCCGCTTCATTATATGCTCGAACGCGAAAGTAATAAACACCATCAGCGGCAGCGGTATAAGTGTAACTACGGGAAGAGCCTGTATATTTAGTTGAGTAGCCACCAGAGTCTTTTTTTACTTGTAATTGGTACTGCGTGATTGATTGACCAGAGCTTGCTGGCCAGGTTACCGCGATAGAGTAATCATTATCAGTGGAAGGTGCACTAGGTGTGCCCATTTTAGGAGGTATTGATAGAATATTTACAGTTAAACTAAAAGTATCCATCGATACATTCCGCACCATTGGCTCTCCGCCAACCCAGGTCTCTTGGAGCCCTCTCAGCTCATAACTGTAATTGCCATTAGCTTGGCCAGAAAAGGACTTTGAAGATCCGTAACCGCTATGCACTTGAGTGGTCGAACCGCCGACGGTTTCATATAGGAAATAAGCGCCAGAATCACTAGACTCAGATGTCCATGACAACGTGTAATTACCTGTTCCGTTCGGTGAGGGGGGTAAATTAGTGAAATATCCGGCTGAAGCAAAACCAGAAAGCGTAAATAATAGTAAAAAAAATCCAATGCGGAACAACATTTATCAGTCCATTGACAGTAACAACTTTTAAACATACGATAAACAAACTATCAAGAATGGTCAATAATTTTCACAAAAGGACTTGTCGATGTTCAGAATATCTATTTTAAGCACCACTTTTTTAATTTGCTTTTCCTCTGCTGCACAAAATCTTAACGGGTCTCCAGATTTAATAGAAAGTGCATTTGAGACATACAAGCAGTGTATTAAAGCAGAAAAACACAATGGAAAGAATCAGATTACAAAAACTAATTATCAAGCTTTGTGTCAGAAAGAACTTGCTCGCTTAAAAAGTGTCTCTCAAGGAAGCTACCCAGTAATCCAGAATATAATTGAAAAGTGGATAGGCTCAATGGAGCAAAAAAGTTAATATGTAGTAGCTTAGACTTGATCTGACATTTAAGGCCAAACGCTTTCGACCTAATCTGACAGTCAGCAATGTGCCAAAAGCTGTAGTGTGGTATAATTACAGTATTCACTACTTTATTAAGTGTTAGCTTATGACCAAAGATCACAAGCCGAGAGGTATTCTAAAGTACGTCAAAATTAACGATACGATTGATGATGAAGCATCTTTGTCATCAGCAATTGAAGAAGATGACGAATTAATAAAGCTAGTTTGCGAGCGTGAACACCAAGATGAAATCGAAGTTGACATAGATGATTTGTAACAGATAAGTTGATCTCGTACTATGAACATTGAAACTTTGTCAGTAAACGACTGCTATTTAGGCTCAAATTTACCCTTCATTCAATTTCGCAACAGCTTGTTGCAAAATTGGGTGTCCCAACGTTTTAAGGTTTTGCGCAACAACCGAGTAATTCTCGGTTGTTCGAAAACAACGACGATGAAACATAGTTTTCAAGACAGCGCTATGACCGCTTTTCGCTCATTGGCGACTGTCAGATTTTGTCCAAACCTAATTTAAAAAATGCCAGATTAAGTTAGGACTAATTCAGTTAATAGTTAATAAAAGCCTTCACTAACAATAACGGAAAATCATTTCCCTTGGATTTCGCCACAAAAATCGCACCGCCCACTATAATAGCCATGGGTAATAAAAATATTAAACATCAATTTTAGCCCCCTATTAATTTAAAACGTTAAAACAATTGCTTAAAATTTCCCTTCAAAAAAACGGAATAAAGGCAGTCGCCTTTTTATTGAAAGGTAGTGAGCTGTCCGCGTCGACAGTGTTGCTCCAATTAGCTCGAATACCATTGGACTAATAAGTATATAGTGGCAATGTGAAAACCTGCTTTTCTTCCATCTGCTCAATAATCCCATGAGCGACAACAAGTAGATCTTGCCTCAAGCTCAATCAACCAACTTTCGATCACTAATATTCGTCACTTAAGCCGTCCCCAAGTTCCTCGATAGTTTTTGGGAACTTGCCGATTAGCCGCTAGCGAAATAAAGTCGTTCTGTCTCTACCAATTAATTCACATTCTTCTTTCTGCCTAATCATTTTATTTCGATTGTATTCCGTTATGTCTATCCATCCGTCTTTAAACATCTGATCGAGGCAGATGGCTAACGATTTCCCTAACTTTCCAACGGACAATTAACAACCTTTTTATTTTTAATAACAGCCAGAATACTTAATTTCCTATAAAAATTTCATGAATTGCCCGTTTTTTTTGATGCCCGACGTTGTATTTCTTAGGAATTGTGATGGTTATTTGATTATTTTTTTAGCCAACCTCAATAGTTGTATTGGTCTTTCTTATCATTTTGAAATAACATTCGTTGGCAGGAATAAAACCTTAATAAATACATGGTCACACTGGGGTCACATATAAGCCTTTACTTAACCCCACCCCTCTGCATCCTTTTAAAATATAGGCATACAGAACTGCCCTCCCCCTAAATATTTGCTCTACCAAAGCAAATATATGGGACGAGTAAGAAAATAGTCAGTTTGATAATGTGTTTTAGGGTTAAAGTGAAAAACATTTGAATAAAATCTCATAATCTAACAGGGATTGCTGCACTGTATTATGACTTTGATGATGAGAGAGCTATTCTCTGACCTATATCTATAGGCCACAGAACTCGTGCCTTCGAGTCCAGATGGTTATAATGTGACAGAGTAAAGTGTTAAATCTTGATATAGTTAGAGTGGCTATTTTGCGTATCACAAAAGATACATTATTCAACATGGAGCCTGAAGTAGAGACGCTTTCCATTGTAAATATGCACTTTTTTAAGCAAATATTTTTTGATTTTTTGATTTTTTGAAAATCCTCCGTCAATATCCGCGACTTTGGTATGGATACTTTCGTCTTCTGATATACTGAAACTATATTTATGTACTTCTCCTTATAGAGGTAACGTACTCGATATTTCGACATAGTCATCCACAATAGCCGTATTTGCTTTTATGTTTGAAATGAAAAACTAAAAAGTAACAAAGCAAAGATCCGTTTTGGAGAGTTCATGTTCTGACCTAATAATAAATCAGCAATCTGAAAGCGCAATGACTTGGATGGTGGCACTCGGCACCCAAATTGTTCATTATAAATACTACATTGATGTCGGGCTTATCACAATATGCCAATGCTTTACTTCATTAATAACTTGAGAGATAAAGATTAGAGAGACTTCTACGCCGTAGGATTCTTCGAAATGCACCTGAATATCGCGCTCACGCGCACAACGAGATAATCCGCTTATCGAAACCGTTAAGCTGCTTCTCGCCCTTTTGAGTGCTGATGAGTTTTCAGGGCGTGATCTATCGCTAATTTGTAATTAGTTTCTCGTTTCATTGGTTTAAGTATTGTGTTTTTCATTCCGTAAAGCTGTCTTAGGCAGCTTTACGGAATGAAATTTATCGATTGATATTATGGAATTTGTAGACTATAAAATAAGCAGTTGTTAATGAGGTTGTAACAGCCGTTTTCTGGCTAACACTGTCAATGACCAAAAGGAATTGATGCGATGTCTGAGGGAAGAAACTTAGTTGTATGTTGTGACGGTACATGGAATTCAGCAGACAACATGGATGGCGAATATCCAGCTCCAACGAATGTCCACAAACTCTTTTCATCACTTGAAGCCGACGATACAAAGCAACTCACGCGGTATCAGGCAGGTGTTGGCACCCAAGGTTTTATAGACTGGATCACCGGTGGTTTACTTGGCATTGGCTTGAATGAAGATATCCGGGATTGTTACCAATGGTTGAGTGATAAATATCAACCCGGTGACCGGGTATTTTTATTTGGCTTCAGCCGAGGTGCATTTACCGCCAGAAGCTTAGGTGGCCTTATTGCTTTAAAAGGTTTAATGGATTTTAAACAGACACAGGCTAATACTGAAAGTTCGAGACAATATATTGTCGATGACTTGTTCCAAAAGGCTTATAAAGAGAAGAATACCAGTTCCGACTACGTATTTTACCCTGGCTCTGACAATGTCTATTTTATAGGCGTTTGGGATACTGTAGGTTCATTAGGCATTCCTGATGATAAGGCAATACTGAATTTATTCGATAGGCCTTACAGGTATAAGTTTCACAATACAAAGCTCAGCAAAAATGTCAGATTCGCTCGCCATGCAGTCGCATTAGATGAACGCAGAAGTAGTTTTAGCCCAACACTTTGGACTGTCATACCGCCTACTTGTAACGTAAAACAAGTATGGTTCCCGGGTGTACATTCTGATATCGGTGGTGGTTACAAGGATACGGGACTTTCTGATTGTACACTTGAATGGATGATCACAGAGCTAAAAGCACTGCCTCATAAATTATTGTTTGATGATGGGATGATCAAGCAAATAGACCCTAACCCTCTGGACCGATTACATAATTCGTACTCTGGTGTCATGAAAGTGTTACGAAGTTTGCCACGAGCATTTCCTAATGTTATTGATAGCAGTGATGTGAGTGATTATGCCAGAGAACGGCTCAATGAGTCCCCGATTCAGCAGGGTAAATATTTATCTCATCGCGAGTTTATAGATAGTAAGGTCAGTGTTGATATATACGCTAAACATCGTTGGTATTGGACTGGTATATATTTGAGTGCAGGCACCTATGAATGTAAGGCCGAAGGTGAATGGGTCGACAGGACAATACCGTGTTCGCCGAAAGGTATGAGTGACGGTAAATTTCATGCCGGCGAATTGGTTCAAATGCTCGGCACCGTTCTGGGCTGGTTCGAAACAACTTTAAACCTAGTTCGAAATAGTGAACACAACGACGACTTTGTCTCTTTAACAAAACGCGTTGAAGTGGCAGACTGGTTTGCTTTAATTGGCGTGATTGCTAATCAAGAAAGTCCTAAAAATGACGGTAACCCACCTCCTCCACAAATGGAAATTCTCGGCGATTCTGCGGTCATTACCGTGGAAAAACCAGGATATTTATATTGCTTCGCTAACGATGCTTGGGCAATGTACGATAACAACCGCGGCTACGTGAAACTTGATATTGAGAGGTTATCTTAGAAACTCTGATTGAACGGAAGTTTATTACTCGGACATTTAATTAATCGAGGGCCCTGTTTTATCCTCTGCTAAACAGCTTTTTGAACATGGAATACGACATGTCTAACAGAGGATAGAGCTTGACTATATTACTCTGTATGGTATCGACTGACGTTTTTATACATTTTGATAAGCAGTGTAGGATATAGCTGCTGCCCAATATTTCAGAGCAATATCACTATTGGCATATTTAGCCCTCAGGTTAAACTTGTTTAACGACACACTAATATCCACAGGGACGGCACTGCTTTGCAGTAATCAGCTACAAGTTAATAGAATTTTAAAATCTTTGTGAAGGACGGTTCTGTCGGTAACCAAAACAAAGGTTCAGTTACCGGTGTAATTTTTAAAAGCTTTTTCCGCTACCCGTGTATGCCAAAAAACACCTAACTGCCCTGTTCGGTTTTACTTTCAATCTTTTTCTACTCTGCAAAATGTTCCCATTGGCTTGTTAGCGAGCCAACCTTTGATTGCACACCATTAGATAGAAGTATTAATTGATTAAACGTAAATAACTGTAGAATAGTTATACGGTAATCTAACGAAGTTTGCCGCGCTGTATTATGACTTTGATGAGAGAGGTATTCTGTAAACTATTTCTATAGGCCATAGCACTCGTGCCTTCAAGTCAGTATGGTTATAATGTGACAGAGTAAAGTGTTAAATTTTGACAGTGTTTGCTTGGCTATTTTCGGTATCACAAAAGTTAGGGAAATCCACATGAATGCCTGTTAAATTAAATTTCACACTGTAAATATACACATTTTTTTGCTTATGACGGCAGTAAAAAAGGGATAACCGAAAGTAATATTTTTTCAAAAAGTTAAAAGCTAAAATTTGAAACTATTAAGTGAGATTGACTAATTTTTGTTCATTTTATTGCGATTTGGAAATGACCGAATATACTTAAAGCTCATCATCTCAAAACATACAAGGAAGTATTATGGCAATCCCCCCTATCGTGCTCATGATCCATGGGATGGGCACCCATCATCAACTCGATGAAGAAAACGCAGAAGTTCAGGTAGCTCAAGCTGAACAAGATTCTGACAATGGACTTACCTCAACCCAACGAGAAGTTGTCACAGGTATTAATGAAACTGCAAAACTCTTTGGGATTGAAGGTTACAAATTCGAAGAAAAAGTAGAACTAAGAGAATTTAATTACTCTAAATATCTCCACGATGTTCTAATGAAAGACAAACAAAAAGCTGAAGCATTAAAGGATAATATTGCGTCACTTACCGGTTTCGGTATGGGAGCTGATTTAGCTAATGAGCTAATCAGTCAACTTGCTGGGATCAGTAATGACAAGTTTTTCTATACGCATTGGATGGATATTATCTATTACGGCCTCACTAGCCACGGTGAAATTATTCGAAATAATCTAGCAAGAGACTTGAATAAAATTATTAGCGAGGCTCAACCTGGTCAGGATATTCATATTATTGCTCACAGTCTGGGAACCGCTGTCCTTTATGACACAATAACCAAGTGGTTAAAAAAGGATGCCAACTATAGTGCTGAAAATCCCGAGCTTGATGTCGACAATTTCAAGTTCAAATCAATTTATATGTTTGCGAACGTCAGTCGGCTAGTCAACTTGCTGAATGATATTGGTGACCCAGAACGTTCAGTACTCAATTCAGGACCTGGTGGCTGCTCAGAACTATTCTACAACATCTTCAATGAGTTTGACCCTTTTACGTGGATCAAGCGTTGGGACGGTGAAATCCTCGGTAACGGTTATAACAAGCGTGTAACGACAGTGAGAAAGCTGAACACGCATGACTTACAAGAATATGTGTCTACGCCTGCGGCTTGCCGATGGATGATGACCAATATCACGGGAGATTACATAGATTTAGAAACACTCGTCAAAGCTAAGAAACAATTTGAAGCACATCCAGATAATCTACCCCAGGATTTGGAAAATGTTGAATATGAGTTTAGTAAGGTGAGATCACCGTCGGTAGGAATTGGTAAGATTCAAGCAATTATTAAATTGTTTAAATCTGTTCACAATGCATATGACACTGCGGAACGATTAAAAGAAGGATTTTGACATGAGACATTGGATACAGGTTTTACTTTTCACGTTAGGGTTTATATCACCTAGTGCATACGCAGATAATCAAGACAACAGCATATCCTGCGAATACGATATTATCTCTGCTCCCTTAAACGAAACACATTTAAAAGATCTACAAAAACAAGCTGTGATGACGTCAAAATCACTCTGCTTGGGGTCTTTAAGGATTACAGAAGACGAGGTTGGGGAGTTAAAATTAGTGATATCGACATTCGCTAGTTTAGCTAAAGAGGGGGTTCTGGAAACATTTCCAGATAACAAATTTAATGGCGTTGAAGCTATCACTGAACAGTGGTCCAAACAGCTTTTAAATGTTGGTGAAGATACCGATTATGTGAGTAAGTTAGCAGTCAATTTTAATGCAGGCTATGTCAAAAGCAATGGCGATATCATTAAAGACCAAATCCGATTTGAGTTACCTCCTAACCATCAAAACGATTTTGCTTTAGAGGTCACAAGTGCTATCCACAATGAATGTAAAAAAGTCGATATGGCTGATAACTGCCTTGACGCTACCAAACAATTAAACGCGGCTATTGAACCCGCTTTTTTCTCATTCAAAAAAGCACTAACAGGCCAAAACCTAGCTAAACACAATAGACTGGTCAGTGCATGGCAAACGTATATTGATGAAAGTCGCTATCAGTTCCCATGGGAGGCGATTGCTACCGCTAGGTGGCACCATGAACACTTCTCAGGCGAAAAGTTAGTGGGTCCACCTCCGACACAAGTGATTTTGCTTCACCCTACTCTCGTAATCGAACATGTGCACAACCTTGAAAAAGGTAATCGAGATGATGTTAGCGTCGCGATTGAATGGGTGGGAATGAATTGGTGGAAAAAAGGCTTAGGTTTTTCCATAACAAGTATTTATAACGACAGAGCTGATGCAAAGTCAGTAGGTACTGGTATTACGCTTCATTTTGACAGTACCTATTCAATTGGAATGGTGCATCGCTCACATGGTGCAAACAGTATTTTTGTAAATGTAGACCTTTTAGACCTCTTTGGTGATAAGAAAGAGAAGTACAAAAAGTACAAAAAATACTTTTAATATCATAGCAAAATAACATTTATTCGTATTTCGCATGATATCGGCGGATGTGGTATCCCAATAATGTTGCAAAGCCTAGTAAGGACATTTATGGAATTCAGAATATTAATATGAATTAGTCTCGACTTAATCTGACATTTCTTCTTGAAAAAGAGAGAGTTACCCGTTTTGATAAAGGTGTCGAACCTTTTAATCAAAACAACAAGGTAACTCTCATGTTGCATACTAACAATCCAATCATTAAACACAAAGCGGGTTTACTTAATTTAGCTGAGGAACTCGGAAACGTATCAAAAGCGTGTAAAGTAATGGGCGTTTCACGCGATACTTTTTATCGATATCAAGAGCTGGTTGAGGATGGTGGTATTGAATCACTCATCAATCGTAGCCGAAGAACTCCAAATCTAAAGAACCGAGTCGACGAACAAACTGAGAAAACGGTTTTGGAGTCTGCTATTGAATTCCCAGCTTACGGCCAGCATCGAACCAGCAATGAATTACGTAAAGTCGGTGTGTTTGTTTCAGGCAGTGGTGTTCGTTCAATCTGGTTAAGACATAACCTCGAAAGCTTCAAAAAGCGCCTAAAGGCACTGGAAGAAAAAGTCGCCAATGATGGGATCATTCTGACTGATGCTCAGGTCGCTGCACTTGAAAAGAAAAAGCAAGATGACGAGGCTTGTGGAGAGATTGAAACTGAGCATCCTGGCTACCTTGGTTCTCAAGACACTTTCTACGTTGGCAACCTTAAAGGCGTAGGCAGGATCTACCAGCAGACATTCGTGGATACCTACAGCAAAGTCGCGTTTGCTAAGCTCTACACCACCAAAACACCAATTACCGCTGCTAATATCCTCAACGATAAAGTCTTGCCGTTCTTCGAACGCCAAGAGCTTCCAATGCTGCGAATATTGACCATACCAAGACGAAGGCAATGTCACCCCAAACCAATGGGTACTGTGAGCGCTTTCACAAGACCATTCTAAACGAATTCTATCAGGTCACATTCCGTAAAAAACTGTACTCGACGATGGAGGAACTTCAAAAAGATCTAGACGAGTGGATCGAAACCTATAACTAACGAACTCATATGGGTAAAATGTGTTGTGGCAGAACGCCAATGGAAACATTACTCGATGGGAAATCGGTTTGGGCGGATAAAAATTTAGCTCAAATCTAAACTGACAGCACCATTTGAAAAGCGGGTAACTGTCAGATTAAGTCTGAGCTACTAAACCTCAAGAGTAATTTGTGACTTCTTAAAATAGGATAATTCCTCGATTTCAAATACCCAATCAGGTACTTCATCGTTGGGTTTTAGTATACAATCTGTCAGCAACCAATTGTAATAACTGATAATTGCACTTTCTGGATCATTCTTTAAATCATCCGAGCATCTCTCATACGAATTGCTCTCAATTTCAATATTGAGATGACGCACTATATCGCTTAAACAAGTTGCGTTGTATTTCTTACCGAACGGGTCAGACTCAAGAAAACTATCAAAATCTTCATGAATTAAGAAATCTTCTGATGGCTCGACATTAATCAGCGACTCTCGTAAAGATTCAACCCAAGACTCAGCCTCAGAGCTATAACGTCCGACAAACTCACTACCATTATATTCAACAGACGATCCATTCAAGATCTTTTGGAATTTATCTAAGTTTCGATCTATCAAAAGTGATATGTCCTCTGGCGAAAGCTCCTTAGATAAACGGAAGCAAAACTTTGTACGAAAGAATACCCCCGGGCAGCCATAGACATATTCAACATAAACCTCACCGGTTCTAATATCGAAAACTAGACTTGGCTTAGATTGATCAGGAGCATTATCGTCGTAATAAAGCGGAAACTCTTTATCACTATAAAAAGCATTATTCGCCAGTACGTATTGGGGGGTATCTTGTTCTGACGAAAATATCTTAAAGTCTTCTACATACCACCCCTCATTGCTCCAGCGCACAACGTCTGAAACAGGCACTTCCAAAAAATCAGCTAGAGCTGACTTATCACCGCGAAAATTTAACTGACTAAAATTATTTACAGTTTGCATAACTACCTCACAAAAAATGATTGTTATCGACCAGCTATCAAATGATAACTAACCGGCTATTAGTTCTTGTGTGTGTTAGGTAATCATAACTCCGACAACGCAGATTGCAACCCTTAAAATACGAGCTAAGTCATTGTAAAATAAATGATTAACTATTTTTTTTCACTATGATAATTTGTCAATCATTCATTTTACTTCTCAAAATAAAATATCATTTAAAAACATATAGTTAGACTAATATCAGTGATAATTTAACAAAAACCGACTAAGTGACAACAGAATTTAAATTATTTATATGTTTATCAAAACAACCGTGATGTTTGATTAAAAATTAGACGACACTCAGTCGTAACATAAAGGTAGTGTTGCGCCATCAACAACCGCATCAAAAAAATTAAAATACTGACTTAGTCACCAAATGCCTCTCGTTTTTTGCTTCGCCTGCAAGCAATGGTGTACCTGTAAATGCCATGAAAGCAGTATTATGCAGATTCATGACTAGAGAGTCATATTAATTTCTAGGGGCTTCGTCAGAGATAACAATAATATCGTGGGGTTCCAATAAAATCAGATAGTTGCCTTTTTCATCACCTTTAAACTTTTGAGTAAAAGTGAATACAAAGCAGTGTGCTTCTCCAAGTAACGCTTTTAATCGAACGCCTGAGTCTATATGGCAGTTTTCAAAGAATTCCTGCCGCATTGATGGTTTTATAATACGACAAGACTACATAGCCATATTAATCATGTGCCCCTGACGAATATGAAAATACATATTCAGAGGCTACCTGAGTGTCTACGATATCGGGGAAAATCAAACCTCAAGAGTGTGAATAATTTCCTGTCAGAATATTGCAGGCTAAATTTGATGGTTAATCGAGGCGGTGGTGTTTTTGTCCTGAATCCCAGTTTAACAAATCCTGGGCGATTTGAGAGTTTGCCAAGCATGTTGATGACGTATACAAATGCTCGCGCTAAAGCGCGTGAAAAGAAAATATTATAGCGTGGACGGCAACTTCGTTGCCGGGTCTTGACACTCTTACTACACAGTGAAAATAGCTCAAGCCCCATAACAGCTTGAGCTGTACGGAAGATAGGATAATTGAACCAATGATAGTTCGATATTGATTGAAGTTTAAGTTATCGTGCTACTGATGACATAAGAACTCACTTTTTGCGTAAACTACAACAATAAAGACTATCCTTTAGATATTTAATCGAAAGAGCCCCAAATTTTAACAATTATTTCAGGCCTCAGAGACAAGACATGAAGTAATGCCAAAATCCACCTTAGTAGAAGTTTTGATAACCATGATTTTCATAGCAGAAAATGCAATTGCTATTGCGATTAGTGGCAGTTGCCATGCATGCAAACGAACTGATAACTGAGTGTCTACGATATCAGGGGGAAGCTCATAGCTACGCGTATTGTTCAATGAACTTTCACAAAGCGACGCACAACTGTCAACAAACAATCACAAGAGCGATAGAATGTTCTAGCAACAATAGTGGCTGTTAGAAATAAGTTGTCATTCAGGTTATAATGCGGAAAATCACATTGTTAATCATAGATATTTGTATCTTGATATTGACTTAACGGATTAATCAAACATAATGATGTTAGCTTTCTTCTTTCTATATTTGCTGTTGATACTGCGGCAGAAAAATAAAACGTTCCTTATTACGCCCTCTGAGTATTACGTGTCGTATCCTGATATGACCCCTAAGCTGATCGGCGTATCGCATAATGTACGATAGAAGAAAGCAATTTTAATGTCTCTTAAACCAGAATTATCTAAAAGTTTAGATGAATGTATCGAACAAGTGCAAGCACTTAAGTCACCGCAGGACGTGGCTGACTTATTAGAAGTTCCAATAGGACAACTTCTTTACATCCTCTATAAAGAAAATCCGGACAAGCATGTTAAAACGTTCTTAATACCAAAGAAAACATCTGGACAACGAGCTATTAAAGCTCCTTTAGGCAGCAAAAGAATACTGCTTAATAAACTTAAACCTATTCTATGCAGTCTATATCGGACAAAGGCGTGCGTTCACGGATTTGTTCCTCATAAATCCATAGTGTCGAATGCCCATGCTCACCGAAAAAAGCGATACGTTTTAAATATAGATCTAACTGATTTTTTCACAACAATTCATTTTGGTAGAGTACGTGGTCTTTTCATGGGCTACCCTTTTAGCATGAGTGAAAATGCGGCCTCTGTCGTTGCTCAAATCTGTACGCATGATGGTTTGCTGTTTCAAGGCTCCCCAGTCTCACCCGTATTATCAAACTTCATTGCAGCAGATTTAGATAAAAAACTAACTGCTTTAGCAAAGCGCTATAAAGCAACTTATACGCGCTATGCTGATGATATTACATTCTCTACAAGCCAAAAAAGTTTTCCTAGGTCTTTGGCAACTTGGGATGGAGACAACCCAATTACCAATAAAGTATCACTGGGCAACCTATTAGTTGAAACCATTCAATCAGCAGGTTTTGAAATTAACTATGATAAGGTTAGGCTTCAAATTAGATCAGTGAGACAGGATGTTACTGGTTTAACCGTAAATGAATTCCCTAATGTGAAACGATCTTACATACGCAATATTCGCGCTATGCTCCATTCTTGGTCTAAACACGGTCTTAAAAATGCTGAACAAGAGTTAATCTTGAAATATGCATCGAATCCGCCGGATATAGATCCCAAAGATATGGATGGCACTTATTTCAAAAACGTTGTTTACGGAAAAATTGCGTTTGTTAAAATGGTCCGTGGTGGTGAGGATGATCTGTATATGAATCTCTGTTTACAAGCGGCAAAGCTTGATACCGATCCACCTAAATTTATACAAAGGACAAAATTGATGCATGAAAAGTTTGATGTTTTTATCTCCCATGCAAGTGAAGATAAAGAAGATGTTGTTCGTCCTATCTACGAAGCCTTAACTAAAGCAGGAGTAGTAGCTTTTCTAGACGAGGTTAATATGGGCTGGGGTGATTCACTCACTGAGAAAATCAATCATGCATTAGGACAATCAAAATTTGTGCTCGCAGTTTTATCTGAAGACTCAGTTGGTAAAAAATGGCCAATGAAAGAGCTGAATGCTGCACTCGCAAGAGAACTAGCAGAAAAACAAAAAATCTTGCCACTTATTGTAGGAAAACCAGATCTATCTCCTTTAAGTCTTCTTGAAGATAAGATTTATTTACAGTGGGAAAATAATGCAGATGACGTGACTACAAAGATTAAAGAAATGCTGTCTTGAGCGGGATAAACCTGCACTAGTCCCGACATAGACACTAACTTGGCAAAATTTCATCCTTAACACACTAATAAAATTAATGCTTGTTTGGAAATTTTATAACCGTTAAAAAATCAACTCTGAAATAACCATTTAAAGATAAAAATGGATTAACCTCCTGATACATTCATTCTTACCTCTAACTGCTGTAACAAACTCTCACCTCGCTGCATCATTTCATCCAATATCAAATTATTTATTTTAACTGAATGTGAATTTGGAACATTGGATATAAATTGTGAGTACTTAGCTAGAATTAGTTCAGCAACACTTTTAGAAAATCCAATTTTTATAAGTTTAATTATTTGCTCATTCGTTGATCCGTACTTAACCATTTTATAAAATTCCACATCTAGCTTATTAAGATCGTTTAGGATTTCAATAAACCTAAGCAGCTCATGCTCTAAAAAGTCTTCTTCTTCCTTAATTCTAACTATTGCCAAATTTACTTTTTCCGCTCTAGTTTTATTTCCAACTCTCGTATAGTGAGCTCTATGCCCTCCTGAGTGTTTAGTCTCATCTCCCCACTTGCCAACATATATTTGAAAATCAGGCATCCTTTTAAACAAGTCGTCCCAATAATTAATGAACAGTCTAATCATCAACTTAAATGGTTTATTTTCAATCTTCCAATCTAACAACATAGAATAAAACATTTGCGCTTCTTTATTTCTAAGTCTGATCAATGGGGACTCAACTAAAGAATCATCTATATATGAGATAAACGCATCGTATATAATACCTATCAATTGATTTGAACTAGAAATTGAGTTTTCTGCAATATTGTCAATAAATTCTGATATTTCGCCTTCGTTATCAAAGATATTTATTTCCGTTACACTGTTAGCAATTAGCAATTTTCCTATCAATGTTGATACATAACGGCTCTTGTAATCATCTACAATACCATTTTCTAAATTCTCTAATCTCGTTACTGCATCGGTATACTCTTCCTGATTACCTTCATCAATTTCGACAACATCAAGCAAAACATTTTTCGGATCATCTTTTGACTCTTTACTAACATTAACTCTGTTTTCTAAGAACGCTTGATAGTTTGCGTTACTTGGAGAATACTTATCTGTGCCGACAATATGAACTTCTGGCTTCAGCTTTGTCACACTTTTTGAGTTTGGTTCATTAAATATCTCTGAAAACCTATTAACTCTACCGACTAAATTTTTGAAATGGGAGGCGCTTAAGTTACCTATGCCTTTCTTGGTACAGAGCAAGAACAAACGCTCGATAGGCATATTTATTCCTTCTAGAAGAGTTGAACTTGAAACTAGAAATTTTAAATCAGTACATTCCCTAAATAAGTACTCAACATAATTTCTAACTGATTCTGTCATCGAACCGTGGTGGTAAGCTAAACCTCGTTTTAAACTATTAATCAATAGGTAGTCAGGATCGAATAATTCGGATAATTCATCAACTGCCAATTTAAGTTCATCACTTTGAATCTCAGGTAAGCTGGGAATAATTTCTTTTATAAATAATTCAATATCTGTTGGTTTATTAAAATAAATAATGTTCTTACTTACGGAATTTTCAAAAACATAGTCTAAATGATTATTAGCGCTGGCCTTTCTTTCAATAAAACAGTTTGTAAATTGGTCATATAAATATGACTCCACATTTCCGCTTCTAAAGTCAGCCAAATAAAAGAACTCTGTCTTTACATATTCGTCAATAAAAAAGCTCAAGTCAGGCGATGGATTAAACTTAAGCCCAATATTTTTTATATCGTTTATAAAAGGTGTTAAGTATTTTACGGCTAGACTTGAATTTCTATGATTTAAAATAGTAATAACTGAAGCCAACAAGTGGTTTCGTCGGTCTTTGGATAGAAGGTTATGAGCTTCATCCACAAATACGACATCGAAACTCAAGTCCTGATGAGCAGTTAGAAGCCTTGACAGCCTTTATTGTGTTAGTAAAAACACTCGGGAATTTGGATTTTCATCATACATTTCAGGGTGTGTAACAATGACATCAAGCCCCTTCATATTTGAATCAAGAATGCGTTTCTTAGTTTGAGAAAGTAAAGATTTTGAGGGCACTAATATACAGACTTTCCTCTCACTTTCTCCTAAACTGCTAATAATCAGGTCTGACTTTCCATAGGAAGTAGGCGCTACTATATAAATCGAACTATCTTTGTTGCTTTCAACAAAATCGTTCAACACTAGCTGCTGCTCAGTCCTGTAAATTTCATTATCTTTAAAAGAATCAACATAACTTGAACTAAACTCGGTTATAAAAGTCGATTTCGTTCGCCTTATTGGGCTATCTTCAACCTGTTCCAATAATTTTGCTAAAGGTATTAACCCATGATTTAATGCAAAATCATATAAGGGGGCATAATCCATTGAATTTATACTATATTTTAAAATTATCCTGTATGCCAACTGCTTTAGTAAAAGCTCATCTTGGTTTGCAAGCACTATAGATATTGATAGTAGCTTTAAATATTCATTCTTTTCTAAGCGGTCTTCAAGTAAAAGTTTTTGATATAAGGTGCTAAAATCTGTATTTAGTAGCCTTCTTAGCGTTAATTGTTTAGGAGCGGAAGGTTTAGCCATTAAATTCCTCCTCAAACAAAAATTCCGCTACTTTTTCGAAAGTGCTTTTTTGTATAGAAAGGCTAATAACCCGCTTAAATATCCCTTCTTTTTCAATATCAATACTCGTTCTATTCGTTGTATTTGAATCAAATGAATTAGCCGTATCAGAATACAGAACTGATACCAAGATTACATTATTGTCCTTAGATTGCGCTTGTCCTTCGGCGGCGGCCACTAACTCATCATCTAAAATACCAATTATTACATCCTTGTAGTCTTTACAGTCTAGAATCGAATTATTTGTAGAGTATATGGCGTTTTGCCAGAACGTCATTTCACTTTCATTTAATCTTCGGTTTAAATCGCTTTTAGCAGTTTTTAAAAATGCGGCTGTTGATTTATTTGGACAACCAGCTTGATTCAAAGCGCCTGACTTAACTTCAGTAATCCAGACTTCTTCGCCGTTTGTTTCAGCAAGTATTAAATCAAACCCCTTTCTTTGACTTTTTTCTTCCATATTAAAGTATGGTGATACAACATAAAAATCGTCAAACAATTCAAAAATGATTACGTGCGTTAAAAGCTCACCAATCATTCCTTTCTTAATATTTTCGGTTTTAGGACCATATCTATCTTGAAACGCCTTTAGAGTTCTTGAGTATGTTTGTCCGTTCAATCCTCTTGATGCTAAAGCGTTTCCATGACATATGTTTTGCAGATGCTGACGAATACATTCCTTAAACTCGTCAGTTAACCCCATAATATGACATGTGAAATACCCATCGCCATTGCTAATTTTTAATCCATTAATTTGTTTCAACAGACAAACTCCATTATCTATGCAGCGTAACGCTTAAAATTCTCGGCCTGCTCAAAAATTTCTTTATACACTTCATCGCGATCTATCGGTGGGTATCCCCACTCATCAAGCAAAATAATCAGGTCAAAGTGCAACTCAGCTTTAATATCATCTCGCTTATTCCAGTCAGTGTATTTAGCTTTATCATCAATGACTTTTTTCACTTCCTTAGACAAATCCGTTAATTTCTCTTCTGGGTAAGTAAAGTCATACTTTTGAGCTAATGAGATCAGAATGTCGTAAAACGCTTTTTCTTCAAAATCTATTCCCATTTCTCCAAACGAAGCCATTTCTTCACGAAGTTCGTTATAGAGATTAATAATTTCATCGGAAAAATCAGTGATGACCTCAGAGCGAAGTACATCTTTTTCTTCACGTTCGTTGTATTTCTCAACCAACATATTCATCTTTTTAGAAAAATCGACACCTTTCACTTTATTGGTCTTTTTAAACTCGCCAATCGCCTTGGCGAGCATTTGCTGAAGCAATTGAAGCTTGGTATTGGGTTGTTTCACCATCTCTAACTTAGCAAGATAATCTTCATCAAAAATATCAATTTCACAGTCGGTGTTGTCGCCAAGTTTGAAGATTTCTTCAACGCCATCACTGATCAGCGCATCCTTAACCAAGTCACGGACTTTTCTATTCATTTGCTCTACGTCTGGGGCACCGCCAGTGGTAATCTTGAACACAATGGTTCGCACTGCTAAGTAGTAGTGAATTTTGTCTTTGTGAGCTTGGGTAAGCTCACTACTCCCAACACAAATGTCATAAGCAGATTTCAAGCGCTTTGCTAAATCCATAAAGGTTTTCTCAAACTTTGTAGTTCGAAGTGCAAAATCCGCAGAAGCGTTTAAGCAATGTAATTGCTCAAGGGGTTTTCCAGTGAAGTAAGGTTTTGCATCAAATTTATGGAACAAGCCGTCCAGTAAACTAAGGTGATCTTTCACCACAATCACAGACTGTTTAATATCTTCCATGTCTTGTTTTTGCCCACCCGTATATTGAGACAGCGCAAGGTTCATTTGTTTTTTAATGCCAATGTAATCGACCACTAAACCGTTTTCTTTGCCCTCAAACTTGCGGTTTACTCTCGAAATGGTTTGAATCAGATTGTGCTTTTGCAATGGCTTATCAATGTAGATGGTATCGAGGAACGGCACATCGAAGCCCGTTAACCACATATCTACAACAATAGCGATTTTGAAGTTCGATTTACCATTTTTAAACTGACGATCCAGCTCTTTACGGTACTCTTTGTTACCGAGTTTGTTCCATAGCGCCTTATCATCGTCTTTGTTACGAGTCATGATCATCTTGACTCGTTCCATCGGCTTTACTTTCTTCTTATCACTTTCTGATAGGGTTGCACCGTCTTCACAAACTTTTACTTCATCCCACTCAGGACGAAGCTTAAGCAGTTTGTTATAGAACTGATAAGCGATTTCACGACTGCTACAAACGAACATTGCTTTGCCTTTTTGAGTCGTGCCCTCCTCAACACGGTTCTCATAATGCTCAACAAAGTCTCTCGCTATGGCTTTGATACGATCAGGGTCGCCTAGTATGGTAGACATACTCGCCATAGCCGTTTTGCTTTTATCTATTTGATATTCGTTTGTTCCTGCTTCTTCACACTCTTTATAGTATTTTTCGACTTCGTCAAGCTGGCGACCATCAAGTAGCACTTTTGCTGCTCGGCCTTCATACACAATACGAACAGTAATTTCATCGTAAACCGATTCTGTCATTGTGTAGCTATCTACAACAGCACCAAATACATCCAGCGTTGCATCAATTGGTGTGCCAGTAAAGCCGACATAAGTAGCGTTTGGTAAAGAATCGTGAAGATACTTAGCAAAGCCGTAAGTCTTTTTCACTCCGTCTTCAGTAACGGTAATTTTTTGTTCTAAATTGGTTTGGCTACGGTGCGCTTCATCCGAGATACAAATGACGTTGGTTCGCTCCGTCAGCAACTCCAAAGCTTCAGTAAATTTATGGATGGTAGTCAGGAATACACCACCACTTTTACGCCCCTTCAGGTGTTCACGAAGTTCAGCACGGCTCTCTACACTAATGATGTTTTGATCACCCACGTAACCTTTTGCATTGGTGAATTGACCTGAAAGCTGATCATCCAGATCGGTACGGTCAGTGATGAGAATTATGGTTGGGCTACCCAATTCGACATCTTTCATCAGTAGACGAGATAAGAACAACATTGTGTAACTCTTACCACAACCAGTCGCACCGAAATACGTACCACCCTTGCCGTCACGAAGAGGATCACCACTCACCAACTTACCGTGCTCATCAAAGCACTTCATATGTTGCTTGATATTGGCAAAAAGCTTTGTTGCTGCATAATACTGAGGATAACGACAAACGATCTTTTCTTGTTTACTTGAGGTATCAGGTAAGTAGATAAAGTGACGTATCACATCAGTGAGTCGTTTCTTGTTAAACAAGCCGCTAATCATCGTAAACAGTGAATCAATGCCGTCTTTATCCAGCTTCTCTTCACCCGTAATTTTACGCCAAGAATAATAGAACTCATAGGGCGCAAAATACGACCCCATCTTAGTGTTCACGCCATCACTAATTACACACAGCACGTTGTATTTGAATAGCTCTGGAATATCACGGTCATACCGAGTAGTTAACTGCTTATAAGCATCAAAGATGGTCGCTTCTTCTCTAATGGCACTCTTAAATTCAAACACTACAAGCGGTAAACCATTGATGTATAATATGCCATCAGGAATACGTAGCTCATAGCCTTGTATTTCCATTTGGTTGACGATGCGATATATATTGCTATCTTGCTTAGGTGAGTAACCCAAACTTGGTTCAGCGACCTTTAGCTGTTCTTGTGTCTCAATGAGAAGAGTTGATGTAACACTGTCAAAGTCGATAAGCTGAATGTACATATCTTTTTGGCTGACATCTTCACGCTTAAGCAAAAAGCCATCAGAGACAAACTTCATAATCGCTTTGTTGGTCTCGTAGAGATCCGAGGCTGGAAGATACTCAAGCTTATGAATGATCTGATCTATCTCATAGGCTGTAATGCCTTCATCTTGGTAACGTTTGGCTAGAAATTCACGAAGATCGGACTTAATCAGCACACCTTCAGGTGCTCTCTCAATTGCCTCACTACAAGTATGTGGGTAGCCTTCCTTCCCTAGCAGTTCAATGATGGCTTGTTCTAGCCTTTCTTCTGTGAATTTCATAGTCATTTTAAAGCCAACGATTTTTGATATATTCTAAATTTCCACGCTTGGGTAAGTAATTGTTGTAGTAGAGTGATTTAAACTCTGTTACCGCATTTTCAGGAGCAAGTAAGCCATTTTCTAGTAAGTACATCAGTGCGATAGAGGGGCTTCTAGATTCCCCTAAACTACAATAGATAAACACCTTCTCTTGGTTCTTCAATGCAGACTTAATAAACTCAAGAGCAGGGTTAATCATATCGTCACTGACATATGCTGGGTTATCACCATCTATCATATTGAGATAAATGGCATCATCTGTCTGCTTAAACAGGTAACAAGGATTGTCTTTATTGCAACCTCTTCCTGACCAACCAACAACGGATTGATGAGTAACATATCCATTAGTTCTATTCAGAGCACAGACAATTTTCATCCCTTCGCTGACTGCTAATTGATACTCTTCTTTAGTTCCTACAAATATGTTCCAGTCGCCAATCTTATGCATTTACCTACTCTCCTTTATTTGTGAGCTGACTCAATCCATCGACAAATTCAGACTACAAATCAGTCATATCTTTGACATCTTTTGCAAAATAACAGATCGAAGTTGTTTCAAAGTCCTATTCTCTTTCACGTAATTTTCGCTAAAGTTGATGAACTGGACAAAAGGTAAGCTATTAATAATATCCTTTTCCACCTTGAGGATATTGATTTTTTCAATCAAGCCCTTACTTAGGTTTTCTTGCGCTCCGCCAATAGCACTACGGACTATTTCTTGGTAGTTAAATCGCAAATAATAGTAGAGGAAGCTAGCATCTTTAATATCTTTACACTGCATAGAACAACAGGCCTGATTTGTTGCAGCTTCTACTCTTAAAAAGCCAACTTGACCTTTAGTCTTCCCGTCACCGTACATCGCCATTAAAACTGTATTTTGGGGGTAAACTTTAGCCGAACTTTCCTTCAGCCCTAACTCTGAAATATATTCCTCAGCATCGGTAATGACACAGTTCGCCACCTCTCCCGTTTTAAGCCAGGGGATATCTTTTGAATTCCAATAATCTTCAACATTTCTTTTAGGCGTACCACCACTTTTCATTTCTTTGGTAAAACTTTTTATCGGTACTGCCCCCCATGCTTTCGGAGTACCACGCTCTAAAGATTCATTGTATTCTATCTCCCCACCTGAAGACTTGTAAGGCTTTCCTTCTAGTTCAGGCTTACCAATTGATTCTGCATATTCTTTAGAGATCGGAAACTCAAAATCAACAAACCACTGTTTGTAAATGGTTTGAGCGGTATCTTCTAGCTTTTTAGTTAGCTGTTCGTTTAGTGAAATACGGTCATTCACTACATTGTATTCACGCACAATTTCACGCTGTTTTTCGATAGATGGGACTGGTAGTTCAACATCACACATTTCTTGCCAGCCAAATAATTCTCGCACTGTCCCATGTGACATATATCGGGCATATCGGTCAAACTCAGAACGTCTGAACCACATCATCAAGTATTCTGGATCAAGCTGCTCAGTATCGACAATATCAAACACAGTGTACGAAGTTGAAACAATACATTGTTTTTCTTCAAGAAGAGCTACAGAGATTTTTTCGCCATTTCTAGAAGTAACAGGCCCATAAGCAAACTGATGGCGTTTTACAATTTTATACTTCGACATATCTGTGCCAACAGTGTTGGCGATCGAGGCGATAAAACGCTTAGTAATACTAACACCAAGTAACAATTCGACTTCTAGAGCTTTGTTTTTGACAGAAACATCTTCGATAAACTGGCCTAACTTTTTATAATTTGATCTCATAGCCCAGCTCTTTAAATACATTTAACAAGTCATTTTTTGACTGCTCTTCTTGAACTAAAAGTTCGCTAAAATCATTTTTTAGTCTGTGCATTTTAGCTTCAAAATCGATATTTTCATCTCTGTTCGTAAACTCGATATATTTACTTGGAACGAGTGAAAAATCTTTAGCGGCTATTTCTTCTTTTGTTGCTGAGTAGCAGTATTCAGCTATATCTTGGTAATGCTCATCAGCACCAACTTGTTGCCAAGTATGAAGTGTATCTGCAAAGTCCTTAATATCTTGCTCAGAGAATTGTAGATACTTCTTCTCGAACGGTTCACCCCGCTGACGCAAATCCATAAATAAGACTTCTTCTTCACGATCACGATAGTGACGAGTGGTATCTTCGTGAGGAACGGTATGTGCTTTTTTATTTTTGTTTAAAATCCACAAGGTAACGCTGATATCTGTGGTATAGAACATATTTCGAGGCAAGATGATAATCGCTTCAACAAGGTTGTTTTCGACAAGCTTTTTACGAATTGCTTTTTCTGTTCCATCCCCTGACAACGCACCATTTGATAGAATAAAGCCAGCAACCCCATTTTGGGAAAGCTTCGAAACCATATGCAATATCCAACCATAGTTAGCATTGCCTGTTTGTGGTGTTTCGTAGCCGTCCCAACGATGATCATTTGTTAGCTCGTCAGACGCACGCCAATCTTTTTGATTGAAGGGCGGATTTGCCATTATAAAATCGGCTTTAAGTGTTTCATGCTGGTCATTAGCAAAGGTGTCTTTTGCGGCTGCACCAAGGTTGGCTGAAATGCCCCGAATGGCGAGATTCATTTTCGCCAGCTTGTATGTTGCACCAGTGTATTCTTGTCCGTAAACTGAAATGTCTTTGGTATTGCCTTTATGGTTTTCTATGAATTTCATTGATTGAACAAACATACCGCCTGATCCGCAACAAGGATCATAGATCTTACCTTTGTAAGGCTCAATTAATTCTGCAATAAGGTTAACTATGCTTTTGGGGGTGTAGAACTCGCCTTTGCCTTTACCTTCTGCAATCGCAAATTTAGCCAGAAAATATTCGTATACACGACCAACTATGTCTTGGTGTGGATTAGCCAGCGTGTCGATGTTGTTAATTACATCAAGCAAAGCAGAAAGCTTGCTTACATCTAGCCCTAAACGAGAAAAATAGTTATCTGGTAGTGCGCCTTGAAGAGCCTTGTTCGTTTTCTCGATAGTACTCAACGCCGTATCAATTTTAAGCGCCACGTCTTCTTGTTTGGCATTTTTCTGCACATAGCTCCAACGACTTTCTTCTGGTAAATAAAAGACGTTCTCTTTGGTGTATGCTTGAACCAAATCGACATATTTCTCTTGACCGTTATCGATTAGCTTTTGCTTATGCTGTTCGAACGTATCACTAACAAACTTAAGGAAAATTAGACTTAAAACGATGTGTTTGTATTCAGACGATTCAACACTACCACGCAATTTATTGGCGCTGTCCCACAATACTTCTTCGAAACTTTTTTGCTTTTTATTCGCTACTGTCTTTGTTGCCATTAGTGTCGCTTCCTAAGATTCTTACTTTCTTCAATCCAATTGAGAATATCTTCACGTTTAAACCGCCAACTACCACCCACTTTAAATCCGGGCAATTTGCCTTCAGCGGCTAGTCGATATGCGGTTTTCTCTGCTAACTTGAGATAGTCAGCCACCTCTTTCAAAGTCATAATTTCGTCGGTCATTTTTATACCCACCAAAATGCTACATGAGAGAATATGGGAAAATAGAGGAATAAACAAGAAGTGGTGGTTTGAGATATCAACGTAGCGATATCTATCTCTATATTTTGATATTTTGATATTTTGATATTTTGATATGTATAGAATTTGCTATAGCCCTTTCTTTGCAAGGATTTATCAATAGCTAATAATTATTAAAATGCTATTTCACTCACTATATAATGGTCTTGATAAACTACTTACTATTCAACTCTCACATTATTTAGCATCAGAAAAAGATCACAGACCCGTTGTGACGTTAATGATAACGGATCTGTGATGGACTGCACTTACGATGCTTCACAATTGAGCACTCAGTGAGTGCACTTAAGAGCATTTAAATAAAGCGTTCACTTGATAAACTTTTCTTTTTTTAGCCACTGCAAAGCCTCCTCGTGAGCTTTTAAATCAGGTAAAAAGCGATAGTTGATGTTGATCAAGCCTTTGACTAAGTCCTGATTATACTCGTCAAGCACCTCGCTTAGCGTTAGCAAATTTACGGTGTAACGCCTGTTGCAAGCAGATGCTAAGGCTTGCGCAAGTAGCTCTGATGAATGGCAATAGCGGTGCTCTGTAAGAACTGCTTTTATATCGTTAATTTCTTTCATTTTTCCATCCTTTGGAATTAAGATTAAGTCTTTTTTAACTAGTTGCTTCGATTAAAACGGATTGTTTTATTGAATCAACTATTAATTAACTTATCCCACCTGCAACTTTAATCAGCATGAAATAGCGATATTTGCATCGAGTAGGCAAAAAGCACTGTAAAACTACACTTTTATTTTACGGTTTGTTCGTTACAGCTGTGTAAACAAAGCTTTTACGCAGAGATACGCTGCAAGAGGGTTTTTGATTTAGTGGATTTTCTGCAAGGAGCAGTAAAGTTTATCACTTTGAATTTTACGATTATCATTTTGAAAAGGCTTAAGTTTTGCCTAAACAACCTCTTTTCAGAGGAAGGAAAGTTACTAACCAATGAGATATAGATAGCGCTATATATTTGTCTCAATTGAGCAGATGATATTTTGATATTTGTCTCAAAGTCTCTAGATGCTTGACTCTCACGATCGCAATCAATACTCAAAGTGCTGGTTACAGCTCACTGATTAGCAAGTTAAATATAGATTTCTATAGCAGCAGATATCTTCAGAACTTAAGCAATACGCTAATCTGCATAGACTGATCTATTGAGCAATTTTAAAGGAATGTGATGAATAACAAATCACCAATACTTCCTATGTCGTTTTCTTATTTTCCTAAATGGATGAATTGCTTGCACTAACAGCTTAAGTACAGACGAGCGACATCATAGAGCCCGTTTTTAAATTTAGATATGCTAATTCTTGCCTAAGGTGTGCCCCTTATTTAGTGAAACTAGTTGTCTTAACAACAAGTGGTTTAGTTAGGGGCAGCAATGTGCTGTGAGTAGCAATTTCATCAGATTTGCACTAATCACACGAATTCCTTCCAATGTCGTTAAAGCTCTAATTATGCTTTCTTACAGAAATACATTGCTACATACGGGGGCATATTGTTGTGAGGTTCGCCCTCTCCAGCACTACCTGTTGGCCATTTACCATTTTTATTCGCAGGATCATAATTCACCCGACTTGTACTTGAACCATTCGCATCTCTATAATAAAGACCTGTCATCTCATGATTGTGTTTAGGCATTTCTTTGATCGTCAATGTGTGACTAGGTTCACCACCGGTATTCCTAAAATTATACACGTCAGTACCATCGTCAACGGCAGCAACAATCATACGTCCTTTTAATGTATTCCCAATATCATCCCATCCACTCGGACAACCTTTAGAATCATCTAAAATAAGTATGGTGTTTTCTGGAAAGTAAAGATCAAGAACATCTTTTTCTGATTTTTTCTTGTAAGTAATAAACTCATGATTAGAAACACCACCGAGGGCTTTAACAAGCCCACCATTGGTAAACAAGTTCCATAAAATCGCACCTAATCCGAGTATAGCTGCGGTTATTACAGCCTTAACTATATCCTTAAGCATTGAAAAACTCCCTTTATGTGAAATATAATTGGTTCCATTAAAAGATATAACAAAACTCTAATAAAGCAAACATACTCGTAAATTGCATGATCATTAAGACTTTGTTTTACATTTATCTCGAACCGTAAGGTGCCAACTCTGGAAGAATCGTTTCAATTTTGGCCGCGGACGCATTGTCTGTATCTATAAACAATGCAATTTTTTCTTTTTCCTTCACGCGTATTCCCTGCTCTCTTATTTGTGAAATTTGTTAGGCTAGTTAGACATTGGTAAATTACAAATCAATCTTTGAGTACATCTATGGTATCGGTTGAAATACAGAAGTAAAAGTCATCAGCAAAGACTGATTAATGTTTAAAGAAATTTATCTTTGAATTCCTGCGTCTTCATATCCGCTTTTTCAACCGTTAAACTACTAAATATTATCCCAACCCAATGGCCTACGTCTAAATGTGTGTTAGCCGCAAGCCGCACAAACTTTACTGTGATTTATCACATTATCGCTATTTAACTTGTACTTTTTAATGGGCTCACTTTTGGGCTCAGAAATGGGCTCACTAGTTAGCTTTAAGGCATTCACTTTATTGTCGATCTATAAAGGTGTAATTTCAAAAGTGTATAGGCCATCTAAGCGAGGTAAATAAATTGCATCATTTATTGCAGGTTTACCAAGCACTACACGGTGCTCAACATTCAAACTAGCTACCCAGGCAGCACCGTAAGGACCTACCTTGTCGTGTAGGTCACCACTTCAAATGTCTTTGACAGTGCGCCACTCGCTTTCTGAGGTCGGCCACCTAGTATATTTGCTCATTGCATGCAGTTGCACATGAGCCTGATTTTATTTCGCTTTATGTTTGCCCGTCGTTCCCAGTATTTTCGCTGTAGCATGAGGAAAAACTTCGATACAGTCAGCTACATTGTTTAACGCTTGATAAATCGCAAATCCAGCGAACATAAATATCTAGTTTGAGTGTGGCAGGCGACTAAACCTCTGCGCCGTTTTTTAAATGTCCTTTGCCTATCGCAATAATGCCGTCAGACTCCCTTTCTAATGGTGATCCAGTTCACAGTTTGAGATAAACCTCTTAAAGTCATTTTTGTTTGTTAAAAGCAATGCATCAATTGCTATTCGAGAAGGCCTTAAATTTTGTAGTTTTTTATTGCGATCAAATAAGCTGTATTGTTTACGTTATTAAACGTCGCTGTATTATCGAAACCAAGTGGCAGTTGATACTTATTTTTTGCTAAAAGTAGCGGTATTTATCTGCAATTTTTTTCACATATTGAAACTAGGTAACGCTTCTTTTTTTGCGCAAGAAGCATCAATGCCAGTAGAAGCCATCATCAACTACTACCTCCGCGCCTCAATCCAAATTAAAGTCTAACGTAATGCTAGATAATGCGTTACCACTTAATTTTTTAGTGCGTTACCACTGAACCTTAAAAAACGTTACCACTTAAAATTTTATGCGTTACCACTTAAATTTTGAAATGCGTTACCACTTAAAAAATAATTTAAGTGGTAACGGGGGGAGGAGGATTTAAAATGCCCCTAGTAACTATTTCAGTGGTAACGCTTTTAGTGAAATGAGGAGCCATATTGCTAAAATGAACAAACAAGGCGTAAAAATAGCTATTATAAAAGTTGCATTTTTAAAGCAGTAAATTCTTTTCTTTTGAACATTATGTTTGTCAGTGCAAAGTCTATTAAAAGCCTTGCTTAACTATTGCTCTTAAATTTTACTCGTAACATACTAAATTCAATTGAATGCTCAGAGTTGTTTACACGGAGGATATTCGCTCTAGACTTAAGTATGTCAAACGCAATTAAATCCACATAAAAACTTAGTCTTTTGGTGCGAATAAAAGGCATGTAATTGTCAAGTTCACCACCCATTTTCACGACATTTTTGGGAAAGTTCTGAGCACTTTCTGGTAGATAAAAGTCATCATTTATAATGCAATATAACACTCTGTTTTGATTGCTATAACAACACATTTAATACCCTATTCTAGCGACTTATCGCTACTTAAAAATAGTAGTTACAGGTATTTAAAGCACGCAAATAAAGTTATCGTTTGGAACAAAGCGCACTCCAAACCACAGATTTCTATTTGGCGTTAATTCAGATACTTTTCGACCTCACATTCGTCACTTTTTCCCCGAGTTGCAGAATCGTATTGTTAAGTTATTATGCCGACAAAAATCAAGTATCGAAGACTCATATTTATTGCGGTCTTTGTCGTATCTATAATAGAACTCGATTATGTTGTCATTGATTAATGCACGAATATCATTCAAGCCATCATCGATGCCGAGTGTATCGGTTCCACTTAAAGTATATACATCGCTCGCTCTAAACTTTGCTTTTGCAAGTCTTGTTAGAAGGCTAAAAGGCTCGTCGTCAGTCGCGATTATTTCTATATTAAGCTTTGTCATCTAATCACCTAATCGTTTACTTTCATAAGTATAAATGAGCACTGTAAATGCCATTAATTTGCTCTATCATAGCTGATATCAAGCTAAGTTAACCACCTCAAAAACCAGTCACCAACCCACTTTTGGATTAATTTTCACCATAAAATGAATCCAAAAAACGCAATGAAATTTCAGTATAGATTAGCGATATTACATGCCTAAAACCACCTAAATTATAGTAACTGGCTTTGTTAAAAAACATCACATATCCATTCACAATCGACGAAGATTTAAAACTTAAGCAGCTTCCAAATTCCCTACAAGAGTCTTCCCAAAACACTGCACTTCCTGACATGCAACAACTTGTATAGCTTTAATATATTCAACTTCTTTCAGGTCGCCCATGACAGAAACAAGTGGATCCGTTTTGTATATGATCTCTTTGAAAATAGAACTTAAATCTGGTAGATGGCGGTCTAAAAATAACTCCACTTCTTCTCCCAATTCAAGAAATGTTAGGTCCTCCTTTACTCGCATATCGAAACGCTTCGACGGACCTACACAGTTAATAAAAAGAGAGTAAACCAAGCCAAAAACGATTGCATAATCGCGCTCTATTTGTGACCTAAAGTCAATGCAAACTATGTTTGATAGAAACCGGTTAATTGAGGATTTTAACCATGCATCGAATAAAACTCCCTGCTCTACTCTCACCAACAGACGCTTCTTCGCGACTAATATTAACTCAGTTAGTTGCTCAGAATGTACTTCATCCAATAGCTCACTGGTGTTTTGCATCCGTGCTCTAATGTATCGTTCGCTATCAAAAACAAACCCGAGTGACTTTAACGCAACTTCACTAGTTACAAGTCGGCACTCCCTTATTTTCCAATGCCCACCGGCCCCCCTCACAGCTTCGATAAAAGCAAAAGCACCAACAGAAAAATCTAATCTTTCTATGCTTTCACAAGCTGTACAAATCTTGATATTGCTTTGCCCATCAGTAAGAGTTAATTCATAAAAAAAGCCACTTAAAAGGTCAAAGTGAACTGCATCCAAAATTCGATATACGCCCTTAATACAGCTGTATTTTTGAAACATTTTTACGGGTAGTTGGTTAGAGTAATACTTCATAGATTCACCTCAATTTTATTAATGTACGTATTTGCTTGCTCACCATCTGAGCGAGTTAAATTTGGAATGTAGTTACTGTAGTAATTAAACAATATCTCACTGTTTTTATGCCCTAGTTGACGCGCAATCCATTCAGGATTTTCGCCAGATCCTAGCCAAATAGATGCTGCGGTATGACGGCTTGTATAAGGCCTGCGTCTTGGTATGTTGAGTTGCTTGAGCAATGGGTACCAAACGCATTGCGTGATGTAACTTTGTGTGAGTGGTTTACCATTTCTGCTAAATACAAATTCACTATTTTTAGCGTCTTTAAAGATACGCATTAGTGAATCATGAACTTGATCTGACATCTCGACAAATCGATCAGAATAGGTACTTTTTGTCTTCCCTAATACACCATCAACAATAGACTCATTG